>NZ_CP092483.1:3393958-3702500 GCF_022429625.1 Devosia lacusdianchii | reverse complement strand
ACCTCGATGTCGGCTCATCACATCCTGGGGCTGGAGCAGGTCCCAAGGGTATGGCTGTTCGCCATTTAAAGTGGTACGTGAGCTGGGTTTAGAACGTCGTGAGACAGTTCGGTCCCTATCTGCCGTGGGTGTAGGAATATTGAGAAGAGCTGACCCTAGTACGAGAGGACCGGGTTGGACGAACCTCTGGTGGACCTGTTGTGGCGCCAGCCGCATTGCAGGGTAGCTAAGTTCGGACGGGATAACTGCTGAAAGCATCTAAGCAGGAAGCCTCCTTCAAAACTAGTATTCCCTTGAGAGCCGTGGAAGACCACCACGTCGATAGGCCGGGTGTGGAAGCGTAGCAATATGTGAAGCTTACCGGTACTAATAGCTCGATTGGCTTGATCGTTCTCATTAATCTATGTCCGCATAGACTGTGAAATACGATCGGTTCAGAAATACACCAGACATTGCTTCTTGCATGGGAAAGCAATGTCCGAATAACAAAACCAGAATTCACTCATACGTTTTTCGCTGACCTTGTGGTTTTTGCGAGGAGCCCAAGACCCGATCCCATCCCGAACTCGACCGTCAAATTCCTCCGCGCCAATGGTACTAAGTCTCAAGGCTTGGGAGAGTAGGTCGCTGCAAGGTCTGCCAAAAACGTATGATCTCTTTATGATGTCGAAACGAAATATGAAGACCCCTCACTGGAAACAGTGAGGGGTTTTTGCGTTCTGGGCTTGCCGCGGCCCTACGTGTTCTGCCTCAGGGCAGGGGGGGCGAGCAGCCGGAACGCCATTTGGCTTCCGCAAGCACAGCTGCGGTCACAACCGGAAGCTGCTATCCGCGAGGGGTAGCCACTTCGGACCCTTTTCGAAGATCTCATCGCGGTGACGTTCGAGATATCTGGCGTCGGGCCAGAACTGAACATTTCTGGGAAATTCGATGCGCTCGAAATTGGCAAACAGTGCTCGGGTGTCCCGCCCCGCTTGTCTGGCAATGAGCAGATCGCCGCTGTTGGTAAGGCTGATCAGGCCCTGGTCCCATTGATTGTTTACGTCCTTGCTCATTGGCAGCACGTTCTGAATGCTCTCCGGCCCACCCGCCGAACGCGGCCACAGATGCCCAACGTCGGTTCCAAATGCCAAGCCGTTCAAGCTCGGAAAACTACAGCGGATGAAGGCGCATCGCGGCCCGTATACATCGATCATCTCAAAACGGAGCTCTCGGTATCGGACTGGCTTGAGGGTCACGCGAGGCAATGGCGATGGCTCGAAACGTTGGGCTTCCTGTTCACCGAAGCCATTTGCAATGGCGCCGAGGGTCGCCAGCCCTCGGTAGTGCTCCTCGGCGACGAGCCGGATCGGGTGGGAATAGGTGTAGAAGGGCATCTCTCCTGCCCCTAAGGCGCGAAGCTCGTGCAGGGTGATTGCGCGGTCTAGAAACCTTTGATCGTGCAATGGCAGCCAATAAGAGCCTCGGTCCGAGGCATCAGGCACGGCCTCCCCCAACATGGCGGTGCCATAGTAGCCGCGCACATTCTCGCCTCGTGATGCGAAGAGCAATGCGTCATGTCCTGCAGCATCCAAGGCGGCTCGCAGGCTGAACCGACGCAGGCGGATCGCGCCGCGCTCGACATCGAGTTGCTCAGCACGGACGTTCAGTACGTAGGAGACCATAGTCCCTGATAGTACGTATGGAGCTGTTAGCACTCGCTAAACGGGCTGTGCCGTCAGGCAAGTATTGAATGTCCGTGCGTCAAGTCGCCCGATTTTGGGGCGCGTCAGTTCTGCGCTTTCAAAAACTCCAACACGGCAGCGTTGAAGGTCGCCGGGCGCTGCAGAGGAGCGAAGTGGCTGACGCCCGGTAGGGTGACCAACTTGGCGCTTGGTATGGTGGCGGTGAGATACCGCGCATGCTCGGGGCGGATGAACTCCTCGAATTCGGCTTGGACGATGGTGAAGGGACGCGACAGCGTGGCCAGATCGGCGGCGCCATAGTTCGGCTGGCTCCGCTGCATGGCGCCGACCGCTTCCACGAAGGGGCCGAAATCGTCTGGCGTTGCAGACAAGGCGGCATAGTCCTTGCCGTGACGCGAAAAGCAGCGGTCAATGACCGGGGTGCCGACAAAGGGCAGGGTACCGGTGTCATCCACATTGCAGGCAAAGAACATCACGCCGGTGGCGCGCTCCGGAGCCATGTCCGCGAGGACAAGGGCTATGCAGGCGCCGTCGCTCCAACCAACAAAAGCGGCCCGGTCGATCGACAGATGATCGAGAACGGCGAGAACATCGCCGGCCATCAGTTCATAGCTATAGGGGCGATCGTCACGCGTGCTGCGGCCGTGGCCGCGGCTGTCGATCGCAACTGTCCGGTACCCTGCGGCGAGCAAAGCCGGCACCTGATAGCCCCAATTGCCGGCGTGGCCGAGGCCGCCATGCAGGAGGACAACGGCAGGGCCAGTTCCGTGGCTGGCGTACCAGATCCGCGCGCCATCATGCGTGATGTGGCCACGGTCCGTCGTGTCCGGCAGCTCCGGCGCACCGTCTCGGGCAAAAAGGAAGAGATCGTCGTCGGAGAAGCCGACGGCTGTGGTCAGCAGGGCCTTGGCATAATTGGTGACGGAGCGACGATAGCGCGGCAGGTGGCCAGCCATCGCGCCGAGCGCGCGCGAGAGACCTTCGCGCTCGCGGCCGAGATCGGCCAGGAGCAGGGACTCAAACACCGCCAGTGCGTCGTCGAGGTCATCGCTGGCCTGAAGCCGCTCGGCGTGCAGCAGAGCCAAGCCCTCATCGGCACGGCCGAGATTGCGCAGCGTGCTCGCCAGTTGAATGGACGCCTGGCGACGCAAGGATGGCTCGAGGCCCAGACGCATGGCTGCTTCATAAAGCGGCGCGGCCGATGCCTCTTCGCCGATCGAGTCATCCGCGGAGGCCAGTTCAAACGCAGCGCGTGCATCACCCTGTGGGCGTTCCGTGGTCAGTGCGACCATACGGGCCAGAAAATCGGCGCCCGAAAGCGCATCAAACTCGGCCCAGAGAGCGGCGATCCGCGCCTCCCAAGCCTGTATTCCATCATAATTGGCCATTAGGTCTTCCTTTCGATCGAAAGTGCGCCGCTGCGGTTGAACCTTGTCACCGCCCCAGCGTATCCACATGGGTGGTCGTCTTGCCCGTGCGGTTTTCGACCTTTGTCCAGTTCAAGCTGTCGGAATATTCAATGCGAATCTTCATTCTGCTCTTCGCCCTCATGCTGTCATCGGCACCGGTACTGGCGCAATCGCCATTGCTACCCGCCGCCAGCGCCGAGACGACGAGCAGCGATGCCAGCATCGACGAGTTGGTTCGCATCATCGAGAATGACGAAACCCGGGCAGCGCTGATCGAGCGGCTGAAGCAGGGGAGCGCGAGCGTGGCGCCTGCGGAAGAGGCGCCGGCCGATCTCAGCATCGTCCGCCAGCTGGCCGAATATACCCGTGCGGCGGCAGAGGGCACATCGGCGACTTTGCGCTCTGTCGGCCAGGTATTCATCGATCTGCAGGAGGGATTGAGCGGGACCCAAGATGCCGATCTCAGCGCGTTTCTGACCGTGACGGCCGGCGTCGTGCTGGTGGGCGCGGCGCTGTTTGGCAGCTTTCTGGCCCTGCGTATTGTTGTCATCGCCTTGCAGCGGCAGATTGCCGGCCGGGTGGCCGGACGTGGGTGGATCGCGCGGATCGGCGGCGCCATCGGGGGATTGCTGGTGGATCTCGGTAGCGTGCTGCTGGCCTGGGGCATCGGCTATTTCGTGGCCCTGACCTTTGTGGGCGACGCGCCGGGCCGCATGGGCATCAATCAATCGTTGCTGCTCAACGCATTCCTTCTGGTCGAGATGGTGAAGCTGGTGGCGCGGACGGCGCTGTCGCCCCGCTTCGCGGCCCTGCGGCTCATTCCGGTCAGCGACGATAATGCGGCCTATTGGTCGTTCTGGCTGGCGCGGATCATTTCGCTCATCGGCTACACCTTCCTGTTCGTGTCGCCATTGCTGGCCGCCAATTTAGCGCCCGGCATTGCGGCGGCGGTGCAGGTGCTGGTCATGGCAACGGCGGTCATCATCGGCATCATCGTGGTGATGCAGAACAAGAACGATGTTCGGACCTGGCTGGTGGGCCTGGCTGAACGGCGCGGCAATGACGGCTATGGCCAGTTGCTGCTGCTACTGGGGCGCTATTGGCATGTGGTCGCCATCGCCTATCTCCTGGCGCTGCTGGTGGTGTGGTTTGCCAACCCGGACCAGGCGCTGCCCTTCATGCTGGCGGCTACCATCCAGTCGGTCGTGGCGATCGTGGTGGGTGTCGTCATCGTCGGGTTCATTCGCCGCTTTGTGAGTGTCGGCTTGCGGCTGCCAGAGGATATCAAGCAGCGATTGCCGCTGCTTGAAACGAGGCTCCAGGCTTTTGTGCCGACGGTCATGCAGGTTGTCCGCTGGATCGTGATCGCCGGGGTGGTGCTGGCAATTGCTCAGGCATGGTCGCTGTTCAACTTTGTCGGCTGGATCAGCAGCAATGACGGTCAGCAGGTTGCTGGTGCTACGATTTCCGCAGCGCTCATCATCATCTTCTGTTTCCTGCTCTACCTGGCGGTTTCGTCCTGGGTCGAATATCGGCTCAACAACACAATCAATGTGCCGACGTCGCGTGAGAAGACGCTGCTGAACCTGTTCAAGAACGCCTTTACCGTGGCGCTGGCCGTGTTCGGATTGATGCTGGCTCTGGGCCAGATCGGGGTCAATATCGCGCCGCTGCTGGCCGGCGCCGGGGTCATCGGCCTCGCCATCGGGTTTGGCGCTCAGAAGCTGGTGCAGGACATCATCACCGGCATCTTCATCCAGTTCGAGAATGTCATGAACGAGGGCGACGTGGTGGAGGCGGCCGGCAAATCGGGTGTGGTGGAAAAGCTCACCATTCGCTCGGTCACCATTCGCGACATGACCGGCACCGTGCACCTGATCCCGTTCTCATCGGTCGACCAGGTGAGCAATATGGTGCGCGGCTTCTCCTTCTACGTGGCCGAGTTCGAGGTGGCGCGCGACAGCGACATCGAGGAGGTCAAGCAGGCAATGCGCGATGCCTTCGCCAAGGTGATGGAAAGCGAGCACAGCAGCGTCATCCTCGACGATCTGGATCTGCAAGGGCTGATCGCGATCACGCCGGCCTCGATGAGCCTGCGGGCGCGCGTCAAAACGTTGGCGGGCAAGCAATGGGCCCCTGGCCGGCTCTATACCGAGCTGGTCATGCGCCTGTTCGACGAGCGTGGCATCTCGACGCCGACGCAACGCGTCTCCTATGTCCGCAGCTCCAACAAGGCCCTGCCATTCGATGAGGCCGCGCTGGCCGAGTGAAGCGTTTGTGATCGGCAGCGCCCGTTGCCTTAAGGCGATCTTAATTTGATCGGTTAAAATAGTGATACGCGCCTGTTGCGGCACAGGCTGCGCGTGCGAGCAGGGCCGGCAGAGCCGGCAGGTTCGTTCGTGACCTTTGTAAGTGCGTATCGCGAGGCCCGTCATGACCCTTGTCGTCGGCAAGAACTCTTCCCTATTCCGTCGCCTGGCGGCGCTGGCGATCGCCGGCGCACTGAGCCTTGGCGCGGTAGCACCGGCTTTGGCCAATAGCGCCGATTTCGTGCGCGGCCTCTGGCCACTGGCCGAGGCGCGCGGCGTCAGCCGATCGGCGTTCGAGGCGGCCTTTGCCGGCTACAATTACATGCCCAAGATCATGGAGCTGACGCGCAAGCAGCCGGAATTCAGCCAGACGGTGCAGCAGTATGTCGACCGCCGCGTCACCAATGCGCAGGCGGCGAAGGGCCAAGCCATGCGCGGGGAATGGGCGCAGACGCTTGGCGGGGCACAGCAGCGCTGGGGCGTGCAGCCCGAAATCGTCCTCGCCATCTGGGGCATGGAAACCAATTTCGGCGGCTTCATGGGCGGCGAGAACACCATCCATGCGCTGGCGACGCTGACCGAAGGCGGCTATCGCGCCGACTTTTTCCGTGGCGAGCTGCTGACGGCCCTGCGCATTGTGTCCGATGGGCATGTAAGCCCCGGTAACATGGTTGGCTCCTGGGCCGGTGCCATGGGGCATACGCAGTTCATGCCGTCGAGCTTCATGGCTTATGCCGTCGATTACAATGGCGACGGGCGCAAGGATATCTGGAACTCAGTGCAGGATGCGCTGGGCTCCACCGCCAATTATCTCAACAATTTCAAGTGGCGCCCCGGCGAAACCTGGGGCTATGAGGTCAAGCTGCCCAACGGTTTCGACTTCGCCCGCGCCCGGCAGATGGAGCGCGCGCCGCTGAGCCAGTGGCAGGCCATGGGCATCCAGCGCGTCTCCGGCAAACCCTTCCCCCGCGCCAGCGATGTGGGCCGGCTTTACATGCCGGCCGGCGCCGCTGGCCCGACCTTCCTGTTGCTACCTAACTTTGATGTGATCAAGCGCTACAATAATTCCGACAGCTACGCCTTGGCCGTCGGCCATCTGGCTGACAGGATTATCGGCGGCGGTGGCTTTGCGACGCCTTGGCCGGCTGGCGACTATGCGCTGACCAAAGCGCAGAAGGCGGAACTGCAGACCCTGCTGGGCCGGGCCGGTTTTGATGTTGGTTCGCCGGACGGCGTCATCGGTCCCAAGACCAGGGCGGCAGTGCTGGCCTACCAGACCCGCATGGGCCTGCCCGCCGACGGCTACATTTCCGGACGGCTGCTCGATACGCTCAAGCGTTAACCTGTCGTTAACCAGTTGGGGGCACCCTGTTACCGCTTAAGTAGAGGGCAGGCCAGTCTCCACACGTTCGAGGCGCCTGCCCTCGCCCATTCCGGGGCGCCACAAAATCCCCGGTTTTGGTCGCTAGGCAACAGCCTCCCCATTAGAACCATATGCCCATGTCCAGACTGATCTCGCCGTTCCGCCGCGCATTGATATTGCTTTTGGCGCTTGCCATCCTCCCCGTGCCTGCCTTCGCGCTATCGGTGATGGACCCGTTCAACCTGCCGGCGGCAATGGATGCCGGGACGGTCAAGGTGGGTGATGGCATCGCCTATGCCGATGGCCAGCGCCACAAGCTCGACGTTTACGCACCCGAGGCGCGTGGCGCGGCGGCGCCGGTGGTGTTCTTCATCTATGGCGGCGGCTGGAACCGGGGTGAGCGCAGCGACTACCAGTTCGTTGGTCGGGCCCTGGCCTCGCGCGGCTTCGTCGTTGTCATCGCCGACTATCGCCTCGTGCCCGAGGTGCAGTATCCGGAATTCCTCGAAGACAGCGCCAGCGCGCTCAAATGGGTGCAGGACAATATCGCCCAGTATGGCGGCGATCCCAACCGGCTGTTCCTCGCCGGCCACTCGGCGGGGGCCTATAATGCGGTGATGCTGTCGCTCGATCCGTCCTTCCTGCGGGAGTATGGCGTGACCATGCCGATCCTGGGGGTTGCGGCGCTGTCGGGGCCATACGATTTCTATCCGTTCGAATATGGCGAGGTGCAGAACGCTTTTGGCGCCGCGCCCAATCCGCAGGGCACCCAGCCGATCAATCTCGTCACCAACCAGACGCCACCCATGTATCTGGCGACCGGCACGACTGATCCCATCGTGCGGATGCAGAATACCGAGCGTTTCGCCCAGAAGCTCCAGGAGAGCGGCGTCTGGGTCACCACCCGCTATTACGAAGGCTTCGGACATATGGAGCCGGTGATCGCCATGGGCTCGCTATGGCGCTGGCGCATGCCTGTCCTTGACGACATGGTGGCCTTCTTCCAGATGTTCGGCGCCTTTCCCAGCGGCGTGCCCTATGTGGCAGTGGCCCCCGACCCGCCGGAGCAGCTGCCTGAATCAATCGCGCCGATGGACCAGATCGTCGACCAGCTGAACGCGATGTTCCAGCCGATCGAGAAGTGATGGATCTCCCTTCAAGCGTGGAAATCCGCTGATAGCTCTCATCCTGAGCTTGTCGAAGGACGAGGGCGTGGCAAGATGGTGTCACGCCTCGTGGTTCGACGGGCTCACCATGAGGCTATTGCATGTCTGCCGCCGACCATCTCCGATTTTCCGGTGCAGCCGCTGAGACGCAGCGCGGCGCGCTCGAAGCCATCATCCGTGCCCAGCCGGTGCTGATGGATGTGCTTGAAGGGCTGCGCTCCCTGGCGCTGCCTGATCATCTGCTGGTGGCCGGGGCTATCTACAACGAAGTCTGGAACTATCTGACCAGCCGGCCGGCGCTGACCGGGGTCAACGATATCGATGTGTTCTACTTCGATGCCAGCGATACGGGCTGGGACGCCGAAGATCGGGTGATCAAAGCGCTGGACCAGCGCTTTGCCGGCCTGCCAGTGCCGGTGCAAGTGCGCAATCAGGCGCGGGTGCATTTGTGGTTCGAACAGAAATTCGGCAGCCCGTTCAGTCCATTGACATCGTCGGCCGAGATGCTGGGGCGCTATGCATCCAAGACGCATGCCGTTGGTGCCCGGCTTGACGACGATGGCAGAATGGCGATCGTCGCGCCTTTCGGGCTCGATGACTTGTTCTCATTCCGCATGGTGCCCAATCCGGTACTCGACAACAGGGTGTCGCACACTGCCAAGGGCCTGCGTGCCAAGACCATCTGGCCGGAGCTGACGCTCATTCCTTGGCCGGAGTAGCGACGATAGGGTCCATCCGCACCGAAGCGGCCGAGCGGCGGACCGGGCCATGGAATACGGCCTCGATATTGTTGCCATCGGGATCGAGTACGAAGGCGCCGTAATAACCGGGGTGGTAATGGCGCTCGCCGGGCGCGCCATTGTCGGTGCCACCCGCCGCCAATGCGGCCCGGTGAAAGGCGTCGACCATCTGCCGATCCTTGGCCTGGAAGGCCAGATGCACATGGGTGGGCACGGTCTTGGCGTCGGCGGCATCGACAAACAGCTCATCGACCTGAAACCAGTTGCTGCCGGATTGCTCGATCTTGATGCCAAGCACGGCGAACACCGCCTCATAGAAATAGCGCGTGTTGACGAAGTTCTGCGCGCGCAGGTGAACGTGGTCGATCAGGCGGCCGGCGTGCCAGGTCATGGTTGTCTCTCCTTGCCCGGCATTAATGCGCGGTGTAAGACGCCGTTGCTAGCCGAAAAGCTAAGCCGGTATGGTAAGTCCGGCGTCTACCGATCCCCTCGCGGATCTGTCCTGCGCCGGAGGCGCAAGTGACCCACGGCAAGTTCGTCTCGGAATGTTTCCGGGATGGTCTTGCTTGTCGAGGTCCCGGTGTACCGCTTTCCCCTTGATGATCCGCATGCGCGCGCGCCGCCTGGCGCCGCTCCGCGCGCCCATTCTTCCCAATTTCTTGAAAGACAAAAAATGAAACTCAATCACGCCAATCTGGCCGTTGCCGATGTCGGCGCCACGGTCGCCTTCTTCGAACGTTTTCTCGGCCTTTCGCTCTTGGCCAATCGCAACAATGCCTTCGCCGTCCTCGACGACGGTCATGGCTTCACCTTCAATCTGATGGTCGCGGCCAAGGGCGAGACCGTCAGCTATTCGCGCAATTTCCACATCGGCTTCTTCGTCGCCGATGAGGCCGCGGTGCGCAGCAAGCATGTCGAATTGCTGGCTGCCGGTGTTGAAGCGGGCGAGGTGCAGTTCTACAAGCGCGGCCCCACTGGCAGCGTCGGCTTCTATTGCATGACCCCCGGCGCCTTCCTCATCGAGGTCGCCGCCAACCTCTAGCGCAAAACAAACCGCCCGATCGATGGATCGGGCGGTTCCAAATTCGTGGCCTGATGCCTATTCTGCTTCGTCGGCCGAAGCTGAATTGAGCTGGCCGTACTTCTCGACGCCGATCTTGTCGAGCAGTTCGAGCTGGGTTTCGAGGAAGTCGATATGGCCTTCCTCGTCGGTCAGCAATTCTTCGAACAGGTTCTTGGAAACATAGTCGCCAAGCTGTTCGCACAGCTCGCGGCTCGCCTTGTAGGCGGCGCGGGCGTCGTACTCGCCGGCCAGGTCGGCCTCGAGCACTTCCTTGATCGTCTGGCCGATTCGCAACGGCGCCACGCGCTGCAGGTTCGGATGACCTTCCAGGAAAATAATGCGCTCGATCAAACGATCGGCGTGGTGCATTTCTTCAATGGATTCAGCACGTTCCTTGGTGGCCAGCTTCTTGTAGCCCCAATCGTCGAGAAGACGATAATGGACCCAGTACTGGTTGACTGCGCCAAGTTCGAGGAAGAGGGCCTCGTTAAGCCGCTCGATGACTTGTGCTTCGCCTTTCACGACGTACTCCACTCTGCTGTTTCTTGAGCTTCTCCAGGCCGGTCTGGATGTGAACCAGATCCGCCGCCGGGTGGGCTTGCTGCGAGTGGTAGTTTTCGGTGACGCGGACGATAATGTCCACCACATTCGGCACGCAACCGCCGCATTTGGCGCGACGGTCAAGCTCGTTATAGACCTTGGCCGGAACCACCAATTGCCACGGATCAGCTTTCAGAAGGTCGAGGACGATATCCTCGATCTCCTTGGACGTGATCATGTTGCATTGGCAGACGAGCATGGGTGCCGAAATGAACGAGTGGAGCTTGCTGGGCGCATAAAGCGACTCCATTAGCTGAATGTCAATGTCCGATTATGTCGCATTCCTACCGGAATGCGCCGTACTCGGGCCACGCTGCGGCTGCGCCGCGCCTGTGGTCATAAGTTCGGTGGGCTAAGCTTTCGGGCGAGCGTCCAACCATTGCGACAGCATCTCGGCCGGCATGGGGCGGGCCATGTAATAGCCCTGGCCCTCGGCGCAGCCCAATTCGCGCAGGTGGGCATAGGCGTGGGCGGTCTCGATGCCTTCGGCGCAGACGCGGAAGCCCAGCCCCGTGGCGATCGAGATCACGTGGCGGAGCAGGAAGTCGTCATCGCCCGGTTCCTGCAATGGCCGCACGAAGGACTGGTCGATCTTGAGCACGTCGGCGGGGATGCGCGCCAGATAGGAGAGGTTGGAGTAACCCGAGCCGAAATCGTCGAGCGCGACGTCGATGCCGGCGTCGCGCAGATGGCCAAGCTGCAGCACGGCACGCGCCGAGTTGGTGGCCAGGGTGCCTTCGGTGAATTCCAGCTCGATATGGTGCGGCTCGAGCCCGGCCGCATCGCAGCGGTACAGCAGTACGTCGTCGAAGCCGGCTTCCGACAGGTTGACTGGCGAGGCGTTGATCGACATGCGCAGATCGTGCCCGGCGTCCAGAAAACGCCGGTTCTGGGCCATGGCGCGCAGCATGACCCAATCGGTCAGCGGGCCGATCAGCGCTGTCTGCTCGGCGAGGGGAATGAATTCGGCTGGCGGAATAGGGCCCAGCTCGGGGTGGTTCCAGCGCAGCAGCGCTTCGGCCCCATGGCAGCGGCCGGTCTGCAGTTCGATGCGGGGCTGGTAATGCAGCATCAATTGGTCGGGCGCCGCCATGGCCTGCGGCAAGTCGGCGAGGATGCGGAAGGCGCGCAGGTGCGCTGCGTCGGATTGGTGGTTGT
The DNA here is from genome assembly GCF_022429625.1 of Devosia lacusdianchii. Classification (NCBI taxonomy): domain Bacteria; kingdom Pseudomonadati; phylum Pseudomonadota; class Alphaproteobacteria; order Hyphomicrobiales; family Devosiaceae; genus Devosia; species Devosia lacusdianchii. The sequence continues at coordinate 3,691,007 of NZ_CP092483.1, read as the reverse complement.
AGAAGGCCACGCCATTGTCGGAGCGGCGGCTGTCCTGCGCCGCCACGAGGGCGGCACGCAGGGATTCCGCAGCGCCGCGCTCCAGGTCGAAGGGCACGAGACCCACGCCGACCTGCGACTTGATCGGGATGGCATTGACGGTGATGGCACCTGCGAATGCGCCCGCGATCACCTGGGCGATCTCTGGATGGCGCTCGGGGTCATCGACCGGAACTGCGGCAATGAAGCTGAGGACGCTCACATGGTAGAGAGTGGTGCCCGACGGCAGGAGCGAGGCCAACAAGTCGGCGCCGGCGCGGACGAAATCTTCGGCAAAGGCCATGCCGAGTGCGCGCAGGATCTCGTTATAGTGCTTGGCGTCGGCCAGCGTGACCAGCATCAGCACGGCGGATTGGCCGGGTCGGGCAAAATCGCTGAAATGATCGATGAATTGCAGTCTGTTGGGTAACCGGGTCACGTGGTCGTAGCGACCAAGTTGACTGAGGAATGCCGCCTCGAAATGGGAGAACGCTGCCCCATGACTGGTCGTGTCGTCTGCTTGCCGCGCCGGCTCGTTCACGCGACTGCCCCCCCTGACCCCGTTCTGGGGCTAATGTCAGACAATTTGCCGCAAGGCTCTTAAGCCTCGGTGAATCCCTGTATCTCCATGGTAGCAATCGGAAACAATCTTAGCGCTTGCCTCGTATCTTGGTGCACACAGCGGGGCGCACATGGCCATTTCCATTCTCGGCATCATCAACTTCCTCAGCCCCAAGGACCGCGCCTCGCGCCGGCTGGCGCGCGATGTTCCCTACGGGCAGGCGAGGCGGCAGAAGCTCGATATCTATGCGCCCGGCAAGGCCGATGCACCGTTGCCTGTGGTGTTCTTCGTCTATGGCGGCTCGTGGAGCGATGGCGATCGCCGCAATTACGGCTTTGTCGGCAGGGCGCTCGCGGCGCAGGGTTTCGTCACCGTGGTCGCCGATTACCGCCTGGTGCCGGAGATCGAATATCCAGGCTTCCTCGCCGATTGCGCGCAGGCATTTGACTGGGTCATCGACAATATTGCGCACTATGGCGGGGATGCCCAACGGGTGGCGGTGATGGGCCATTCCGCCGGCGCCTACAATGCGCTGATGCTGGTGCTCGATCCGGCCTATCTGGCGGCGAAAGGATTGCTGGCCCATGTGCGCTGCGCCGTCGGATTGTCAGGCCCCTACGACTTCTTCCCCTTCGATGGCCCGATCAGCCTCCGCACGTTCGGGGCGGTGACGCAGCCGGAGCAGACGCAGCCGATCAATCACGTGACTGCATCCGCGCCGCCGATGCTGCTGGCGAGCGGCGACAAGGATGCGCTGGTCTATCCCCGCAACACGGTGGCGCTTGCCGCGAGGCTGCGTCACGCCGGCGTTGCGGCGGAAGAGGTGCATTATCCGGGGCTCGGTCACCCGGGCACGTTGATGGCGCTGGGTCGGCCCTTGCGCCGCATCGCGCCGGTGCTGGCCGACGTCACCGCCTATCTGCGGCGCCACCTCGGCTAACCTTACCCCACAAGCGGACTTGCCCACCAAAAGGGGTTCGCTAGAGTGTGGCCGCGGCCGGACGACCGGCGGGAGACAAGCCATGACCGAATTTGCACGCCTTCTGGGACGTGGCATAGCGCGCGCCGGACTGATGCTGTCGGTCCCCCTTACGCTGATGGTAGGACCGGCCCTTGCCGGGCCAGAATTCGACGCCTGCGCCGCCGAAGCATCGAGCCAGTTTGAAACCGGCTTTGCCGATATTGGCCGCGAGACCTGGGAGATCGACGCGGACGCAGCCATAGCCGCCTGCCGCAAGGCGCTCGAAGCCGAGCCCAATTCGGCCCAGCTCAAGGGTTGGTTGGCGCGGGCCTATTTTGCCGCCGGCGATACCGATAGCGCCGTACCGCTGTTCGAAGAGGCAGCGGCCGAGGGACATGTCGTGGCCTTGGCCATTCTTGGCGACATGCTGACCACCGGCGACGGTGTCGAGCAGGATATGGAGCGCGGCGCGCGGCTGCTGACGCAGGGCGCCGAGGCCGGTTTCGCGCTGGCACAGAACAGTCTCGGCCTCTCCTATGATTTCGGTGAGGGCCTGGCCCAGGATTACACGCAGGCTGCGCGTTGGTATCGCGCCGCGGCCGAGCAGGGCATGAGCAAGGCCCAGTCCAATCTCGGCCTCATGTACCAGGATGGGCTGGGCGTGGACCGCGATTATGTGGCGGCGGCGGCCTGGTTCGAGCTCTCGGTGGCGCAGGGCGATCCGTCCGGTCAGGTCAACCTCGGCAAGCTGCTGCAAGATGGGCTAGGCCAGCCCGCCGACCCCGTACGGGCGGCCGACCTCTATCGGCTCGCGGCCGACCAGGACGATATGTATGCCCAGAACAATCTGGGCTTCCTCACCGAAAATGGCATTGGCATGGAAGCGGACGCCAAAGCCGCAGCCGTCCTCTACCAGAAGGCGGCCGACCAAGGGCTGACGCTGGCCAAGCACAATCTGGCGCTGCTCTACGAGGACGGCGACGGTGTGGAGCAGGATTATGGCCGCGCGCTGGAACTTTACCGCGAAGCCGCCGAAGGTGGCGAGATGCGGGCAGCGGTCAACCTGGGCTTGCTCTATCTCGATGGCCTGGGCACCAAGGTCGACTACGCGCAGGCGCTCAAATGGACGCAATTGGCTGCCGATGACGGCCAGCCGATCGCGCTCAACAATCTGGGCCATATCTATGAGAACGGCCTGGGCGTCGAGGCGGACCGGCAAGCGGCGATCGACTATTACCAGCGGTCGGCCGATCAGGGCTACGAGCTGGCGGCCGACAATCTGGCGCGGCTGACCGAAGCCGATGCTGAGCCCGCGGCCGTGCCGGGTGGCGGCAAGACCAAGACGAAATAGCCTATTCGGCCTTGCCCTGCTGGCGGCGCGCGGCGATCACCGCGGCCGATGCGGCGGTGCGGTGCGAGGACGAGAAGAACTCGCGATGGGCCAGGATGAGGATGGTGGCGATACAGGCCACGATGGGCAGCCATTCGGACACGAACCAGGCCACGGTCGCGACCGAGAAATAGTAGGCGCGGATACCGCTGTTGAAGTTGCGGGCGCCGAGCGCATTCATGCGGGTAATGGCCTCGATTTCTTCCTCGCTGGTCGGGGTAGAATGGTCGATGGCGCCCAGCATGATGCAGAAGTGATTGAACTGGCGCAACGACAGCGTGAAGGCGAAGAAGGCCAGCACGAACATGGTCAGCATCACAACCAGGTGCAATTGCACGTCGAGCGTGGTGTAGACCCGGCCGATCGACAGGGAATCGAGCGCTTCCATCAGCGAGGAAAGCTGGCCAAATACGGCGAAGATCGCCAGGATCAGCAGCACGGCGGTGGAGGCGAGGAAGCTCACAGAGCCCATGATGTTGCCCGAGAGGATCGCGTCGAACGGCGATTCCCGCAGCGTCGCATTGGCCACCCAGCGGCGGCGCTGCATGTTCATGATCGTCGATAGCGACGGCCGCAGCTTTTCCACCTGCGGCACGATGATGTTGTAGGCGAAGTAACAGATCAGCGGGAACAGCGTGGAGATGAGCGTCATCGACAAGGTGCAGCCCCGCAAATCGTGTTCGCCCTTTATAGCGCGGCGGCTGCAAAAGGCGACGGGTCGCGCTCCGCTATCCAAGGGTACGGGGATAGCGGCGGTGGATGGCGTCGATCTCGGCCAACAGTTCCGGCGCTAGCGTCACCTGCAACGCACCCAGCGAATTGGCGAGCTGGGCCGTGCTGGTGGCGCCGACAATCACCGAGGTGACGAAGGGCCTGGTCAGCGCGAAGGCTATGGCCATCTGCGCCGGATCAAGGCCGTGGCGGGTGGCCAGGGCGTAATAAGCCTTGGCGGCGGTTTCGGAATATTCGTTGAGGCGCCAAAAACTCTTCTGGTAGTCGGCGCGGCTACCCTTGGGCACCTGGCCGTCGAAATATTTGCCGGTGAGCAGGCCGGCGGCCAGCGGCGAATAGGCGAGGAGGCCCACATTCTCGTGGTGGCTGAGTTCGGCAAGGTCGAGATCGAAATGCCGGCGCAGCAGGTTGTACTCGTTCTGCACCGAAACCAGCCGTGGCAGGCCCTTGGCTTCGGCAATGCGCAGCCATTGGCTGATGCCCCAGGTGGTCTCGTTGGAAACGCCGGCATGGCGCAGCTTGCCTTCCTTGATTAGGGCGCCAAGCGTTTCCAGCATGTCCTCGATATTGTCGAGAACGTCGGCCGTATCCTGCTCATGCGGCGCATAGGTCCAGGCGCCGTCGAAATTGTAGCTGCCGCGGCTGGCCCAATGGATCTGGTAGAGATCGAGATAGTCGGTCTTGAGCCGCTGGAGGCTCTGCTCAAAGGCGATGCGGATCGAGGCGCCGTCGGCGCGACGCCCCTCGCGCAGGAATGAGCTGCCGCCACCGCCGATCTTGCTCGCGATGATCCACTGGTCGCGCTTGCCGGTCCGCTGCAGCCAACTCCCAATGATTTCCTCAGTGCGGCCCGAGGTCTGGGGGCTGCCGGGCACCGCATAGAGCTCGGCCGTATCCATGAAATTGACACCGGCGTCGAGCGCCATGTCCATCTGGGCATGGCCTTCGGCCTCGGTATTCTGGCTGCCCCAGGTCATGGTGCCCAGGCAAATCTCGGTGACCCGCAGGTCGGTGCGGCCAAGCGGCTTCAATTTCATGGAGGAAAGTCCCGATCGTGACGGAGGGTGGTGCCACACTAGCCGATGGGAGCGGAATTGGTAGGCGTTGGGCGCAGAAAATCAGACCGTCAAAAAAGCGTCACGCGACGCCGTTTTGGGGTTGAGCTATCCGTCCTGAGCCCCTATATACGCCTCACGTCGCGACCACGGTCGCACAGATGACGCGCCCAACCGGCATTGTTATCGACTTTGACGCGGGATGGAGCAGCCCGGTAGCTCGTCAGGCTCATAACCTGAAGGTCGCAGGTTCAAATCCTGCTCCCGCAACCAAAAAGGCCCAGTGAACTCAACGAGTTCGCTGGGCCTTTCCTTTTGCGGTCAGCGAAAGTTCGGTTGCGGGAGGAACTGCTGCTCAGCGGCGACCGCCAGAGGGTGGCGCTGGGCCAGCGGCAGGTCGCGGATGACCGGCCAGGTTGTATCGACCAGCGGGTGTCCGGTCTGCCAGTCGGGCAGGCCGTCGCGACGCCGCAGCGCCTGAACCGCCAGCAGTTCTACAGGAAATACCTGGTCGAAATAGTGTTCGAACTCGTAGGAGGTCCGGTCGGTACCGAACTTGCTGCGGGTGACGTGAAACTCGGCCGCAGCCTGCATTGCCAGCTGAAACGCGCCCATGTCCTCGCGTCGCCAGGTCCGCAGCAGGTCCTCGTATTGAGGTATGAGCGGCTGCGTCGGTTGGAAGGACGTTTCAATCCCGAAGCTTTCGGCGAACAGCCGGATCAGGAATGGGTCGACCGTACCATGCCGAAGCAGCCGGCGATCGGCATGGCGCAGGCGATGGTCCTTCTCGGCCATGGCGACATAGAATTCGGCACAGACGCGAGCCCCATGCCAGTCCGATAACAGCAGCGGGCCGGCAGCGTGCAGGCCGCACCAGAACTCTTGCGGCGTATTGGTGTCCTCGTCCGGATTGGTCACGACATAGGCGCCCTGAAGTCGGACCAGCAGGGCATTGAGATCAATGGTCCAGCCGATGAAGGTGGCCAGATCGGTGGCATCACCGCGTCCGAAGGCGTCACAGGCGGCGATGCTGTAATGGTTGGCCAGGAACATCAGCGCGGTGCCGATCTTGCCCGCCGGCGCCGCCTCGGCCAGCTTTCCGGCGAGGTAGTCCAGGTCACCCTGCAGTTTGCCGGGGCGGTCGGGATAGGCCAGCCACTCGGCTGACCTGCGGATAATGTTCTTTTGCCGGGGATGCAGCTTGGCAGGTTTCACGCTATTGGCCTCAGGCGAACTCGTCGCTCACCAGAGGCCGCGCGATGTCGGCGGCAATGTGGCTCGGTGCTGCCGCTATTGCCCCTGGGTCACAAAGGCATTGGTGTAGTAGGCCGAGAAATCCGGGCGGGTGGTGAGCACGTTGCCGTTGACGTCCTTGAGGATGCCGGCGCTGAGCATGTAGTCGCCGAGAGCTTCCATCTTGGCGCTGTCGATGGTGCCGATGACGCCGTCGGCCGTTGCCAGGTAGTGGCCGTCGATCAGGGTCTTCAGTGACGCCAGGATGAAGGCGCGGTCGGTCAGGGCGTCCCGATTGGCGGCGATGATGATGTCCGCGGCTTCCTCGGGATGCTCGATGGTATAGGCATAGCCGGCTTTGGTCGTCGCGATGAAGGCGGCGGCGGTATCGGTATTGGCATCGAGATAGGCCTGGCTCGAGCCGATGAAGGTCGTGTGCTGGTCGGGCACGCCGAAATCGGCGTAGCGGAAGGCGCGTTGCGGATCGCCATCCAGCTCGGCCTTGACGCCCTCCCAGGTATAGACTTCGAGGGTGAAGTCGACAGCGCCATTGGCGAGGGCCTCATAGGCCGAGGTGCCCAGGGTGACGGTCTCGAAATTGCCCTCGCCGCCGTCGAAACGGATCATGCTGGCGATCAGCGCATTTTCCCACTCGCTGCCGAAGCCGCCATAGGTCAGGCCGTCGAGGTCCTTGGGGCGCTGGATATCGGTGCGCTCGTCGTTGAACACCAATCTGCCGGTTTCTGTCTGCACCACGGCGTAAGCCGCGACGAGATCGGCGCCGGCGCTGCGCTTGGCGTAGAGGCTGATGGTGCCGACAATGCCGAAATCGGCCACGCCATTGGCAATCAGCGTCCCGGCTGACGTGTCGCTATAGGGCAGGATTTCAACGTCGAGCCCGGCGTCGGCATAGAAGCCCTTGGCCTCGGCGACATAGAGACCGATGTGATTGGTATTGGGCGTCCAGTCGAGAGCGACGGTGACCGGCGTCGATTGCGCGGCGGCTGGACCCCCGAGCAACAGGCTGGCGATCGCGGAAATGATGATCTGGCGGCGATTGGGCATGGCTGGTCCTTCAGTGGGCAGGTTTGAGCAGGGTCTTGAGGATGTCGGCCTCGATGGCGCTGGCCTCGGAGGCGGCCAGGTCGCGGCGCGGGCGGGGCAGGGGCACGACGATTTCGCGCAGGATGCGGGCCGGGCGGTGGGTCAGCACATAGATACGGTCGGACAGAAACACGGCCTCGCGCACATCGTGGGTGATGAGCAACGCCGTCCAGTTGTGGTGTTGCCACATGGTTTCGAGCCAATGCTGCATGCCGGTGCGGGTCAGCGCGTCGAGGGCGCCGAAGGGTTCGTCGAGCAGCAGCATGGGCCGATCCTGCACCACGGTGCGCAGCAGCGCCGCACGCTGGCGCATGCCACCGGAGAGTTGGGCCGGGTAGTGGTGCTCGAAACCGTCGAGGCCGAATTCGGCGAAGAGTGGCGCGACGGCTTGGCGCGCCGCCTTCCGCGACAGCCCCTGCACCTCGAGGCCCAAGGCGGTATTGTCGATGATGCTGCGCCAGGGCATGAGCGCGTCGTGCTGCGGCATGAAGGCGAAGGGGCGGCTCGTCCGGGACAGCGGCGCGCCGTCGAAGACGATATCGCCGCCACTGGGCGTCAGCCCGCCCGTCAGCAGCCGGAACAGCGTCGATTTGCCAGCGCCGGATGGACCGAGGATCGACACGAATTCACCCGGCTGAACATGCAGCGAAATGTCGGCGAGCACGTCGGCGTCGCCGAAGCTCTTGCGGAGATGGAGCAGGTCGAGGCGGGGCGGGGTCATGGCTTGCGGCGCTCCTCGAGCCGCGTCCATGGTGTGACGAGGCGCTGGATGAGCACGGTGCTGCCAAACAGCACCAGCGTCAGGCAAGCGCTGACCAGCACGGCGGCCAGCACGAGATCGGGCCGGAAATTGTTCTTGGCGTTGAGGATGTAGATGCCCAGGCCCTTGGCCGCGCCGGCATACTCGGCGAAAATCGCGCCCACCACTGCATAGGTGATGGAAATCCTCAGCCCGGCGAAGAAATAGGGCAGCGCGGACGGCAGACGTGCCAGGCGGAAGATACGCAGCCGCGAAGCGCCCATCGAGGCCAACAGCGCCTCGATATCGTCATCGGTCGCCTCATAGCCCTGTACCAAGGCCACGAGCATGGGAAAGAAGGTGACCAGCGCCACCAGCATGATCTTGGGCAGGAGGCCAAAGCCGAACCACAGCACTACCAGCGGTGCGATGGCGACCAGTGGCAGGGTCTGGCTGATGATGAAGACGGGGAACAGCGCCCGGCGCAGCGGTTGCCAGAAATCGATCAGCACCGACAGTACAAAGGCAGCGAGCAGCGAGCAGCCGAAGCCCAACAGTGTCGCGGTCAGCGTCGGCAGCGTGTTCTGGAATAGGGCGTCGCTATGCTGGATGGTCTGGGCCAGCACGCGCGAGGGGGCGGGCAGGGTGGTGGGGGAGATGCCTGATGTGTTGGCATAGATCTCCCAGGCCAGCAGCACGGCGCCGACCGACAGAAAAGCCGGGGCGGTTCTGGCAAAAATGGACGCGAGGGCGCGCGGGAGCGACGATAGCTTGGACATGGCTGACCTTGGTCGGGGCGAATGCGGACGCGCCGCTCAGCGCAGCGAGGGGCTGTTCGCAGAGACCGTCAGGTCGATTGTCACATGGCCTTCAGGCGGTCCAAACCGGCAGAGGGCGGCCTGCACCGTGGCGAAAACCGCGCCGGCATCGCCACCCAGCTTGGTGCAGAAATTCTTGGCGCGATCGAAGGTGCCGGACTGCTTGAGAAAGTCGATGCAGCCGTAGATTTCGTCCATGTGGTCGTCGGTATCCATCACATAGAGCGAGAATTGCGCGGCGCTGGACATATCGGTCACCGGCGCGCCCGCCACGGCCTGCAGCGCCAGTTGCTTGCGCTGATCGAGTGGCAGAACGGGGCCGCCATATTCGGTGGTGTAGCAAACCGCGTCGTCTGGCTCGCCGGGGCAGCCGCGCGAAATGGTGGCATGCAGTACGCAATGCGTACCGCTTTTCGCCGCCGCGACGAACAGGTCGCGCATGGCCGGAAACAGCACTTCGGGTGCACCGACCAGCAAGGTCGAGATGTCGTCAGTCTGGACCTGCAGGCGGTCACGATAGGGATCGAGGGCGCTCAGGGCCCCGAGAATGACACCGACAAAATCGTCGGCCATAGGGTAGAGAGAAATCTGTGCGCCAGAATACATAGCCCCGCCTCGCTCCGCTGGTATTACCCAGATCAGCTAATAGGGTTTACGGGCTTGGCGTCCGCGTCTCAGCCCCGGCTATACGGAGCACCCCTGTGGATGGGCGCAATCAATCACAGCGCGCGCTGCGCCGCAAGCGGTTGATTTTGGTGCTACGGTCCGATGGCCCGGCGCAAATTGCCGCTGGCGGCATCCAGCATCTGTTCGGCCGCGCGGCGATCAGCGGATTGGCTGAGCATCACCGTCGCCAGCTTGATGCTGCCATCGGCGGCGTCGAGCGTTGCCAGCGCGGTGTCATAGTCGGTGCCGGTGAGTGTCGCGATCATCTTTGCCGCCCGGTCGCGCAGTTTGACATTGGTGGGGCGCATCTCGACCATCAGGCCGCGATAGACGAAACCCAGCTTGATCATGACGCCGGTGGAAATAGCGTTGAGCGCTGCCTTCTGCGCCGTGCCGGCCTTCATGCGGGTCGAGCCGGACAGTACCTCGATGCCGGTTTCGATCAGGATGGGTATGTCGCAGACCTCGCCGATGCGGCCGCCGCGATTGTTGTAGATGCCGATGGTCAGCGCCCCCTTGCTGCGGGCATGGATCAGCCCGGCAATGGCATAGGGCGTGCGACCGCTGGCGGCGAGGCCGATGACCACGTCGTCGGGGCCGACATCGACTTCGTCGAGCGCGGCGATGGCCAGTTCTTCACGATCCTCGGCGCCTTCGACGGCTCGGAAGATGGCGCCCTGGCCGCCGGCCATCAGGTTGATGGCGCGCTCATAAGGCCAGTTGAAGGTGGGCGGCAACTCGGCAGCGTCCTGACCCGAAATACGGCCAGACGTGCCGGCGCCGAGATAGATCAGCCTTCCACCCCGGGCCAGTCGTTCGCTACCCTGGTCGATGGCCGTGGCAATGGGCGCACTGGCCGCTTGCACTGCGGCAATGGCGGCGAACTGACCCTCGACGATGGCGGCGACCAGGTCGGTGCTCGACCAGTCCTCCAGCGTGGCATAGCGCGAGGAGGCGGATTCGGTGGTGCTCATGGTCTGGCCTCGGTCTGATAGTTTTGCCGTGCCCATTGGGCAGCGTGGGCGGCGGCGTCGATCTGGGGAAAGCTGACAACGGCGCCCGGCAATTCGGCTTCTATGCCTGATTTGATCGCTGGATGCAGCGTGACGATGCCGCCGATAAAGGCGATAGGCAGCGGGCCGACGCGCGCGATCAGCGCCTTGGCCAGCCGCGCCAATTCCGCGGCGGCGCGCCTGATAATGTCGGTGGCGAGCGGGTCGCCGGCGGTTGCGGCGCGCGCCACGGCGGGGGCCAGCGTGCCGATGCGGCCACGATCGCTGCCATAGACGAAGCTGCGGGTTTCGCTCCAGCCGGTGCCGCCCACTTCCGCGAAAAGCTCGGCGGCGAGCCGCTCGGCCTCGGCCGGGCCGCCAGTTTCGTCGATGCGGCGATAGAGTTGATCGAGGGCGGTGAGCGCAATCCAGGTGCCCGAGCCGCCGTCATCGATCAGCAATCCCCGGCCACCGACGCGGATCAGGCTGCCGTCGGCACGCAGATGCAGACCGATTGAGCCGGTGCCGGCCGATACGAGATGCCCCGTGCCGGGCGCGAAGGTGGCGCGGAAGGCCAGGTCCATGTCGTCGCCCAGCAACACCATGGCCGGCTCGATGGCAAACAGCGCGCCGACCAGGTTGCGCGCTTCGGCATGCACAGCCTCGCCCAGGCCGGTAATGCCCAGGCATGCGGCGATGGGCGCATGCTGGCGTGCGCGGTCGGCAATGCCGGCCAGCGTGGCGGTCAGCCGTTCGCGCTCGACGGGGTTGAACAGGTGCCCGGTGGCGCCCGCCGCCGATCCGCGATCGATTACGATGCCGGTGTCATCAACAATCACCCAGCGCGACGCCGTCCCGCCGGTGTCTATGCCGAGGAAGGTACTCATTTCTTACCCCGCCCGATGGGAGCGAAGAAGGCGCTTGTCTCGATCATCCCGCCACGGCCCGCGCAAACCCCCGCGTAATCTCACGCGGGTTGGTGATCATCGTCCCCACCACCACGGCATAGGCGCCTGCGTCGATCGCGGCCCGGGCCAGTTCGGGTGTGTTGAAGCGACCCTCGGCGATAACAGGCACTGGGATGTGGGCGGCCAGGTTGCGGATCAAGTCCAGATCGGGCGTTTCGGGCTTGGGCTCAGTATATTCGGTGTAACCGGACAGCGTCGTCGAGACGTAGGTCGCGCCGAGTTCGGCGGCCAGCATACCCTCTTCGAGCGTGGATATATCGGCGAAGGTTTCGAGGCCCAGCTCGCCGTGGATGCGGGCGATGAGCTCGGCCGGCGCATCGCCATGCCGGGGGCGGGGCGTGCAGTCGAGCGCGATGATATCGGCGCCGGCCTCGGCCAGCTCTTTCGCCGCAGCGAATGTGGGCGTGATGTAAACCGGCACGTCGGCGGAAAACACCTTGTGGATGCCGATGACCGGCAGGCCGGCCGCCTTGACGGCGCGCACATCATCGGGGCCGTTGGCGCGAATGGCCCGGGCGCCGCCGTCGCGAGCGGCCAGGGCCATGGCGCCCATGAAAACAGATCCATGCAATGGATTATCGGCCCGTGCCTGGCACGAGACGATGAGGCTTCCCCGCTCCAGCTTCACTTGATGGCTCCCGAGGTCATGCCCGAGATGAACTGGCGCGACAGCACGATGTAGATGAGGATGATCGGCGCGGCCGAGAGCGTGAGCCCGGCGAACAGCACGCCATAGTCGGTGGCATATTCACCCATGAAGGTGGTGAGCCCCTGCGGCAGAGTCTTAAGGGCGTCGTTCTGGATGAAGACCAACGGAAAGAAGAAGTCGTTCCAGATCGGCACCACGTTCTGGATGCCGGCAATGACCATGGCCGGGCGCACCAGCGGCAGCATGATGGCCCACATGATGCGTGGCTCGCTGGCGCCGTCCATGCGGGCGGCATCCTCCAGCTCGTTGGGCAGGGTGCGGATGAAGCCGGTCATGATGAAAACGGTCGAGGGCAGGCCCATGGCCGTATAGACGAAGATCAGGCTGAGCTGATTGTTGAGAATGCCGAGGTCGCGCATCAGCATGAACAGCGGAATGATGGCGAGCTTGAGCGGCAGGGTCAGCCCGGCGATGAAGAACATCAGGATGAAGCCGGCGCCGAAGAATTCGTAGCGCGCCAGCGCATAGGCCGCCATCGTCCCCAGCGTCAGGATCAGCGCCATGGAGGCCCCGGTGATGACGAACGAATTGAGCAGGTATTGCAGGAAGTTGGTTTCGGTCCAGATCTTGGCGAAATTGATGAGGTTGGCAAAATCGGGGATGCTGAACGGCGCGGTGAAGATCTGCTGCGTCGACTTGAACGCCGAAAACACCATGATCAGGATCGGCACCAGCATGATGAAGGTGTTGGCGATGAGGATGATCTGGATCAGCCCGTCGCGGCCCAGCGTACCGATAATGCCCTTGCGATCGTAATAGGTCGTCTCCGCTGCGCTCATAGCTGGATCTCCCTGGCCCGCAGGCGGACGGTGACGACGCCGGCGATGACGGCGATGAACAGGAAAATCATCACGGCGAGGGCGCTGCCGAGGCCGAAATCCTGCTGACCGGACGAGACGTTGCCGAAGGCTGTGCGATAGAAATAGAGGCCCAATACGTCAGTCGAGCCAAAGGGCGAGCCATCGAGTCCAGCCATGATATAGGGCAGTTCGAACCAGTTGAAGGCGCCGACGAAGAGCAGGACGAAGACCACTGTCGTGCTCGGCGCCACCAGCGGCCAGACGATCTTGACGATCTTGACCCATTCGCTGCGCGTTTCCATGCGCACGGCGTCGAGGATTTCGGTGGGAATACGCTGCATGCCGGCCAGGAAGACCAGGGTGGGGAAGCCCACCATGTGCCAGGCATTGGCGATGATCAGCGCCCACAGCGCCGTCGAGCTCTGGCCCAGCCAGGGCTGCGCCAGTTCGGCCAGGCCCATGCCCTTGAGGCTGATATTCACCACGCCGAACAGCGGGTGCAGGAACAGCTTGAACAGGTAACCCACGATGATGGTCGACAGCACCACCGGCAGGAACACCGCCACGCGGTGGAATTTGGCGCCGGGCAGCTCGCGCCACAGTGCATAGGCGAGGAAGAAGCCGAGGCCGTTCTGCAGTACCATCAGGGCGAAGAACACGATGATGTTGTGGCTGAAGGCATTGCGCGTCCAGCTCGCATAGGGCTCTTCGAACAGCACGATGCGGAAATTTTCGAACCACACGAACTCGCCGCGCAGCAGTCCTTGCCAGTCGAAGAAGGCATAGGCGAAGGCCGAAACGATCGGATAGACGATGAACAGCGCCACAAAGGCCAGCGGCGGCACGATCAGCGCGGTAATCCACAGGCCACGGCCGGTCGGGCGAAGGTTGGGCATTGCTTGCGTCTATCCTGGATAATCACCCGGTACGGCAGTCGACACCCTCCCCCTTGTGGGGAGGGATCAAGGGTGGGGGTGAGCCGCGAGCACTGCACTCTCGGAGCGATACCCCCACCCTGCTCGATGTACGGACTTAGCAAGCTAAGTCCTATCTCGCATCCCTCCCCACAAGGGGAGGGCTGTAGTGGCGTGATTAGTCCTGGAACGGAGCGTACCAGGCCTTGAGACCGTCGGTGATCACCTTGCCGGCTTCTTCCGGCGTGGTTTCGCCGGCGAACAGCTTTTGGACTTCCTGCTGCACCAGCACCGAGCCCGAGGGCTCGCCAAAGCGGAAATGCACCAGGAACAGGTAGGGGATGGCGCTCTTGTTCAGCTCGGCGACTTCGGCCAGCAGCGGGTTGTCGAAGGTGACGCCCGGCACGGTCGAGATGTTGTTGAGCTGGTTGGCGAAGGCCTGACCGAATTCCTGGCTGGCGACGAAGTTCAGGAACTTCATCGCCGCTTCCTTGTTGGCGCCGGCAGCGTTGGCGGCATAGCCACCGTCGAAGTAGAGGCCAACGAGCTTTTCGTCCTCGGCGGTACGGCCCGGGGCGGCGAACACGCCCAGTTCGATCTCGGGGTTCTGCGTCTTGAAGGTGGTCAGTTCATACGAACCGCCGCCGAACATGGCCGCCATGCCCGAGGAGAACAGCTGCTGGGCGCTGGGATAATCCAGGCCGATGAAGCCGTCCGGGAAGTACTGGCTGAGCTCCTTGAGGCCGGTCAGGGCGCCGGTGAAGCGGTCGTCGGTGAAGTCGGTCGTGCCGGCGACGATCTCGTCGACAAAGGCCTTGCCCATCAGCGAGGAGGTGAAGTCGAAGGTCACCGTCTCGTTCTGCCAGGCGGTAGCCGTGCCGTTGGCGAACGGCATGATGCCGGCGTCCTTGAGCTTCTGGCTCAGGGCCAGGAACTCGTCCCAGGTCTGGGGTTCGCTGAGGCCATTATCGTCGAAGATCTTCTTGTTGTAGATCACCAGCTGGGTCTGGCTGGCGAACGGCACCGCATAGAGCTTCTGGTCGGCGCGCACGGTTTCGGCGGCGAGGGCCGCCGGTGCGAAGTCGGCCAGGGCCGGAATGGCTTCCACCGTCAGCGGCTCGAGATAGCCGGCCGTCGCCACGTTCTCCAGGCCACCATAGGCGCGCACCATCATCAGGTCCGGGCCGGTGCCGCCGGCCAGGGCCGTCGACAGGATGGTGTTGTAATTGGCGGCTTCGAATGTCTCGAACTTCACGGTGATGCCGGGATTGGCGGCCTCGAACGTGTCGATGAACTGCTCATACTGGGCGCGGTCTTCCTGCCGCCAGCTCCAGAAGGTCAGGTCCTGCGCCAGTGCCGGCGCGGCAACCATGACGGCCATCAGGCCAACGCCGATACGAATGAAATTGCTTGTCACTTTTCTTCCCTCTCTGTTCGAAACGTTTTTTGTTTTTGGATGGACATGATCCACGGATTTACGCGGATAACCGTCGGCCATCCTCGGCGGAAAAGAAATGCAGTGCCCCGGCATCGACCAGGAGGCCTACATGCTCGTCAGGCTCATAGAGGTCGTTGGGCAAGGTGCGGATGCCCACCAGCGTCCCGTCGGCCAGGCGTGCATAGACGAAGGCGTTCTCGCCCAGATATTCGGTGTAGATGACGGTTGCCGGAATGGCGTTGGCGGTGGGTTCGCGCGTCAGCGACAGCCCATCCGGCCGGACGCCGAGCTTCATCGGCCCATCGCCCGTCGGCAAGCCGGGTAGCGCGATATCGGCGCCGCCAATGCCCACATGGCCGGCTTTGCGCACGACATCGATCAGCGCCATTTTGGGCGAGCCGATAAAGCTGGCGACGAAGGTATTGGCCGGGGTCTCGTAGAGCTCGCGCGGGCTGCCAACCTGCTCGATGCGCCCCTGGTTCATCACCACGATGCGGTCGGCCAGTGTCATGGCTTCGACCTGGTCGTGGGTGACATAGATCATGGTGCCGCCGATCTGGCGGTGGAGGCGCGCGATTTCGAGGCGGACGTCGGAGCGTAAGGCGGCATCGAGATTGCTGAGCGGTTCATCGAGCAGGAACACGTCGGGCTTGCGCACCAAAGCCCGGCCGATGGCGACGCGCTGGCGCTGGCCGCCGCTGAGTTCGCGCGGCTTGCGCTGCAGCAGCGGCTCGAGCCGCAGCATGCGGGCGGCCTCGGCAATCCGGTCCTCGACCTCCTGCTTGCTCAGGCCCATGAGCCGGGCGCCGAAGGCCATGTTCTCGTAAACGTCCATGTGCGGATAGAGCGCATAGCTCTGGAACACCATGGCGATGCCGCGCTGGGAGGGGTGCACTTCATTCATGCGCTTGCCATTGAGCACGAACTCGCCGTCCGAAATCGGATCCAGGCCTGCGATCAGTCGCAGTAGCGTGGATTTGCCACAGCCGGAGGGGCCGACAAACACCACGAATTCGCGGTCGCCGATCTCCAGGTCGATGCCGTGCAGGACTGCGGTATTCTTGAAGCGCTTCTTGACGCCGCGCAGCGAAAGTTTGGCCAAGCTTCCTCCTTGGGTGACGCCGAAAGGGCGATACCCGCCTCCCTGAGGCCTTCCTCATCGGCCGTGGGAATACTGAATTCCAAAAATGACGACTGTCAAGAATAAAATATTACATCGCACTGATGTCGACACAAATGACCAACAGTAGAAACCGGGTCAGGCCTTGAGCACGGTAACGGCCAGCTCGCTCTTGTGGACATAATCCTGCGCATCGGCCTGTTGGCGCACGAGCAGAATGAACAGCATGTCCATGATCATCAGCTGTGCATCGCGCGAAGTGATCGCCGAGGATCGGACGCGTTCTTCGTCGGCGACGGTGAACAGGTGGATGTCGGCAATATCTAACAGTGGATTGGGCTGCATGCCCGTCACCGAAATGACCTTGGCGCCGCGTTGCCTGGCAACCTCGGCGATGCGCACGATTTCAAGGCTTCGCCCCGAATGCGAGAGGGCGAGCAGCACGTCCTGCCCATTGAGGGCCGACGCATTGGCGATCTGGATATGGCTGTCGCTATCCATCAGCACCGAGCGTCCGAGCTTGAGCAGCTTGTAGGAGAAATCGCGGGCCACGAGCGCCGAAGCTCCTACCCCCGCAAGCTGGACCTTGCGCGCATTGGCCAGCGCGTCGAGGGCCGCATCGATGGTCTGTTCGGAATTGGCGGCCGAGGTTTCGCGCATGGACAACAGCTTGCTGCCGATCAGCTTCTGCAGGATGGTCATGTAACTATCGCTGCCATCGATCGTGCCGTGGATTACGCCACCCGGCGCATGCCATTCCAGCGCCTTGGCCTTGTTTACGGCCAGCTTGAGCTGCTGGTAACCGCCGTAACCGAGCTTCTGGCTGAACTTGACCACGCTTGATTGACTGCGGCCGCTCGCCTCAGCCAGGGCAGCAGAAGACATGGTCAGCATCTGTTCGGGATGCTCGATGATGAACTCGGCGATCTGCCGGTCGGCAGTCGTCAGGGAATCAAGTTGGGCGCTCAGAGACTTGAGTATCGACATGCTTTCCCTCGCGGGCCGGACGGCGCGTAAGCACTAGCCAATGGCCGGCTAAATGCAATCGGTGCTCTGCACTCGGGGCTCTCGGACGGTCATCCTGCACCACACTGGCTTCGTTTGGAATATAATATTCCGTCTTGTGTTCATATGCAGAATTGTTCCTCCCAATGTCGCGGCGGATTTTTGCGCGAGGACACGATGGCAGAGAGCGTGGCGAAACGGGGCGGTCAGACGAGGACGTAGCGCGCCTCGCACACGCCATCGGTGGCGAGATAAACGATACTCGCGGTCAGCTCGGGCGCCGATCGGCCAACATTCTCTTGGTGGCGGAGATTGTCGATCGCCAGCTTGGCGAGGGCGATAGCGAGGCGCAGATGGATTTCGTCGGGCCCGGCATCCCCGGCGGGTTCGGGCTGGTACACTGTGGTTGGAAACGGATACATGGCTGATCCCTGAAGTAGCGGCGACTTGCTTCATGGTCGGGAACCTTGATTGCAGGATCATTGCCGCCAATCTCTTGCCAGGGTTGGCGCGCTGGCACTGTGCAATGCTGGTGCAATCTGGAAATGCCACAGGCCCGGCGGGGGAAGCGTGCGCATGCGTTTGCTGTTGGTCGAGGACGAGCCTGAAATGGCCGCCAATCTGAATGCAGCGCTGGTCAACCATGGGATCGTGGTCGATTGGGTCTCGACGCTGCAAGTGGCCGAAGAAGCCGTGGCCGAGCGATTGCATGATGCGGTCTTGCTCGATCGCAAGCTGCCTGATGGCGACGGGCTGTCCTTCATCACCTATTTGCGACGCAAGCGGCCCGGCGTTCCGGTCATCGTGCTGTCGGCACTCGACAGCAGTACAGACCGCGTCGCCGGTCTCGACGTCGGGGCCGACGACTATCTGGGTAAGCCGTTTTCGGTTGACGAATTGATGGCGCGGCTGCGGGCTGTGTTGCGGCGTGGCCCGGACATGGCGCAGGGCGAGGCCAAGGTCGGCAATCTGGTGTTCGACCTTGTCAGCCGCGAGGCGAGGGTCGCGGGCGCATCGCTCGCCTTGCGGCGGCGCGAGCTCCTGGTGCTCGAGGCGTTGATGCGCCGGTCGGGCCGCACGGTGGTCCGTACTGTGCTCGAGGAAGCGGTTTTCGGGTTCAACGACGAGATCCAGTCCAACTCGCTCGACGCCCATGTGTCGCGTCTGCGCAAAAAACTGGCGGATGGGCAGAGCAGCGCCGAGATTCACGCCATTCGCGGTATCGGCTATCTGATCAAGGAGCGGCAATGACCCGGGTTCGGCGCAAGTCGCTGCGGCGGGAGCTGACGGTAAAGCTCATTGTCCTGCAGAGCCTGACCTTGATCATCCTTGCCGTTGCCTCACAGTTTGCCGACTTTGTCGGCAACGGCGATCGCAGCGCCGAACTGCTCGATCCGACCTATTCGCGCGCCATCGCCGCGGCGGTGTCGCGCGGGCCGGACGGCGGCCTGCTGGTCGCCGAAGACAAGCTGGCCGAGCTTCGGGCCGAGGCTCCCGATCTCTGGTTTGTGGTGCAGGGCGAGGATGGCAGGTGGCTGGCCGCGGGCGTGGTGCCCGAGGTTCACGCCGCGCTGAGCCAGCATCTTGATAGCGTCGATTTCGCCGATATCCGCGACAAGCGTCCCGGTTCCCCCGGCGCAGCCAGCCTGCGGGTCGAGAATGCCGATGCGGGCCGGCTGCATGTGCTCTATGGCAACGCCCCGCTTTTGGGGATCGGGCTGGCCTTCGTCGATTTCTTCAGCACGTTTGTCGGTCCGGTGCTTCTGCTGGTCCTGATGGGCCTGGCGGTAGTGATGCTGATCACCACGCCATTGATCGTGCGCAGCGCCACCAAGGGCATCGTCGCTGCGGTGCAGAGTGCGGAGGGCATCGATATCGAACAGCGCGGCACCCGCCTGCCGACGGCGCAGGTGCCGGCAGAAGTCGCGGCTCTGGTCGTTGCCATCAATGCGGCCCTGGAGCGGCTCGACGAGGGGTACGAGCGTCAGCAGATGTTCCTGGCCGATGCCGCCCATGAGCTCAAGACGCCGATCGCCATCCTGCAAAGCCGGATCGAACTGGCGCCCGATGACCGGGCCCGGGCACGGCTGCTGCTCGATGTCGGGCGGCTGTCCAATATGGCCGAGACGCTGCTCGATATGCAGCGTCTCAAACATCGCGGCCTCAGCGGGCAGAGCGCCGATATCGTGAGCGTCTTCGCCCAGGTGGCCGCCGATCTGGCGCCGCTGGCGATCAGCGCCGGCTATGAGCTGTCGTTCGAAAGCGAGGTCAGGCATGCGGTGGTCAATGGCGACGCCAATGCGATCGAGCGCGCCTTGACCAATCTGGTGCAGAACGCCATTGCCCATGGCGCCAATCGCGGCAACATCGCCATCCGCGTGCGCAGTGACCACCGCGTGGACGTGTGCGATGATGGTCCCGGCATTCCCAGCGAGCAGCGCGACCTCATTTTCCAGCCGTTTCATCGGCTGAAGCCGCAAGATCGCGGGTCGGGCCTGGGCCTCAGCCTGGTGCGGGAAATCATGCACCGGCATGGCGGCTCGGTGTCGGTAAGGGCCAGCGATAGCGGCGGCGCCTGCTTCAGTCTGCGCTTCCCGCAGCCCGCCTGATCCGGGTTCGGATCGTTAACCCGCGCCGTGCAATGTCCGTGCAATTTGGCCCACCCATGGTCCGCCTCGCTGCGAGCGGGGCGCCGTTGGGGGGCCTCGATGGGCGATCGCGTGCAGCGTTTGCGTCCGTCATCGAACCTGGAGTTGCCGATGCGTCCTGCCCGCGTGAAAATCGCCGCGTCATTGTCCGTGCTGATCGCCGCCCTGCCTGCCGTGGCCGCGGAGTTCGACAGCTATGGCGCCGCACCTGCGGAATTCCCTGAAGCCACGTTTCAGCCCGACCTGATCATCGAACTGGGTCTGGGCACTGGCTACGCGCCGCTTTACGACGGCTCGTCCAAATATGGCCCAACCTTCAGCCCGATCATCGGCCTCGAACTGCTGGTCATTCCCGGCATCATCGAGATCGGCGGCGACGAGCGGCAAGGCGGCTTCTCCTTCGCACCGGCGCTCAGCATTGCCGGCGAACGCAAGAGCGAGGACAATGTGCATCTGCTTGGGCTGCCCAATATCGACGCCACTTACGCCCCGGGTCTGCGCGTCGGCTATGAATGGGGCGCGGCGGAAATCTATGGCGAGCTGCGCTATGCCTTTGGCGGGGCGCAGGGACTGCTGGGCGATGTCGGCGTCAATCTCACGGCGCAGCTGACGCCCGAACTTGAGATCGTCGGTGGTCCGGTGGTCAGCTTCGCGTCCGAGAACTACATGGACACCTATTTCGGTGTGACGGCGGCCGGCTCGGCTGCAACCGGCGGGCGCCTGGCCGCCTACGATCCGACCGGCGGCATCAAATCGGCCGGGCTCAATCTGTCGGCGCGCTACGAATTCATGCCCGACACGTTCATCAGCGCCAATGCGTCCTATACCCGGTTGATGGGCAGCGCAGCCGACTCCCCCATTGTCGAGAAGGATGCGGTCAATCAGTTTGTCGTCGGCATCGGCCTCTCGCGGCGCTTCACGCTCGATCTGTACTGATCAAATCGGCGGCTGTGGTCAGGCAGCCGCCTTGAGGCGCGGATCGAGCGTATCGCGCAGCGCATCGCCCAAGAGGTTGAAGCCGAAGGACAGGATGAGGATGGCAAAGCCGGCGAAGACGGCTGGCCATGGCGACAGCAGCAGGAAGTTGCGGCCCTCCGACAGCATCAGGCCCAGCGATGGGACGGGAGGCTGCGCACCAAGCCCGAGGAAGGACAGCGAGGCCTCGACCAGGATCGCCGCCGACAACAAAAGGCTCGTCTGCACCAGCACCACCGAGGCCAGATTGGGCAGCAGGTGGATGAAGATGATACGCCCATCGGAGGCGCCGATGGCGCGGGCGCTGTTGACATACTCGCTCTCGCAGATCACCAGCGCCGGCCCGCGCAGCAGGCGGGCAAAGATCGGCGTATAGACGATGGCAATGGCCAGGGCCGCGCTCCATGGGCTCGGACCCAGGACGGCGATGACGCCGATGGCCAGGAGCATGATGGGGAAGGCGAAGAGCACATCCATGATGCGCATGACTATGCGGTCGAACCAGCCGCCATAATAGGCCGCCAGCATGCCAAGTGTACCGCCGGCCAACAGGGCCAGCAACACAGCGGTGACGCAGGTCAGCAGCGAGGTACCATAGCCATAGACGATGCGTGCCAGCACATCGCGGCCGAGCTGGTCGGTGCCCAGCCAGTTGACGAGGTTGGGGCCCTTCATGCGCTGCACGACCACCTGGGTATAGGGGCTCTGGAAGCCGAGCACCGGCGCGAAGACGGCGATCAGCACCTGCAGCGTCACGAGGACGATGGCGAAGGTCAGCAGCTTGTTGCGGGCCATCCAGCTCATCGGCGTGACACCCGCGGATCGATGACGGCATAGAGCAGGTCGACGATGAAATTCACGATGACGAAGGCAAAGGTCATGACCAGGATGGTGGCCTGCACCAGTGGGTAATTGCGTTCGGCAATGGCGCCCAGCACCAGTCGCCCCAGCCCGGGTATGGCGAAGACCTGTTCGATGACGATGGCGCCGCCGAGCAGATAACCGGCCGAAACGCCGACGCTGGTGATGAAGGGGATCAGCGCATTGCGCAGAGCGTGGCGATAAACGATACGCCGCTTGCTGGCGCCCTTGGCCTTGGCGGTGCGGATATAGTCCTGGCTCAACGCATCGAGCATGGCCGAGCGCACTAGGCGGGAAAGATTGGCCAGCATGGGCAGCGACAGGGCGATAACAGGCAGGATCATGCGTTGCAGATTGCCGAGCGGGTCCTCGGTGAACGGCACATAGCCCAGCGCCTGCACGCCGGGCAGGAGCTTGGCGACGAGAAAGATCGAGACGATGCCGAGCCAGAACGAGGGGATGGTCAGCCCGGCAATGGCGCCGATGCGCACCGCCACTTCGGCGCCCTTGCCACGTGCCGTGGCCATGAAGGCGCCGATGGGAATGGACAAGCCCGCACCGACCAGCACGGAGAGCAGGGTCAATTCGAAGGTCGGCCAGATATTGGCGGCGATCTCGCTCATGACCGGCCGGCCGGTCCAGATCGAGGTGCCCAAGTCGCCGCGCAGAGCGCCGGTGATCCAGTTCCAATATTGCACCAGCAGCGGTTGATCGAGCCCGACCCGGGCGCGCAATTCGGCCATGCGCTCCGGGGTAATTTCGGTATTGGCGCCCAGCATGATGGCGACGGCATCGCCGGGGATGAGGCGGATCATCATGAACACCACCAGCGACACGCCAAACAGCACGACGACGAGGTCGATCAGGCGGTTGGTGAGGAAGCGGTGGGGCATGGGCAGATACTCAATGAGGCTGGTGCGCGAGGCCCACCCCCTCCTGGCCTCCCCCATCAAGGGGGAGGTACAAGTCAGTGGGTTGAACTGCATCGTGCCCCAAGAGTGGAGCGAACACCTCCCCATGATGGGGGAGGCCGGGAGGGGGTGGGCTATGCATCGAAGCCCACGGCTCCAACTACTCAGCCACGGTCACATTCACGAGGCTCGTCAGCCGGCCGTTCGGGTAAATCTCGAACCCGCTGACGCCGTCGGCCACTGCCGTATATAGCGTGCCATAGGCGATATGCGCGGCCGGACCGTCGCAGGCCAGCTTGGCCTGGACCTGGTCGTAGATGGCCTTGCGCGCCGCCGGGTCGATGGTAGAGCGGCCTTCGTCGAGCCAGGCGTCGAGCTCGGCATCCTCATACTTGAAGACGTTGGTCGAGCCGCCGCCACGGAAGGTGCGGTAGAAATATTCGTCCGGATCGGGGCTGCCGCCATTGGCGGAGACGAACATGTCGAACTCCGAATTGCGCCAGGATTGCACGAAGTCGCCGATTTCCTGGGTGATGAGTTCGACCTCGATACCGCCGGCCGCCAGCTGCTGCTGCACCACCTGGGCGATGTCGCGGGTATCCTGCCGCGGCAGCACGTTCATGGTGACCTTCAGTGGCGTGGTGACACCGGCTTCGGCGAGCAGCGCCTTGGCCTTTTCGACGTCCGGCGTGTAGCAGGCGAAGGTCGAGGGATCGACGGCCCAGTTGACCAAAGCCGGCGAGAGCGGGCCGGCCGGCACACCGGCGCCGAACAGGGCGCCGTCGATGATTTCCTGGCGATTGATCAGGTAGTTGATGGCCTCGCGCACCTTGGCATTGCCGAAGGGCTCGCGGCTCGCGTTCACGCCGAGCAGAGTATAGGCGATGTCGCGCGTTTCCTGCATGGTGACGCCGGGCTGGCCCTGCAATTGCAGCGCTGTAGCGGGGTCGATGGCCGGAAGCAGGTCATACTCGCCGGTGGTGATGCCGACCTGTCGGGTTGCCGCTTCCGGCACGAAGTTGAACCGGACCTCGTCGAGTTTGGGCTGACCCTCGATGTAGTAATCGGGGTTTTTGGCGAGACCGATGAAGCCGTTGGGCTGCCATTCGTCGAACTTGAACGGGCCGGTGCCAATGGGGGTCTGTTGCAGGCCCTCGGCATTGGTCTCGACCTCAGCCGGAACGATGGCGATGCCGGCCAGCGACGACAGGATCGGCGCGAAGGGCGCGTCGAGCGTCAGCTTGATCGTCGTGGGGTCGACCACTTCGATACCGGTAATGGGGGTGACGCGGCTGGCCAGCGGCGATGCGATGGCTTCGGCCTGCACGCGGCGGATCGAGGCGGCGACGTCTTCGGCGTCGAAGGTCGAGCCGTCATGGAACTTGACGCCGTCATGCAGCTTGAAGGTGTAGCTGACGCCGTCCTCGGAAATTTCCCAGCTTTCGGCCAGCGCCGGCACCACGGCCAGGTTCTTGTCGATGGCGGTCAGGCCTTCGTAAATGTTGCTCTGCACGATCACCACCGAGTTGAAGGCGGTGATCAGATGCGGGTCGAGGCCGGCTGGCGAAGAGTCGATGGCGACGTCCAGCGTCGCAGCCAAAGCGGCGCCGGTCAGCACGGTCGAAGCGAGCAGCGCGATACCAATTTTCTTGAACGTCATGATGCCTCCAAATGTGTCGTGCCGCTTGCTGCGGCTTATCCTTCGCAACGAAAGACCAATCTCAGACCAGTCTGGACTTATGCCACGCTATGGTACTAACTCAGGGTGTGCAAGCGGTTGCGCAATGCGCTTAGTCGATGGATTTGATGCCCGAAATTGCCCTGCTCTCCATCGAAAATCTCAACATTGCCGTGGGCAAACGGGCGGTGATCGAGGGCGTGTCGCTGACCATCCGTGCCGGCGAAATGCTGGGGCTGGTCGGCGAGTCGGGCTGCGGAAAGTCGGTCACGGCGCTGTCGATTATGCGGCTCCTGGCCGAGCCGCCGATGCGCATCGAAAGCGGCGCCATCCGCTTCGAGGGCAAGGATATCCTGGCGCTGGACGAGGCCGCACTGCAGCGCCTGCGGGGCGATGATATCGCC
This sequence comes from Devosia lacusdianchii, assembly GCF_022429625.1. Classification (NCBI taxonomy): domain Bacteria; kingdom Pseudomonadati; phylum Pseudomonadota; class Alphaproteobacteria; order Hyphomicrobiales; family Devosiaceae; genus Devosia; species Devosia lacusdianchii. The sequence goes on along the minus strand of NZ_CP092483.1, from coordinate 3,666,306 downwards.
ATGATTTTCCAGGAGCCGATGACCAGCCTCAATCCGGTCTTCACTATCGGCAACCAGATCGCCGAGGTGGTGCTGCTGCATCGCAAGGTGTCGCGGGCCGAGGCCGACCAGCGGGCCGTGGACCTGCTCACCCGCGTCGGCATTCCGGCCCCGGCCAACGCCATGGGGCGTTATCCGCACCAGCTTTCCGGTGGCCAGCGCCAGCGCGTCATGATCGCCATGGCGCTGGCTTGCGATCCCAAACTGCTGGTTGCCGACGAGCCGACAACGGCGCTTGACGTGACCGTGCAGGCGCAAATTCTCGATCTCATCGATGACCTGCGGCGCGAGACCGGTATGGCCGTGCTGCTCATCACCCACGACCTGGGTGTGGTGTCGCAATATTGCGACCGGGTCGCGGTCATGTATGGCGGGCGCGTGGTCGAGGAAGCGCCGGCTGCCGAGCTCTTCGCCCATCCGCGGCATCGCTATACCGAGGCGCTGCTGGCGACCATTCCTGCCTCCAATCCACCCGGCACGCTTCTCCCGGCTATCCCTGGCACCGTGCCCCCGCCCGGCAATCGGCCCGATGGCTGCACCTTCCACCCGCGCTGCCATGCCGTGGTCGAAGCTTGCCCAAAACAGATGCCGGAACTGGTCGGCCACAGCCACCTTGCCCGGTGCTGGAATCCAGCCGCATGAGCCTGCTCGAACTCGACCATCTCAGCAAAGTCTATCCCGGCGGCGTTCGGGCAGTGACCGATGTGTCGCTTGCCATTGAAGCTGGCGAAGTCCTCGGGGTGGTTGGCGAGTCCGGTTGCGGCAAGTCAACGCTCGGTCGCACCCTGCTACGGCTGATCGAACCGAGCAGCGGCACCATCCGCTTCGAGGGCGAAGACCTGCCCAAGCTCAGCCGCGGTCGGATGAAGGCGATCCGCCGGCAGATGCAGATCATTTTCCAGGACCCGTTCGGCTCGCTCAATCCGCGCCATACCGCTGGCTACATCATTGGCGAGCCGCTGGTGGTGCATGGTATAGGCGACCGCGCCTCGCGCCGCCAACGCGTCGCCGCGCTGCTGGCACTGGTCGGCCTGCCGCCGGGCTCCGAGAAGCGCTATCCGCACGAATTTTCCGGCGGCCAGCGCCAGCGCATCGCGATTGCGCGGGCTCTCGCGCTCGATCCAAAACTGCTGGTGGCCGATGAGGCGGTGTCGGCGCTCGACGTGTCGATCCAGAGCCAGATCATCAACCTGATTGCCGAGCTGCAAAAGCGGCTGGGGCTGGCGATCATGTTCATCAGTCACGACCTGTCGGTGATCCGTCACGTTAGCGATCGCATCGCTGTCATGTATCTGGGCCGCATTGTCGAGATCGGGCCGACCGAGCAGATCATGACCCGGCCGCGCCACCCCTATACGCAGGCTTTGCTGTCGGCGATTCCGCGCCCTGGCCTCACCCGATCAGACAGAATCGTGCTCAAAGGGGAGCTGCCGGACCCGGCCAATCCGCCCTCGGGCTGCGCCTTTCACACCCGTTGTCCAAAGGTCATGGAGGTGTGCCACCAGGTGCTGCCGGTTCTGGGCAAAGTGCGGCGAGACATCGAACAGGAGGAGGGTGACGTCGCCTGTCACCTCTATAGCGAATGACCCTCAGTAAACTGCTCGACCGCGCCTGGGCGCCGGTTGCCGAACGCATTGATGCCGGCCGCATACCGGGCGCCGTGCTCGGCCTTGTCAGCGCCGACGGAACGGTCAAGACCCGCCATGCCGGGCAAGCCCAGCTCGTTCCCAAGCCGCGCCCGATGCGCGAATATACCTGGTTCGACTTGGCCTCGCTGACCAAGGTCATCTACACGACGCCGGCCATTCTGAAGCTGGCGGAAGCGGGCACGATCGACCTCGATGCGCCGATCACCACGGTGCTGCCCGATCTCAGGCACTACAATCTCGACGCCTGGGAGCGGAAAGTCACGTTCCGCCAATGCCTTGGTCACCAGACGCCGTTTCCGGCGGTCGAGCCGATCTATACATATGGCCGCGATCCGGACCTGCTGCGGACCTTCGTGCTGCAGCGCGAATGGCAGGCCGGACCCTCGGTCTATTCCGACATCAATTTCATTCTCCTCGGCTTCGTCATCGAACGGCTGGCCAAGAAGAAAATCCGCGAACTCGACGCTGGCGAGGGCTTTGACTGGGAGGCCGAGCCGATCGAAGCCGCCGCCACCGAAGACTGCTATTGGCGCCATCGTGTGCTGGTCGGCGAAGTGCATGACGATAACTGTGCTGCTCTCCAAGGCTCCGGCCATGCCGGGCTTTTCGGCCCAGTGACCTCGGTGCTCGACTTCGCCAAGGGCCTGCTCGACGGCACCGGTGCTTCCGCGGAGGCCATCAGGCTGATGCGGACCCCTTTGTCTTCGCGCCGCACCCATGGCTGGGAGCATCCCCATGACGGCTGGTCGGGCGGCGACCATTGCGGCACAGAGGTCATCGGCCATACCGGGTTTACCGGCACGGGGCTGTGGATCGATTTCGAGGCTGGCCATGCCTGGACGTTGCTGACCAATCGCGTGCATCCGACCCGGCACTTCGACAGCGGCATCGGCCTGCTTCGTCGCGCCGTGGGCGATGCCATCAACGGAGCCTGACATGGAGCCGATCTGGGCGATTGGGCTGATGACCGGCACGGTGCTCGACGGCAATGTCGACGTCGCGCTGATCCGCACCGATGGCGAGCGCATCTTCGAATTCGGCGACTACAAGCTCATGCCCTACGGTGGCGAGCTGCGCGCCATGCTGGTCGAGACGCTGGCTGCGGCGCGGCAGTGGAATTTCGAAGGTCCCGATCCGGCGATTTTCGCCGAAGCCGAGCGGGCTCTGACGATTGCGCAAGCTGACGCCGTCCTTCAATTCATGGCAGGGCAATCCGTCTATTTTTCCGATGTCACCATAGTCGGCTTTCATGGGCAAAGCGTGCTGCACAGGGCGCCCCAGCCGGGCCGCATCGGCGCGACGCGGCAATTGGGCGACGGCCAGCTGATGGCCGATGCCTTCGGTAAGCCGGTGGCCTACGACTTCCGCAGCGCCGATGTGGCGGCCGGCGGACAGGGCGCACCGCTCTCGGCCATCTATCATCAGGCCCTGCTGCGCGGCCTGGATGCCAAGGGCGAGACAGCGGTGCTCAATCTGGGTGGCGTCGCCAACATCACCTGGTGGGACGGCGCCGATCATCTCATCGCCTTCGATACCGGCCCGGCCAATGCGCCGATCAACGATTTCGTCAGCGGGCTGGGCCTGGGCGATATGGACCGCGACGGGGCGCTGGCTTTGTCGGGCACGGTCGATGAAGCGCGCCTGGTTGAACTGCTCAAGCACCCCTACCTGACCGCCGCCTATCCCAAGTCGCTCGATCGCTTCGACTTCACCGCCGATATGGCCAAGGGATGCAATGCCGCCGATGGTGCAGCTCTGTTGACGGCGTTCACCACCTCCGCTGTAGGCAAGGCGCTCGACATGCTGCCGCGCCGGCCGGAGCGGCTGATCGTCTGCGGGGGTGGACGTCACAACCCGGCAATCATGGCCATGCTGCCGGAACGGGCGCGGGTCGAGGTGCTGCCGGCCGAAGCAGTGGGCTGGCGCGGTGATGCGATCGAGGCCGAGTGCTTCGCGCTGCTGGCGGTGCGCGCCTTGCGCGGTCTGCCCATCAGCTTTCCCACTACCACTGGGGTTCCCGAGCCGATGACGGGTGGCCGATTGGCCGGCCTAGGCTGGCCGCGCCCGTGGCGACCGGGCGGTGATGATACAGGCAGCCACGATTAGCGCGCCGCCCACCCAAAGCTGCGGGCCGGGGATTTCGCCGAAGAACAAAAAGCCGAACAAGCCGGCCCAGATCAGGCCGGTATAGTCGAGCACGGCAAAGACTGACACCGGCATGCGCTTGAGGCCGTTGATCAGCACCAGGAAGCCGACGGCGCCGAAGAAGCCGATCAAGGCGATCTGACCCCAGACCATCGCATCCGGTATCGAGACCGGGCCGAAGGCTAGGGGCGAGATGATGATCGCCGCGAACAGCGTTTGCGCCAGGGTCATCGCCGCCGCGCCTTCATTGCTGGAATGGTGTTTGAGGATGACCAGTGTGATCGCGTAGCTCAGCGGCGCGAGTACGGCCGCGATCCAGGCGAGTGTGTCGGTGGCGCCGGCGAGGTCCACAGGCGAGCCGGCGAAGATGATCACCGCCGACCCGGCTGCGCCAAGCCCGAGCGCGATCCACGGGCCGGCGCCGACATGCTCTTTGAAGATTATCGCGCCGAGCACGGTCACATAGACCGGCGCCGTCATGCCCAGCGCCGCGACGACGGCCAGCGGCAGCCGGGCGATGGCATAGAAAAACAGCGTTGCGGTAACCACCAGCATGATGGCGCGTAGCAAATGGCGGCGCAGGTTCTCACGCCTGGGCCAGTCGCCGCGCGTGAGCACGATCCACAAAGCCAGCCAGATGGCGGCGCCCAGGCAACGAACGAACACGACCTGGAAGGTCGTCAAGTTTGCGCCAAGCGCCTTGGCGACGGCGTCCATGGCGCAGAGCAGCACGATGCCCGCCGCCCCCAATGCAATAGCACCGTCCGTCGATTTCATGGGAATCTCTTGGCTAGAAAGCTGCGCGTCCGACCTTCCGGGAAGTCGGGCAACTCGCCGAAGACCTCATAGCCCGCCTGCCGGTAGACCCTAAGCGCGGTCGGATTGAAGGTGTCGATATAGGCGCCGTGGCAGCCGCGTATCCGCGCTTCGGTCTCGGCTAGAGCTAGCATTTGGGCCGCGTAACCTTGCCCGCGCTGCCCCTCGGCCAGCCAGAGCCACTGCACGTAAAGCCAGCCCCAGGCGGTGTAACCAGAGAGGCCTCCATGCACTGTCTCGCCATCGCGTAGGATCACCGCCAATGCCCGCCGATTGGCTGGTCCGACGTCGTGTTCATTGAACCCCGTCAGCCCTTTCCCAATCGTCTCAAGATCGGCTGGATCGGGCGTTTCTGTGATGATGAGATCGAGGGGCATAGCTTTGGCGATAAAGTGTTTGCCCAGAGCGGGCAAGCCGGCTTCGCCTTGAAGCGTCCGCCCATCCGTGGCAAGCACCGCTCGATCTCAACGCTTCCAGGGTATGGCATGCGCTCCGCAGTTCTCCTTTTTGCTCTTGTTGCGGCGCTGGCGATGACAGCCGTCGCGCCGGAAGCGGGCAACATCCTCTATCTTGCTGCGGGAGGTATTGGCCTATTGCTGCTGCGCCCAGCCGATGGCGCTGTGATCAGGCGGCCGATCGTCTGGATGCCTCTGTTGGGTATTGCCCTGCTGGCAGTGGCCTATCCCATTGGCGCGGGATCGACCTCTGGCCTGATCGGCGTGGTATTTGTCGCGCCGTTCCTGGCGGTGATTCCACTCGTTGCGCTTGCCAGAACGGATGGCGCAGTACATCTGCCGTTCGTTCCGACGCTAAGCCTTGCCGGCAGCGCCGGAGCGGCGGCGATGGCGACGAACGAATTTCTGCTGACCGGCGTAGAGCGGGCGGGCGAAAGCGTCGCCAATCCTATCCATTTCGCCGATGTGGCGCTGGCGCTGGGCTTCCTGTCCTTGCTCGGGCTGACTTCGAACAAAGGCGCCTGGCGCTATGCGTTCCTGCTTGGCCCCATGTTTGCAGGCTTAGCCATCGCCCTTTCGGGCACGCGCGGCGCCGTGGTCGCCGAGGTCGCCATGGCTGCCGTCGCCGTCATCCTGGTGGCTTCGCTTGGCCTGGTTCAGCGCCGGACAATGATTGTCGGTGCCTTGGCCGGCGTCGGCGTTATCGCGGTCGCTCTGCTTGCCGGGCTTGGACAGACCTCGGCCGTTCAGCGCGTTCTCGTTGATCTGGGTGATCTGGCCCGTTTCAGTCTACCAACCGACTTATCTACCTCCATCCGCCTCAACATGTACGAAAGTGGTTTCAGGGCATTCCTCGCGTCGCCGATCTTTGGTCACGGCCCGCTTAACTTTGTCGCCGTTGCCGACAGCCTCGCCGCCGTCCCGTTCGGCGCTGCGCCGCACCTGCATAACGATCTCGCCGATTTTGCCGCCAGCGCCGGGATACTGGGCCTGCTGGCCTACGCGATGCTGTTGCTCGCCCCTGTCGTCGAAGCGATCACCGCCCCAGATTCAGCGCACAAGCGCGGGGTGATTGTCGTCGCGGCGACGCTGACCGCGGGCTATTTCGTGATGGGGCTGACCAACGCCATGTTCGGCATCCTCACCGTGACGGTGGTCTATACGGCCATCTGCGTCGTCGTAGCCATGGCCACACAGGCCGAGGCGTAGTGCCTCAGCACGCCACGACGTTGACGGCCAATCCGGCCAGGCTGGTTTCCTTATAGCGCTCGCTCATGTCGAGGCCGGTCTGGCGCATGGTCTCGATGCAGGCGTCGAGCGGTACCGCGTGGGTGCCGTCGCCCTTGAGGGCCAGCGAGGCGGCGGTGACAGCTTTGACGGCGCCAAAGGCATTGCGCTCAATGCACGGGATCTGCACCAGCCCCGCCACGGGATCGCAGGTCATGCCCAGATGGTGCTCAAGCGCGATTTCGGCGGCGTTCTCCACCTGCTCCGGTGTGCCGCCCATAATGGCGCAAAGGCCCGCCGCGGCCATGGCGGAGGCGGAGCCGACTTCGCCCTGGCAGCCTACTTCAGCGCCGGAAATGGAGGCATTGTGCTTGATGATGCCGCCGATGGCGGCGGCGGTCAGCAAATAGTCGCGCACAGCCTGCGGGCCGGCGGCGGCATTGAACTTGAGGAAATACTTCATCACCGCGGGAATGACCCCGGCGGCGCCATTGGTCGGGGCGGTCACCACGCGCCCGCCGCCAGCATTTTCTTCGTTCACGGCCATGGCATAAAGACTCAGCCAGTCATTGGCCATGAGTGGGGTGAGTTCGTTGCTCCGCCACTGCGCATCGAGCTGCAGGAAAATGCCGCGTGCCCGGCGCTTGACGTTGAGCCCGCCGGGCATAATGCCCTCCTGGCTGATGCCGCGATCGATGCAGCCGCTCATCACGGACCAGATTTCGTCGATGCCGCGATCGAGCGATAGCCGATTGCGCGTCGCCTCTTCGTTGGCCCGCTTCATTCCGGCGATGGAGAGGCCCGACCTCGCGGCCATGGCCAGCATGTCCTTGGCATGGGCAAAGGGGTAGGGCACATCGGCTTGAGCCGGCGAGGCATCCTTGAGCGCCTCGAGTTCCTCGGCACTGACAACGAAGCCGCCGCCAATCGAATAGTAGGCGCGGCGCAGCAGGAGCTGGCCGTCGGTGTCGTAGGCGGCAAACTGCAGGCCGTTGGGGTGGCCGGGCAGGGGCGTCTTCTTGTCGAAGACGAGATCGATCTGCGGGCGGAACCGGTAGGCGGGGTGGTCGGGTGGTTGCACCGACCCGGTGGCCTCGACGCCGGCGATAATCGTGTCCATCGTGTCCGGATCGACCGTCTTGGGGTCCTGCCCGCAGAGGCCCAGGATCACTGCGCGGCCACTGCCGTGGCCGATGCCGGTAAAGGCGAGCGAGCCGTGCAGGCTGGCGGTCAATGCCGCCGGTCGTGCATTGGCAGCGCGGGGCCAGTCATTGGTCCGCAATTCATCAAGGAAACGCCGGGCAGCGGTCATCGGCCCCATCGTGTGGGAGCTCGATGGGCCGATGCCGATCTTGAAGACGTCGAAAATCGAAAGGAACATGGCCGGCATAGTGCATGAAAGGCTTCGGTCGGCAATCAACATAAGGTCGATATTGTTCTCGAAACGGCAACAGTGCGTGGCGCGCGCCGTGATTGCGCCACGTGGCGACGTGGCCGATATGTGGGCCAACAGCAAAGGAGACAGGTTATGGCCGGGTATCAGTATCGCGAAGGGCAAGGCGCCACTGCCGACGCGCCCCTGTTTTTCGTATTTCACGGCACGGGTGGCGACGAAAACCAGTTCTTTGATCTCGCCGGGGAATTGGTGCCCGGTGCGCGCGTGATCGCGCCGCGCGGCGATGTCAGCGAGGGCGGCGCCCTGCGCTATTTCCGTCGTACCGGCGAGGGAGTGTTCGACATGGACGATCTGGCCCGCCGCGCGGCGGCCATGGTTGATTTCGTGGCGACCACCAAAGCACGATATGAAGGGGCCAAGTTGATCGGCCTCGGTTATTCGAACGGCGCCAATATCCTGGCGACGGTGCAGTTTGGCGCCCCGGATCTGTTCGATGCCACCGTCCTGATGCACCCGTTGATCCCGTTTGCGCCGCCGAAAGCCGATTTTGTGGGGAGGCGGGTGTTGATCACCGCGGGGCAGCGCGATCCCATGGCGCCTGCCTCGACCACCCAGCAACTGGCGGATTACTTCACCGCCAGCGGGGCCGAGGCATCGCTTTTCTGGCATGCGGGCGGGCACGAACTGCGGCAGGAAGAACTGCTGGAAACGCAGCGATTTCTGACGCCGTTTCGTGGCTGACGCTTGCTCCCATCGTAAGGTCCGGCAATATGGCGCCGAACCGGAGGATGGATATGATACGGGCAGTCGGATTGGCGCTGATCCTGGTATTGGCAGTTTCGAGCGGGGCATCGGCGCAGGTTCAGCGTAACATAGTGGAGGCCACGCTCTGGGAGTACGAGCAGGTCGTAGGCCAAGCGCTGGGCCAAGAGGCGGCGCGGTGCCTCTCCGCCGATAGTGCGCGCTGGAATACTGCGCTGTTCACGACCTGCCGAAGCGACGCCTGTTTCAACGCCGCTTACGCCGATCGACTTTCGAGCTTGCTGGTCTTTCTGCCCGAGGCCGAGCCAGTCGAAGGGTTGGACTTCGTCACCACGCCGCAACTCGTTGCAATCGTCGCGCCGGAGGCCGAGACCGCAGAGCCAGCCGATGACTTTGCCGCGCCGGAGTTTGAAGTTCAGGGTACGCTGGTCCATGCCAGCGCCGACAAGAAGCATATGGGCCTGGCGGTGCAAACGGGCGGCGGCCCAGCCATGGTGATCGTCCCCGACATGGATATCGGCAATCAACCCAGCCATGCCCTATTGCAGTCGTTGATTGCCGAGGAGCAGGAACAGCAGTTTCTGGTTGTCGGTGGCGTTGCCGAGACCGAGAATGCCCTCGATTTCAAGACCAATCATTGCCGGTTCGTCTATCGCATGCCCATACCCGATAACTAAACGAGGCCATGTTCCTGCATGGCCCGGTCTTCGTCCGGCGTGACATAAGCGAAGATCTTGGCGCTGCCGTCGGCTGTCGTGACGAAGTAGAAATTGGTGAAGGTCACATGCCCGCTTTTGCCGGCTTTGTTGGTGTAGGCAAAATCCCAGTCGACATCGGCGATGGCGTGTAGCCCATCAAGTTCGGTCACCTTCAGGCCTTTGATGGTCATGTGCTTGCCGCCGACCTCGCGGTAGCGGGCATAGCCGGTCGGGACCACTTCCCGGAACTTTGCGTCGTTGGCGCCGCCCATCACGCCTTTGGGGCTGGAGCCGACGAAGTAGGCAGCAAAGGACCTGACGATGCCGTCGAGATCTTCTCTCGGCGGGTTCTGCAAGGCGTTGTCGGCGCGTTGACCATAGGCATCAAACAGCGCGCGAACCTTGGTTTCGAGCGGGCTCATGGGCGGTCTCCTCTGGTTGTGGAGTAGAACGCGGCAATGGCAGCAGGGTTCACATCGCAATAAGGAGCAATGTGTTAACGGCTTTTACAGGCACAAACGCTATGTCTGAAAGGCCGACCGAGCGAAGGTCGGGACCTGTTGCCAGCGAGGCGCCAAATCCACGGCCTTCGACACCAGATCGCCAGCAGCTTGCGGGTGCGCGTGCTGATATTCGTGCTGCTCGGCTTCGCCGTGGTGGCGGTGCCGGCCTATGTTGCGTTTCAGTGGATCGTCGGGACGACGGTCGTTCAGCTTGGCACGCTGTTCGCGGAAAAGCAGGTGCTCTACGACCGCTATCGCGGACAGGAAGCTCTGACGCGCGAAGTGTCGCTGGCCGAAGCGCTGGCGGGTTCGCAATCGATCCGCGACTGGGCCCGTAACGAGACGGACCCTATCCTCAAGCGCCGAGGGATAGCGGAGCTCGAACATTTCCGGCAGTCCTTCGTGGACAAGAGCTACTTCTTCGTCATCGGCGCTTCGGGCAATTACTATTTCAACGATGCCGGCAATTCCTACGCGGGTGACCAGTTCCGCTACACGCTCGACCCCAGTAATCCGACCGATGCCTGGTATTACGCCACCCTCAAGGCTGGTCCGGGCTGCCATCTCAATGCCGACAGCAACGCCAATCTGGGCGAGACCAAGGTCTGGATGAACTGCGTCATCCTCGAGGGCGGCGACGTGCTGGGTATTTTGGGCACCGGCATAGACCTCACCGCCTTCGTCCAGGAGGTGGTCAATGTCCCGCAGGTGGGCGTCACCTCGATGTTCGTCGATCGGCAGGGCGTGGTCCGGGCGCATCGCGACCAGAGCCTGATCGATCTGCCCAGTGTGACGCAGGAAATGGCGGGCCAAAGCACGGTGTTCAACCTGCTGGACCGGCCAGGCGATCAGCAGGCCCTGCGGAGCCTGATGGACGAGGTTGCGGCTGGCGGCGAGCTGGTCGGGTCGCGTTTCATGCAGATGGGCGGCAAGCAGATGCTGGTTGGCGTCGGTTATCTCGACAAGCTCGGCTGGTTCAACATCACGGTAATGGACATCGACACCATTATCGACAAACGCCTGTTCGCGCCTATCGGGCTGCTGCTGGCGGCGGTGGCGGGCCTGGTGGCCGCCCTAATGGCGCTGGTGTTCAAGCGGCAGGTGCTGGACCGGCTGCGTCGCCTGGAGAACGTGGTTCGCAGCGCGCGCGCCGGTGATTATGCTCCGGCGCTGAGGATGGGCGAGCAGCATCAGGATGAAGTCGGGCGGCTTTCGGCGGCCTTCACCGAAATGGCTGTTGCAGTCAGCGACAATACAAGGGCGCTGGAGGCCCGTGTGCAGGAGCGTACGCTGGAGCTCGAGCAGCTGGTCTTCCGCGATGGACAGACGGGCATCGCCAACCGGCGCGGTTTCATGGCCGCCTTTGGCGCCGCCGGCGCTGCGCAGCGGCATGGCCTGATCATGGTCGATATCGACCACTTCAAGGCCATCAACGACAATTTCGGCCATGCTGCGGGCGATGCGGTGGTGATCGAGATCGCCCGACGCATCGCAACGGCCATTGGCAGCGAGAATGTCTGTGCGCGCTGGGGCGGTGACGAGTTCATCATCCTGCTGCGCGATAGCGCGCCGCATTTGTTGCGGGCCTCCGCCTTCGCGGTGATTGCCGGCATCAGCGAGCGCGCCGTCGAGCTGCCGGAAGGGCGGGCGGTGATCGTCACGGCCAGCCTCGGCGCCTGCCTGGTCGAGCCAGGAGACTCGATCGAGACGGCGACTGAAATGGCCGACGCGGCGCTCTACATCGCCAAAGGCGAGGGGCGCAACAAGGTGTCCATCCTGGATCGCGAAAGCGCTTGGAACCTGGCCCCCAAAACCGCGCTGCACCAGTAGGTTCCAGGCGGTTGACGCCTCGTCCTCCACCTGCCAGCGTGCGCGGCGTTCGCCAAAGGAGTGTCCCATGATCGTTCGTCCATTCGCCGCGGCTGCGGTGCTATTGGGGCTGCCGGCCTCGCCGGCCTTCGCCGCCAGCTTCGATTGCAGCAAGGCGGCAACGCCTTTCGAGCGCGCCATTTGCGACACGCCCGCGCTTTCGGCCGCCGACGAGCTGCTGGCCAAGGCATTCGCGACGGCGACGGGTGGGCTGACCAAGGAATCCGTCGTGGCGATGCGCGCCGACCAGCGCAACTGGCTCGATTACGCGCAGGCCGTCTGCACCGACGACGCCAAGCCGCTGACATCGGGCAGCTATGACGAGACGGCCAGCGCGTGTATTGCCGAGCAGTTCCGCTCGCGCAGCACGACCTTGGAACAGAGCCGAATGCTAGGCGGACATCGGTTCTACCTGCAAAGCAATTATGGCGCGCTCCCTGACCCCAACGAGGCCGACAATCCGGATTCCTATTGGAAGGTCGCGAGCCACGAAACGGTTCTGCCACTGCTCGATGCCGATGACCCGCTTGCCGAGGGCTTCAATGCCTATACCCTTGGTTTGGGCGAGGGTCTGTCCGACGGTGATGAGGGTGAATTCGATGCATCTGCTGACTCCGAGGTCAGCATGGTGGTCAAGGAGGTTGCCGGGACCAGTCGCATAACTCTTGAGGTCAGCAGTTATTGGTACGGCCACGGCGCGGCGCACGGCAATTGGGGTGTGAGCTATCGCCACTACTACATTCCCGAGGCGCGGGAAGTGATCGCCGGCGATATCTTCAACGGCGACGATTGGGCCAGCGTGCTGACCGACGCTGCCTGGGAGCAGTTGCAGGCGCAGCACAAGGAATGGCTCGACGTGGATTCCGCCGGCGACATCGCCGAGATCGTCGCCGACCCCACGCGCTGGAGCTTTTCAGACGATTATGGTCTGGTGATCCAGTTCCAGCCCTACGAGATCGCGGCCTATGCCTATGGCGCGCCGACGGTCACCATACCTTGGGAGAAGCTCGACGCCATCAAGGCCGAGACGCAGGAAAGCGTTCGTTTCGGCTACTAAGGCTTAGGCAAGCAGGTCGGCCCATTCCGGATGCCGGCGGAACTGCGCCACCACATAGGAGCAGACCGGCTTGATCTTGAAGCCGTTCTGCCGCGCATCGGTGATGGCGTGGTTGACCAGCTTGGCGGCAATGCCGCGCCCCTCGAAGGCGGGCGGTACGCCGGTGTGATCGATGATGATGCTGTCGTTCTCGCCCTTGCGGAAGGTCATCTCGGCTTCGGCGGTGGGCGAGAGTTTGATGACGTAGCGGCCGCGGGTGGGGCCGTCCTCGCGTTCGACCGTCAGTTCATTGTCGTTCATCAATTTCGTCCCGCTGGTGCAATCATGGACATATGGGCGAGGCCGGGCCCCGTGGCAAGGCGCGGTTCATCACCTCAAGCGCGCGTGATCTCTTCCTGGAGCTCGGGGAACAGCGAGCGCTCGACCAGGAACGGGTGAATGGCCAAAGCGCGGGTCATGGCCTCGATGGCAAGCGATTGTTCGCCCCGGCTTTTGTAGATCACCGCCCGACCCACCAAAGCCCCGAAGTGACGCGGCTCGAATTCCAGCACCTTCTCGATATCGGCCAGCGACGCCTCGTTATTGCCCAGCAGGTAATAGAGCGTCGCCCGCTGGTTCCAGCCCTCGGCATAGGTTGGGTAGTCCACGACAATGTCGTCAAGCAGCGTGATGGCATCGGGGAAGGCGGCGCGCTGACGCAGCATCAGCACATCCTGCATCTTCGATGCCAACACCGGATCGGCCGGTGTGGTCCAGTAGATCCAGATTTGCTGGGCAATCTGGCGGGCAACCGTCTCGTCGGGGGCCGATTTCAACTGTGCAAAAAGAGCGTCGAGGGCCGCGGCCTCCCGCTCGGTTTGCGCCATGGCGGGGGCGAAAGCGGCAACAGCGCCTACGGACCCGAAAAGGGCCAGCAGAACGAACCGATAACGGGCGATCCAGCGGCGCATGCAAGGAGAGTGATCCTCTTTCGCGCCGCCTGCAAGCCCGGCGTCGGATTAGTGCGCGGCGTCCTGTTTGCCCCAGCGCGCCTGCAGCGAGCGGCCGAAGCCGCCCAGCCATGGGGCGAAGAACAGCAGGATGCGGCGGTGGTAATGCACCAGGATGAACAGGCCCGCCAGGATGAGCGTGCCGAAGACGATCACCAGTTCGAGCGACAGGCCGATCGATTTGAGCCAGGCTGTCAGCAACATGCCGGGCAGGATGTGCGCCGCTGCCCAGGCGAAGGCGGAGGTGACGTTGATGATGGTGAAGTGGCCATACTTCATGCCCATGATGCCGGCGACGCCTGGAATGACGGCTTTGACACCCGGAATGAAGCGGCCGATGAAGACCGCCTTGCCGCCGTGTTTGGCGAAGAAGATCTCACCCCGCGCTATGAGATCGCGGTGATTGCGGAAGGGCCAGACCTCCTTGATCGAATCCTTGAGGAAGTGACCGATCGTGTAGGAAATGGCGTCGCCGATAATGGCGCCGATGACGGCTGCGAAATAGACTTCCCAGAAGGGCAGGCGGCCTTCGGCGATGATGCCGCCGGCCATCAGCAGCACGGGCGTTGACGGCACGAAGAGCCCGAGAATGAACACCGCCTCGCCGATGGCGACCGCGAAGATGAACCAGAAGGTCAGCCAGAAGTTGCCCGATATGGCATCGAGAAAGGTTTCGAGGTAGGTCGAGATGGTGTGGAAGAACTCGAACATGGCCGGTTGATCTCATTGCGCGGGAAGAACGGTGCGCAACGCCCACCGACAGTTGACTTATGGCGGTCGGCTCGTCGAGGCTCAAGAGCAATAATGTCGGAGTATCCCGGATGAGTGCGCTTGAATATCACATGATCGCCACAGGGCCCCGCCCGGTGGCGCCGTTTTCTCATGCCGTTGAGGCCGATGGTTGGGTGTTTGTGACGGGGCAGATGCCCACGGACCCCGCTGCGCCGGATGCTCCGCTGCCAGCCGGTATCGAAGCGCAGACGCGCCGGGTCATCGACAACCTCAAGGTGGTGCTTGGCGGCATCGGGCTGGGGCTCGAGCACGTCACCATGGCGCGCATTTATCTGACGCAGTTCGAACGTGACTATGCCGCGCTTAATACGCTCTGGCCGACATTCTTCGCGCCGGGCAAGCTGCCCGCTCGCACCACGATCGGCGTCACGGCGCTGGCCGTCGGCGCGCTCGTGGAGATCGATCTGGTGGCGCGGCGGCCCTAGTGCGTACCCCACCTCTCCCTAGGGGGAGAGGTCGACCCTCTTGGGTCGGGTGAGGGGGCCTTCCCCAAGCACCTCACCCAGTAAAGGCCCCCTCACCCGTCGCTACGCGCCGACCTCTCCCCTAAGGGAGAGGTGAAGGGTGCCGACCTAAGTCCGGCCGAACTCGTCCTCGATGCGGATGATGTCGTCCTCGCCCAGATAGGAGCCGGTCTGGACCTCGATGAGCTCCAGTTCGATCTTGCCCGGATTGGTCAGACGATGGGTGCAGCCGAGCGGCAGGTAGATCGACTGGTTTTCGCTCAGCGTGGTGATGGTGCCGTCAATGGTCACTTCAGCGGTGCCGCGCACCACGATCCAGTGTTCGGCGCGGTGGTGATGCTTTTGCAGGCTGAGCTTTTTGCCCGGCTTCACGAACAGCCGCTTCACTTGGAAGCGCTCGCCGCTCAGCACGGACGAATAGCCGCCCCAGGGCCGATAGGCGGTCTTGTGTATCTCTGTGAGTGGCGCGGTCGCCTTGGCGGCGCGCAGGGTCTTGACCATGGCGCCGACCTTCTGCGCCTCGGACAGCTTGCCGACATAGATGGCGTCGCTGGTGGCGATGACGGCGACGTCCTCGAGGCCGCTGACAGCAATGTGGGCGTGATCGCTGACGATCAATGAGCCATTCACGTTGTCGAGCGTCACAGCGCCCTGGGTGACATTGTTGGCGGCATCCTTGGCGGCGTTCTTCCAGACGGCGTCCCAGCTGCCGAGATCGGACCAGGCAAAGTTGACGGCGATGACGGCGGCCTTCGTGGTTTTCTCGAAGATGGCGTAATCGACCGAGATGTTGGGGGCCGTCTCGAAGGCGGCCTGATCGAGGCGAATGAAGTCGAGGTCGACCTTGGCGGCATCGACCGATGCACGCGCGGCTGCCAGCGTCTCCGGCGCCAGCGTCGCGCATTCGTCGAGGAAGGCGCCAGCACCGATCATGAACATGCCGGAGTTCCACAGATAGCCACCTTCGGCCAGCATTTGTTCGGCCTTGGGCAGATCAGGCTTTTCAACGAAGCGCTCGACCGGGCTGGCGCCGGCGCCGATCTGCGCGCGGGACTTGATGTAGCCGTAACCGGTCTCGGGATGGGTCGGAACGATGCCGAAAGTGACCAGCGAACCCTTGGCGGCGGCACTGGCGGCCTGTTGGACCGCGTCGCGATAACCGGCATCGATTACCACGTCATGATCGGACGGCAGGATGTGCAGCACAGCATCGGGCCCAAACCGCTTGCTGGCAAAGGCCGCAGCGGCGGCGATCGCCACGGCGGTATTGCGCGCGACCGGTTCCAGCAGCACACCGGCGAGCGGCGCCGCAAGTTCGGCGGCCTGCTCGGCCACGATAAATCGATATTCGGAATTGGTGATAACAATGGCCGGTGCATAGATCGCCGGGTCGGCCACGCGGTGCAGCGTCTGCTGGAACAGGCTGGTGGAGCCGGTCAGCGCCAGGAACTGCTTGGGGCGGGCGGCGCGCGACATGGGCCAGAGCCGCGTGCCCTGGCCGCCGGCCAGGATGACGGGAACGATCAATTTTGTCATGGCAGGCAGCCTTTTACACGGAACACGATCTTCTGGCGTTCGGTGTCGATAGCATTTTCGCCTTGAGAAAACGTCAAGCCGAACGCGCCAATCGCTGCCTAAAAATGCACCGGCGCTAATAGCGCCGGTGCCAATGTTCTTCTCAGGCCGAGTAGGCCTTGACGTTCTGGCGCTGCTCGCCGAGGCCGTCGATGCCCAGATGCATGACGTTACCGGGCTTGAGCCAGACCGGGTTTGGCTTGATGCCCATGCCGACGCCCGGCGGGGTGCCGGTGGTGATGATATCGCCGGGCTGCAGGCTCATGAACTGGCTGACATAGGAGACGACATTGGCGACGCCGAAGATCATCGTCTTGGTGGAGCCATTCTGGTAGCGATGGCCGTCGACGTCGAGCCACATGCCCAGCTGCTGCGGGTCAGCAACTTCGTCCTTGGTCACCATCCAGGGGCCGATGGGGCCGAAGGTGTCGCAACCCTTGCCCTTGTCCCACTGGCCGCCGCGCTCGGTCTGGAAGTGGCGCTCGGAGACGTCGTTGACGACGCAATAGCCGGCCACATGGTCCATGGCGTCGGCCTCGTCGACATAGCGGGCTTCCTTGCCGATGATGACGCCGAGCTCGACTTCCCAATCCGGCTTGATGGCGTTCTTGGGGATGATCACATCGTCATTGGGGCCGATAATGGCGCTGGTGGCCTTGAAGAAGATGATCGGCTCGGCCGGTATCGGCGCGCCCGTTTCGGCGGCGTGGTCGGCATAGTTGAGGCCGATGCAGATGAACTTGCCGACATTGGCCACGCAGGGGCCGATGCGATCGCCGGCATCGAGCTTGGGCAGCACGCCGATATCGACGGCGCGGATCTTGGCCAGGCCTTCCGGTGTCAGCGCCTCGCCGCCAATGTCCTGCACGATGCTGGACAGGTCGCGGATGGTGCCGTCGTCTGCCAGGATGGCGGGCTTTTCAGCGCCCTTGGCGCCAACGCGGAGCAATTTCATATCGGTAAGTCCCTTTGCCGTTTGACATCGCTTTAGCGGCTAACATGTTAGCCTGTCGAGGGCGACCTTGGTTCAATCCGTTCGATCGCGCGGCATTTACGCTTTGGGTCGGATAATACCCTTCTTGAGGATGATGTTGCCGTAGAGGCGGCTCTCGCCAGTCTGGACGATGGCATAGCCTTGCTTGACCCGGTCATAGAAGGCGAACCGCTCAAGCGAGCCGAGGCCCATCTTGGGTTCGTGCTGGCGCACGATCGCCTCAAACGCATCCATCACCGGTTCACGCTTGCCGGCATCGCCAACCACCTGCATGCAGATGGCGGCTTCATCGACGAAATCGTCGAGCGGCATCAGCGTCAGGATGGCGTCGAGCACGTCGGTGGCCGAAATGCCGTCGAGCCGCACCAAAGCGGGGCCCGCCGCATCGGCCGGATAGTTGGCGTCGACGATGGCGATCTCATCGCCATGACCCATGGCCCGAAGGATGCCGAGCAGATCAGGGCCGAGGATCGGCGGTATGTTCTTGAGCATGTTGTCTCCTTGGGCGGTGTCGCGCCGCCGTTGTATCATCCTGCCACATCATTCCCGCGCAGACGGGAATGACGCCTGGGGGATCTCCTACCCAAACGGGAAGCTGTCCTTGTCGGTGCCCAGTGTTTCACCGTCGGCGAACAAAGACGGGCGCTCGCGGGCAAAGGCGAAGAGTTCGACCATGACCGCGTCGATATGGGCGCGGATGGCTTTGGTCGCCTGATCCTGATTGCCGGCCAGGATGCCATCGAAGATGGCCTGGTGTTCGGCAATGGTCAGCGCCAGGCGGCGCGGGGTGATGATCAGCCGGCGGGCGCGATCGAGATTGGCCCGCGCGCTATCGATGATCGTCTTGATCTTGGTGAAGCGCATCGAGCGGAAGATGATGTCGTGGAAGTCGATATCAATCTGGTGGAATGCTTCAGCATCGTCGCGGTCGGCCGCCTCGCGCTGAGCCGCCATATTGGCGTGCAGCGCCTCGACCAGCTCGGGCTCGTGCGCGCCGATCAGCACACGCAGGGCCTCCGACTCCAGCGCTTTGCGGATCAGCATGTATTCGCGGACATCAGCAATGCGCACCAGCGAAACGGTCGAGCCGCGCTGCGGCGCGATATCGACCAGCCCTTCGATCTGCAGTCGCGCCAGCGCCTCACTGACCGGAAACCGCGAGACGCCGAGTTCGGCGCAGATCAGCGATTTGTCGATGACACTGCCCGGCGGCAGGGCCAGGGTGACAATGGCCTGGCGGATGGCATTGGTCACATCCGCCGTGACGCTGCCGCGGGCAAGTGTCGTCGGCCGGACCAGAAAAGAATAGGGACTTGCTTCCGTTCTCATGCTAACATGTTAGTTAGTGCCGTGGTGCTTTACAACGCCCATCGCTGCCAATTGCGAGCGCAATCTGGCGGCAAATGGGGACGGCGTAAAGCGAAGTTGAGACCCGTCCCCCGAAAGCTTGTCATGTCTGAAACGATGATCCGCCCCCAGGCCCGTACGCTGGTGCTCAATGCATCAGACAATATCGCGGTGGCTCTGGCCAATCTCGAACCTGGTTCCGAAACGCCGCAGTGCGTCAACATTGTCCGTCGCGTGCCGCGCGGACACAAGTTCGCCACGCGTGGCATTCGCGCCGGCGAGGCGGTCGTCAAATTCGGGCAGATCATCGGCTTTGCCAAGGAAGCGATTCCGCCGGGCGACTGGGTGCATGAGCACAATTGCGGCATGGGCGGCGAAGATGGCTCGCTCAAGCACGACTATGCCTTTGCCGAAGGCGCGGTGGCCCCTGACATGATCCCGCTGGCGCAGCGCTCCACTTTCGAGGGCTATCGCCGGGCCAATGGCCAGGTGGGCACGCGCAATTATGTCGGTATCCTCACCTCGGTGAACTGTTCGGCGACGGTGGCCAAGTTCATCGCCGAGGGCATCAACCGCTCCGGCATTCTCGACGACTATCCCGAAATTGACGGCGTGGTGCCCTTCGTGCACGGCACCGGCTGCGGCATGGAAAGCCGGGGCGAGGGGTTCGACATCCTCAAGCGCACGCAATGGGGCTACACCTCCAATCCCAATCTGGGCGCCGCCATGCTGGTCGGCCTGGGCTGCGAAGTGTTCCAGATCGGCCGCATGAAGGAGATGTATGGCATTATCGAGAGCGACACGTTCCAGACCATGACTATCCAGGAGAGCGGCGGCACCAAGAAGATCATCGAATGGGGCATCGAGCGCATGAAGGAAATGCTGCCGGTGGCCGCACGCGCCAAACGCGAGACCATCGATGCGTCCGAGCTGACGCTGGCCCTGCAGTGCGGCGGCTCTGACGGGTATTCGGGCATCACGGCCAATCCGGCGCTCGGCTATGCCGCCGATATCCTGGTGCGCAATGGCGGCACCGCCATCCTCAGCGAAACCCCGGAAATCTACGGCGCCGAACACCTGCTGACGCGTCGCGCCGTGTCGCGCGAGGTCGGCGAAAAGCTGATCAGCCGCATCCACTGGTGGGAAGACTACACCCAGCGCAACCATGGCGAGATGAACAACAATCCATCCCCCGGCAATAAGCTGGGCGGGTTGACGACCATTCTCGAAAAGTCGCTGGGCGCAGCGGCCAAGGGCGGCACGACGCCGCTCACCGCCGTCTATGAATATGCCGAAAAGGTCACCGAGAAGGGCTTCGTCTTCATGGACACGCCGGGCTTCGATCCGGTGTCGGCAACGGGGCAGGTGGCTGGCGGCGCCAATATCCTGGCCTTCACCACCGGGCGCGGCTCGGCCTATGGCTGCAAGCCGGTGCCATCGATCAAGCTCGCTACCAATTCGGACATGTATGCAAGGATGACCGAGGACATGGACATCAATTGCGGCGATATCGTCGAGGGCGTTTCCATTGAGCAGAAGGGCCAGGAGATTTTCGACTTGATGCTGCGGGTCGCCTCGGGCGAGAAGACCAAGTCGGAAGCCCTGGGCTATGGCGACAACGAATTCGTGCCGTGGCAGGTCGGGGCAACGATGTGAGCACGCAGCAGAAAACGGTCGACTATATCCTCGAACAGAGCGCTGGTGCCGGCGGCATGACGGCCAAGAAAATGTTCGGCGAATACGGCATGTATTGCGACGGCAAGGTCATGGCCTTCATCTGCGACGACCAGCTGTTCATCAAACCGACTGAAGCTGGCCGCGCCCATCTCGGCGAGGTCACCGAGGCCGAAGCCTATCCGGGTTCGAAGATGTATTTCCTCATCGACGGTGACCGCTGGGATGATGCCGATTGGCTCGCTGGTCTGGTCCGGGTGACGGCTGCCGCGCTACCGATGCCTAAGCCCAAAAGGCCGAAGGCCTAGCCTGTGACCTCTTCGGGCTCCGCATTGGCGCGAGCGAAAAAGATCGAAACCTTGACGCCAGCGCCGGGTACTGAGTCCACGGTTACCTTGGCCTTGGCGTTCTGGCCCAGCGAGTGAACGATCAACGCGCTGAGCTTGCCCGGCTTGGGCCAGTTCACGCCTTCCGCCAAGCCGACGCCATCATCGGAGATGGTGACGCGGCAGCCGGTTTCGTCGACCAGCGAATGCAGCGTGATGGTGCCGCCGTCGCGGCCGACAAAGGCATACTTCAGCGCATTGATCATTAGCTCGTTGACCACGAGCCCTGTCGGCATCGCCACATTGACCGATACGGGCCAGGTGTCGACCTGCAGGTTGAGCCGGATGCCCTCCACGGCATGTGCCGCCATCACCGCGGATGCCACCTGGCTAAGATAGACACCGAGGTCGACGCTTTCGGCGTGCCCGTCCTCGGACAGCGATTGGTAGAGTAGCGCCAGCGAACTGATGCGCCCCGCAAGGCGCTGAAAGGCCTGGCTGCCGGTATCGTCGGGCATGTTGCGCGCTTCCAGCCGGATCAGCGCGGTGATCATCTGCAGGTTGTTTTTGACGCGGTGCTGCAGTTCGCGCAGCAGCGTGTCCTTTTCCTGGATCTGGGTCTTGAGGTCGGCCTCGCCCTCCGGTGTCCGCGCGCTCGTTTCCGCCAGGGCGACCAGCCGGAATGCCGGCTTGCCTACATCGTCCTCTATGACGTTGGACCAGGCGTCGACGGTGATTGATCCTTCGCCGCGCTCGATGATGAAAGTGCCGATATAGTCGTCGCGCAGGGCCACGGCCTGACTGAGCGGTTCGCCGTCAGTGCTGGCGACGGCGTCGGGTGGCAAGGCTGCCCAAGGCTTGCCTTCCAGGCGCCCCGCAGGCGTCCCGATCAGCCGCTCGAACTCGATATTGGCGTAGGAAAGTCGTTCCTGGGGGTGCAGATCGGCCACCGCAACACCGAAGGGCACGTGGTCGAGAAACTGCTTGAACCGGTCGCTTTCCAGCGCGTCGGCCAGGTTTGGCGTGTCGAGCAGCTCTTCGACTGGAGCCGTCTCATGATCTTTGTCGGTCAATACAAAATTCCGCCTCTACGCTGCCCCTCGCCAATCATAGCATGATCGATCGGCGTCTGGGCAGGGATTACCGCATTCGAGCGGCCTTCAGGCGAGTCGGTAAACCGATCCCGATCGATCGGCGCTTGCCCTTGCGTCACCAACGTCGCCAACGGCGTACGAAGCCACGCGCTCCAACCGGTCGAGCGGCAAATCCCGCCGATCGGGATCACCGATCAGCACGGCCATTCCGGCCGCCCGGCAAAGCTGCAAAAACGGCAGCATCAGCCGGCCAACCTCGGCATTGTAGAACACGTCCCCTGCTGCAATCAGGTCGAAGCCTTCAGGCGCTTCGGCCAGATCGACATCGGTCAATGAGATCACAACCCCATTAGCTTCTGCGTTGAGAGCAATCGCCGCCTGGCCGTTCGGATCAATTTCCGCGGCGAACGCCCTTGCCCCGGTCCTGGCCGCCGCAATCCCGACAAGGCCCGAACCGGCTCCGAGGTCGAGCACGCGTTTGTCCGTCACCGCTTCCGGGTACGCCCGAAAATGATGCGCCAGGGCCAATCCGCCCGCCCATTGATAGGCCCAGTAGGGTGGTGGCGGATCGGGGTCGTCGCGATCGGCTAAACGAGACAGCCGACTACCGGGATGGGCGGTATAGAGCCTGATCTCCGGCAGCGACGGCACGGGTTCGAGCCGCAGGTTTTGCGTGATGAACGCCGCCCGATCGAACCTCAAGGGCGCTGCAGGCCCGTCGCGCCGACATAGATCGACATCAGGTACTGGCTGGAGGTGATGAACAGCCGGTTGCGTCGCGGTCCGCCAAAGGTGACGTTGGAGGTCGACTGGCCGGTGCGGATACGGCCGAGCAGACCACCGGCCGGGTCGTAGACATTCACATTGGGGCCGGCACTGGTCCAGATATTGCCATCGGTATCGAGCCGGAAGCCATCGGGCAGGCCGCTGTCGATATGGGCAAAGATATCCGGATTGGTCAGCCGGTCGCCATTGACGGCGAACTTGCGGATATAGGCCGGCACGTCGGGGTTGTGGCTGCGACCGGTATCGGAAACGTAGAGGATGCTCTCGTCGGCCGAAAAGGCCAGGCCGTTCGGCTTGGCGAAGTCGTCGGCGACGACGGTCAACGCGCCATTGGCGGGATCGAAGCGATAGACATAGCAGCCGTCCTGCTCCTGGTCCGACTTGTAACCTTCGTAATCGGTCAGGATGCCGTAAGTGGGATCGGTGAACCAGATGGTGCCGTCGGATTTGACCACGACGTCATTGGGCGAATTGAGGCGCTTGCCCTGGTAGCGGTCGACCAGCGTGGTGACGGTTCCGTCCAGCTCGGTGCGCAAAACCGCCCGCGCGCCATGCGAGCACGATATCAGCCGGCCCTCGCGGTCGCGGGTATTGCCGTTGATGTAATTGGACGGCGCGCGGAAGGGCGCGACGCCGACATCGGGTATCCAGCGCAGCAAGCGGTCGTTCGGAATGTCGCTCCAGACCAGGTAATTGCCATCGCCGAACCAGACCGGGCCCTCGGCCCAGCGGCATTGGTCATACAGCACCTCAAGCGCTGCGCTGCCATGCGTCATGGCCCCGAACTTTCTATCGATGACCTCGAGCGCCGCGCCGCCTTCTGCCATTGTCGTCCTCCATTTTGCCGGCATTTGATGGGTAAGCCGGGAATCATGCAAGGGCTACCCACCGGCCGTCACCCTCGGGCTTGACCTGAGGGTTCTGCACTTGCGGCGGCTTCACCAAGTATAGACCCCTCGGGTCAAGCCCGAGGGCGACGATCGGGGACGAGGGTAGCACCTGCGAGCTATCCCGCTTATCCCCGCCCCCAGAAACTGTGCCATCCTCTCCCCATCACCCCGGATTGACGGGTGGCGCTGCAGCGAACTGCGGCCGGGGTGGTGCCGGGCCGTGCGTCGCTGCGCGTGCAGGTTCGAGTACTGGCCGGCTGCGGCGAGCGTCCGCAGTCCGCGATCCCCGAGTACTGTTCCAAAAACCGGCAACCCCGAGGCGGCTAACGTCTCATACAAATTCATACACGGGGCGGTGGCC
Organism: Devosia lacusdianchii; assembly: GCF_022429625.1. NCBI lineage: Bacteria > Pseudomonadati > Pseudomonadota > Alphaproteobacteria > Hyphomicrobiales > Devosiaceae > Devosia > Devosia lacusdianchii. The sequence continues at coordinate 3,642,398 of NZ_CP092483.1, read as the reverse complement.
GCCTCGGGGCCCGCTCGTTGACGATAACCGCGATCCAGGCGGCAAACTTGGCTGCGCCACTCCACCGATTGACGACTAACATGTTAGTTGCTACGGCAAGTCAAACCGGAGTTTCCGCATGCCCGCGCTCGATAAGATCCTCACCGTTGACGAGATGAAGACGGCTGCGCGCCGCCGGGTGCCCAAGATGTTCTTCGAGTATGCCGATAGCGGCAGCTATACCGAAGGCACCTATCGCGACAACGAGAGCGACTTCAACAAGATCAAGCTCAAGCAGAAGGTCGCGGTCAATCTCGAGGGCCGCAACCTCAAGACCACGATGCTGGGCAAAGAGATCACCATGCCGGTGGCCATCGCGCCGGCGGCGACCGGCGGCATGCAGGTGGCCGATGGCGAGATCAAGGCGGCCAAGGCGGCCGAGAAATACGGCATTCCCTTCGCGCTCTCGACCATGAGCGTGTGCTCGATCGAGGACATTGCCGAGAATACCAGCGCGCCGTTCTGGTTCCAGCTCTACGTCATGCGGGATCGGGCCTTCATCGAGCGGTTGATTGACCGCGCCAAGGCGGCCAAGTGCTCGGCGCTGGTGCTGACCATGGACCTGCAGATCCTGGGGCAGCGGCACAAGGACATCCATAACGGGCTGTCGACACCGCCCAAGTTCAATGCCTATTCGGTCTGGCAGATGATGCAGCACCCGCTGTGGTGCCTGGGCATGCTGGGAACGAAGCGGCACACCTTCCGCAATATCGTTGGGCATGTTGGCGGCGACCACGACCTGGCCTCGCTCTCGGCGTGGACCGCATCGCAATTCGACCCGACGCTGAATTGGGCCGACATCGCCTGGGTCAAGAAGCGCTTTGGCGGTCCCGTCATCGTCAAGGGCGTTCTAGACCCGGATGACGCCATCGCAGCGGTCGACAATGGTGCCGACGCGGTGATCGTTTCCAACCACGGCGGGCGGCAACTCGACGGCGCGCCGTCGACCATCCGGGTGCTGCCCGAGATTGTCGATGCCATCGGCAAGCGGACCGAGGTTTATCTCGATAGCGGTATCCGCTCCGGTCAGGACGTCCTCAAGGCCATGGCCTATGGCGCCAAGGGGACGTTCATCGGCCGCCCCATGCTCTATGGCCTGGGTGCGGGCGGCGAAGCCGGCGTCACCCGCGTGCTCGACATCATCCGCAAGGAACTCGACACGACCATGGCCCTGTGCGGCGAACGCGACATTCTCAATGTCGGCCTGCACAATATCTACTCCAACGACATTCCCAAACGGAACGCGCCGGTGGTTATCCCCGATACATCCGGTCGGCGCTAACATCGCCCTCGGTGAGCTGGTCATAGACTGCGCCGGCCACTGCCTTCATCTGCGCTTCCGGCAAGGTGCCGACCACCGTGCAGGTGATGCGAGCATTGGCCCAGTAAAAGGCCTCGGCGCCTTCGTATTGGGTGAACTGATAGGCCGGTTGGCGGTCGGGCAGGGCGGCGGTGACGTAGATGGTGATCCGATCCTTGGCGGCATTCTCATACATCAGTTGTGCAGCCCGGCCGCCCTTGTCCGGCTCACCGGGCAGCAGGCGTCCGCCGACCAGGGTAAAGCCCTGGGCATTGAGGTCCGGCATGCCGAGCGGCGTGGCCAGGCGGTTGGACAGCCAGGTGGACAGATGTTCGCTGTCATTGCTGGCGACTTCCACGGCATGCCGGTTTTCGGCGACATAGACTGTGTGGGCGTTGACCGCGTCGGCGATCAGGGAGGCGCTGGCGGGGCGGGCGTCGAAGAGCGGCCGCGCGAACCAGCCTGCGCCCAGGCCGAGGCCGACCAGCACGATGGCGGCGGCCGCCCAGCCCCAGGAATTGGCGCGGCGGCGGCTCAGTTCGGCCGCCAGGCGGCGTGGCTTGAGGCGGGCCGGAACGGCTTCAGCGCCAGCTGGGGCGAAGAGGGTCTTGATGGCGTCGGTCTGGCGCTGCAGCAGCGCCACTTCCGCCGCTGCGTCCGGATTGGTCGTCAACGCGGTCTCGACGGTGGCGCGCTCGTCAGCGTCGAGTTGCCCATCGGCATAGGCCATCAACATGTCGCGGGTGACCTCGCTCATTTGACCGTCCTCAGATGGGGCTCGACCGGAGAGCCGGTGATTACGCGCAAGGTGGCGCGGGCCCGCCCCAGGCGGCTCATCAGCGTGCCCATCGGCACCTTCAGAATGCCGGCGGCTTCGGCATAGGGCAGGCCTTCGAGGGCAACGAGCAGCAAGGCTTCCTTTTGCTCCAGTGGCAATGTGTCGATGGCACGGGCCATTTCGGCCAGCGCGATATGGCCCGGCTGCGGGGCCGGGGTCGATGGCTCGGGAACCGCATCGATGTCGACGGTCTCGCCCCTTCTATGGGAGGAACGAAGCGCATTGCGATAAAGGTTCAGCAGGATCGTAAACAGCCAGGCGCGGACCGGCCCTGACGGACGGAACAGGCCGCGCCTGGAGATGGCGCGTTCGAGGCAGTCCTGAACCAGATCGTCGGCCAGGTCGGCATTGCGCGTCAGCGCCCGGGCATAGCGCCGCAGGGCCGGTACGCAGGCTTCGACCTGATCGAGAAACTGATCCACAGACAGCCTAGAGCTTATTCGACGGCAACATGCCAGACGCCACCGACGCCGTCACCTTTGGTCTCGCCGGCCGCCATGTCCTCGTACCAGTAGTACAGCGGCCAGCCCTTATAGGCCCACATGGTCGAGCCATCGTCGCGGGTCACAACGGTGAAGTCGCCTTCGGGAGCTGCACCGGCTTCGGCCATCAGCGGGGGCCATTTGACGGCGCAGTCACCGTTGCAGACGCTCTTGCCGTCGCCATTGGTGTCCTTGTCGAAGGTATAGAGCACCATGCCGTTGGCATCGGTCAGCAGCATTTTGCCGCCGATGTCGGTCGATTTCACAGCGCCGCCCAGATAGTCGGCAGCGAAGGCAGGCATGGCAAGCAGAGCAAGCGCGGCGGCGCCGGCGAGGATCGAACGGAACTTCATGGGATTTTCCCTCCATGTTACGGGGCCGTCGTCGCAGCCCTCACAGGCGTCAACACCGGCCCCTCGCCTTTAATCCTCCGCGGACGAAATACGCCTAAACTTTCGAGCGAGAGCCAATCGTTGATTTGCAAATGAGTTTGAGCATGCCATTGATTGCGCGACGCAAACGACAAGGGAGGGTCGGACGTGTCGATAGTGTTGCGCGTCATACGCGCCATCGATGAGATCAGCCGCATCTTTGGCCTCATTGCCATCTGGATGGTGCTGTTTTCTGCACTACTGACCGCGTTCTATGCGGCGTTCCGCTATTCCAGCAGTGCCATGCTCTGGTTCGACCGCACGAATAATGTTGCGATCTTCGGCTGGGCGGTCAGCGCCTTCGGGCGCAATTCCAACTCGCTGGTCGAGGCGGTGCAGTACATGTTTGCCGCGATGGTGATGTTCGGCGGCGCCTGGGCGCTCAAGATCAACGAGCATGTTCGGGTCGATCTGATCTATGGCGCCATCAGCGAGAAGGCGCGGACCTGGATCGACCTGCTCGGCGGCCTATTCTTCCTGATGCCGCTCTGCATCCTGATGATCTATTTTACCTGGGGCTGGGCGCTACAGGCCTTCGTGCGCAATGAGGGTTCGCTGAATGCGGGCGGTTTGCCCCTTTGGCCGATGCGTTTCATGATCCCCATCGGCTTCGCGATTCTCGGGCTCCAGGGCATTGCCGAGATCGTCAAATGCATCCTGGCACTCACTACCAATTACGTGCGTGAATTCGCCTATGAGAAACCGCTGCAATGATTGATTTCATTCGCGCCAATATGGCGCCGTTGATGTTCGGTGGGCTGATCCTGTTCATGGTGATCGGCTATCCGGCCGCCTTCGCCCTGGCTGCGGTCGGGCTGTTCTTCGGGCTCGCCGCCATCGAGTTGGGGATGATATCGCCCAATTTCATGGGCAACCTGACTTATCAGCTGTTTGGCGTGCTCAATAACCAGCTCCTCCTGGCCATTCCGTTCTTTACCTTCATGGGGGTGATCCTCGAAAAGTCGGGTCTTGCAGAAGATCTTCTCGAGGGTTTCGGGCAGCTGTTCGGTGGCGTGCGCGGTGGCCTTTCCTATGCGGTGATCCTCGTTGGCGCCGTGCTTGGCGCCATTACCGGCACAGTGGCGGCCTCGGTGATCGCCATGGGGCTGATCTCGCTGCCGATCATGACGCGCTATGGCTATTCCACCCGGCACGCCACCGGTGTCATCGCTGCCTCGGGCACCATCACCCAGCTCATTCCGCCCTCGCTGGTGCTGATCGTGCTGGCTGACCAACTGCAGCGCTCCCCGGGCGACATGTATATCGGGGCCACAGGCGCCTCGATCGTGCAGGTGCTGCTGTTCGCCGGTTGGGTGTTTATTCTCTCGATCATCCGCCCGCAGGATGTGCCGGCGCTCCCGCCCGAAGCTCGCACGCTGCGCGGCTGGGCGCTGGCCGGCAAGGTGGCTCGCGGCATCATCCCGTCTCTGGCGCTGATTTTCCTTGTGCTCGGCACGATCTTCCTCGGCCTGGTTACGCCAACCGAGGCGGGGGCGATGGGCGTGGTCGGTGCGATGGTGCTTGCCTGGTTCAACAAGCGCCTGACCTGGAAACTGATGTGGTCGGGCATGGAATCGACCATGCGGCTCACGGCCATGGTGGTCTTCATCCTGTTGGGCGCGCGGGTATTTTCGCTGATCTTCCAGGGCGTCGGCGGCGGTCACTGGATCGAAGATATGCTGACCAACCTGCCGGGTGGCGTCGTTGGCTTCCTGATCTTCGTCAATATCTTCGTCTTCGTTCTGGCGTTCTTTCTCGACTTCTTCGAGATCGCCTTCATCGTCATCCCGCTGCTGGCGCCGGTGGCCGATGCGCTTGGGATCGATCTCGTTTGGTTCGGGGTGATGATCTGCGCCAATATGCAGACAAGTTTCATGCATCCACCCTTCGGTTTCGCACTGTTCTATCTGCGAAGTATTGCGCCCCGCGAAACGGTCAAGACGCGCGACATCTATCTGGGTGCGATCCCGTGGCTGGTGTTACAACTCATCCTGGTCGGGCTGCTCATTGCCTTCCCGGAATTGGTGACCTTTTTCCTCGACAAAGGTCCCGAGGTCGATCTGAACACCATCCAGATCACCCTGCCACCTGCGGGCGGGGGCGACCTGACGGCGCCACCGGCGTTCGATCTCAGCGCGCCGCCGAGTTTCAACTAGAGGGCGTTCTCGCGTCTTTGTCCACGTGCCACCGTCAAGGCGTAAACTGTCGCGGTCAGGTGCAGGTGGGTGAGATGCGACTGTGCGAACAACAAAGGCCCGGAGCATGCTCCGGGCCTTCGATATGGGTAGCCGGACTACAGCGTGCCGGCGCGCTGCTGGCCCATCATGAACTGGTCGTAATTGAGTTCTGCGATCTGGCTCCAGAGATAATGGTCCTTGCGGAACGCGGTGATCGAGTCCCAGACCTTCTTGAAGTTCTCGTTGCTGCCGAGCAGTTCGGTGTAAGTCTCGGTCGCCGCCTTGTAGCTGGCTTCCATGATTTCCTGACTGAACGGACGGAGCTGGGCGCCAGCGCCCACGAGCTTCTTGATCGCAGTGGGGTTCACATAGTCGTACTTGGCCAGCATGTCGGCGCTGGTCGCCTGGCAGGCAGTTTTGAGCAGCGACTGATAAGCCGGCGTCAGTTCGTCGAACTTGGCCTGGTTGATGAGGGCGTGGACGGTCGGACCACCTTCCCACCAGCCGGGATAGTAGTAGTAGGGCGCCACCTTCTGGAAGCCGAGCTTTTCGTCGTCATAGGGGCCAACCCATTCGGCCGCGTCGATCGTGCCCTTTTCCAGCGCCTGGTAGATTTCGCCACCGGCGAGCTGCTGCGGGATAACCCCCAGTTTCTGCAGAATGGTGCCGGCAAAACCACCGACACGGAACTTGAGCCCTTCGAGGTCGGCGACGGTGTTGATTTCCTTGCGGAACCAGCCACCCATCTGCGCGGCAGTATTGCCGCAAGGATAGCCTACAAGCCCTTGCGTCTTGAAGAACTCGTTGGAGAGCTCAAGGCCGCCGCCGTAATAGTACCAGGCGTTCATGCCACGGGCGTTAAGCGAGAATGGGATCGAAGCCAGTGCCGCCCAAGTGGGGTCCTTGCCCCAGAAATAGTAGCAGACAGTGTGGCAGATTTCGACCGTACCAGCGGCAACGGCGTCGGCAACTTCGAATGGCGGCACCAGCTCACCGGCGCCAAAGACATCAATAGTGAAATTGCCGTCCGTGGCCTCGCTCAGATATTTGGCCAGCGTTTCGCCGCCGCCGTAAATCGTGTCGAGGCCGGGCGGAAACGACGATGCCATGCGCCAGGAGACCTTGGGCTGGCTCTGGGCAATGGCCGGCATGGCAAGGCCCGTGGTGGCGGCCACAGCGCCAGCGCCTACGGCACCAGCCTTGGTGAAGAACTTACGACGATCCAACTGCAATCCTCCCTGTTGACGCCACAACCCTCCCGCTGCAGCGCAGGGCAACAATACACGGGCAAGGCGGTGAGTAAAGCGGCTGGCGGGGCAAGTCCTTGGTGTATCTGGCAAAGCCGACGCGTTCCGGCTAATTGACAAATGAATTTGTCAATTATAGCTTTAGCCCATGGAAAGCGGGCAACAGACAGCGCTGATTGAGGATGCCGACCGGGCCCTGCTAGTGCTCGATCCGCTCAAGCGACGGCTGCTCCAGGCCCTGCGCGAGCCGGGCTCGGCGGCAAGTCTGGCCAAGCGGCTCGATCTGCCGCGCCAGCAGTTGGGCTATCACCTGCGGGCGCTGGAGCAGGCCGGGCTGGTTCGGCTGGTCGAGGAGCGCAGGCGGCGCGGCTTCGTCGAGCGGGTGCTGGTGGCGACGGCGCACGACTATGTGCTCGATCCGGCCATGCTGGGTGTAAGTCACGCCGTCGATGCCCAGGATCGGCACGCGGCGGCACACCTGGTCAATGCCGCCAGCGCTGTGGTGCGCGAGGTGACGCGGATGCGTAGCGCTGCCGAGGCCGAAGGACGGCGGCTCCTGACCTTCACCATCGAAGCCGATCTCGGGTTCGAGCGGCCACAGGATTTCGAGGATTTTTCCGCAGCGCTGGCACGATCGATCGCCGACCTCGCCACGCGCTACGCCCCCGGCGGGGATCGACGCGCATACCATCTGCTTGTCGGCGCCCACCCGGCAGTAGCCAACACGCCGGCCAAACCCGTCAATTGAGGAAGAGACGAATGACCGAAACGCCAAAACAGGTTCTGGTCGACATCACCATTGCCGCCCCCATCGACTCCGTCTGGACGGCCCTGCGCGACCCGGCGCAAATCGAGCAATGGTTTGGTTGGGACGCGCCCTCGCTGGCCGAAGAGATCAAGTACATCTTCGTCGATAATGTCACGGGCGATGAAGCTAACCGTGTGGTGCAGTTCGACGAGTGGGAGGGCGAGGGTATCTCCGAGCGGATCGAGCTGGCGACCGTGTCAGGCGGCACGCGGTTGCGCCTCATACGATCGGGCGGAGCGCCTATCGATTGGACCGGCGTTTATGAGGATATCAGCCAGGGGTGGATCAACTTCTTCCAACAGCTTCGGCTGACGTTGGAGGTGCATCCGGGCGAGACGCGGCGGACAATCTATCTGTCGGGGCCAAGCAGGCCAGGCATTGGCGAGCCTACCGCAGAGTTGGGCCTGGGCGAGGCGGCCGACCTTGCCCCAGGCCAGGTTTACGCCGCACGACTGGGCACCGGCGACAGCGCCTCGGGTACGGTGTGGTACGAGACGCATTTCCAGACGGCGCTGACGGTGGAGCAATGGGGCAATGGTTTGCTCGTCGTCACCGATATGGGCATCTCGCCCAAACGGCCGCATGGCGGCGGCTCGGTGCTGCTCACCACCTACGGCCTAAGCGATGCGGATTTCGCGACGCTGGAACAGCGTTGGACCGACTGGTGGGCTGTGCGCTACCCAAAGCCCAACGACTGAGCGATTGCTCACTTAGCTGGTGACAGCATGGCCAAAAATGCTATGTCGCTGCCGACTGCGAGGTGGTGTCGCGGTGGCCGGGGAGGGCATGCATGTTTGTCGTTGGTGGTGAGAGCCTGATCGATCTCAAGGCCGAAGTGGTGCTGCCCGATGGCGCCGTGATCGGCCGCGATGGCGAGAACCAGATCGTGATGACGGCGCATCCCGGCGGCTCGCCCTACAATTGCGCCATCGCGCTTTCCAAGCTCGGCAACGCCACCGGCTTCCTTTGTCCGATCTCCGCTGACGCGTTTGGCGACTATCTTCTCGGCCCGCTGGCCGAAGCTGGCGTAAAGCCGCTGCTGGCCGAGCGCGTCAAGGAATACACCACGCTGGCCGTGGTCAATTTCGACGCCAACCACAATGCGCGCTATGGTTTTTATCGCTCAGCCGACGGTGCCATCGAGGCGGCCAAGGGCATAGCCGCCTTGCCCGGTGATCTCGATCTCTACCAGATCGGCGGGTTCTGCCCGATCAAGCCGGACGAGGCGGCCATCTGGCTTGAGATCGTCAAGGCGGCGATCTCCAAGGGCGCGACCATTTCCATCGATCCGAATGTGCGCCCCAGTCTGGTCGACGACTTTGCCGGCTACAAGGCGCGGCTGTCGACTTTCCTCGATCTCGCCCACGTCGTGAAGGTCAGCGAGGAGGATCTGGACGCGCTCGATAGCGCCAAAAGCATTGAACAGCATGTGGCGGACCTGTTGGCGCGGCCAAATTGCGAGCTCGTCGTGGTTACGCTGGGCGACAAGGGCTCGCGCGCCTTCACCGCTACCGGCAAGGCTCATGCCGCGATCTACTCGCCGCCGGTATTCGGCGACACGGTAGGTGCCGGCGATAGTCTCATGGCGGGTGTGCTCTCCTGGCTGCATGAGCGCGGCCTGCTCAAGCGCGGCAAACTCGCGAGTCTGACCGATGGCGCGCTCAGCGACATGCTCCGTTTCGGGGCCGTGGTCGCCGGCATCAATTGCGGCCGCAAGGGTTGCAAGCCCCCGACCCGCGCCGAGGTCGACGCCGTTCTCGCCGGTTAATCCCACGGCCGCGGCTAACATTTCCGTTAATTGTCAGGCGCATCCGGCTCTGCTCTGTTGGCACGGTCAACACGGGGATAGCGAATGCGGCGCTGGTTTTGGCTTCTGGGCGTGCTCGTCGTCGTCTGTATCGGCGCTGGCGTCTATTTTCTCCGGCCGGTGACCGGCCCCGCGCGCGATCTGACGCTGATCGGCAATGTCGAGCGCGGCAACGACCTGATCCTGCTTGGCGGCTGCGTGGCTTGCCACACTGACAGCGCTGGCGGTCGGGCATTCCTGTCGGGCGGGTCGGGTCTACAGACCCCGTTCGGCACTTTCGTACCACCCAACATTACGTCCGACCCCAATGCTGGCATCGGCGACTGGACCCTGGCGCAGTTCAGCGACGCCATGAGCAATGGCATCGGCCCGCAGGGCCATCTCTACCCGGTGTTCCCCTACGAAAATTACACCTTGATGAGCGATCAGGAGATCGTCGATCTCTATGCGGCGCTGATGGCTACCGAGCCAGTGAGCGAGCCGGCCGGCGAAAGCCAGATTCCGTTCCCGTTCAATCTTCGGCTGGCCATGGCTGGCTGGCAGAACCTGTTTTTCGCACCCGCCCGCTTCGCGCCGGAAACGGGGCGATCGGACACATACAATCGCGGCAAGTACCTGGCCTATGGGCCAGCTCATTGTGTCGCCTGCCACACCCCGCGCAACGCGCTCGGCGCGCTGGAATGGGACAAGGCCCTGGCAGGCTCGCCCGGCGGCACCGGCGGACGCGCGCCTGCCCTCACCCGCGCGGCGCTGCTCGAAGAAGGCTACGACGTCGCGACCCTGGCACAGACCCTCGCCGACGGCTTCACCCCCGGCTTCGATGTGCTGGGCGGATCGATGGGCGAGGTCATCAAAGACGGCACCTCGCAATGGACCGACGCCGATCGCGCGGCGATCGCGGAATATCTGCTGGCGGAGTGATTGCGCATGTCCTGAAATACGTGGTTTCCTGAATGCCTCGGAAATTGGCATGAGAAACCTTGAGCAGTCTGGCAATCAATTTTCAGCGTCTTACTAGCGTCGCGGACGACATCTGGACCTTCGACGTTACGCCGAATTTCGCAGTTCAGTATCAGAAGCATCGTGACAAACAGGTATTGCTCTTTGAGGACAATGGGGCCTGTCGTGTTGTCGGTGTGGCGACGCTGAGCCGTTTTGTCGATGGCCTTGCTGTCTACCTGACGGATGTCCGAAAGCTAGATAGACCTCTACCTCTCCCGGCAAGGCCGGAAGGCGCTGTTTGGGTCAACCTATCGAAAAGAGCTGCCGAGCTGCTGATGCAGCAAGTTCTCGGCAATTTGTCTGCGCCGGTGGCATATGAGCGGACGCCCATCGAACCACCCATTCCGGAGGCACTTTCCCGACAGGCCATTGATCGGATGGTTGGTCGATGCCAACTAACCTGGCTGAACGAGAAAACCGAGAACAACAAGGACGTTTCGGTTGTACTTGTTCGACCTGTAGCGGATGGCGGCCGCCATGACATCAATAACTGCCTTGTTCTTTGCAAAATGATCGCCGGGTACTTCGCTTCCTTTTCAATCAGCGTCGGTCAGAATCGCGGGATACTGATGGATGTACCCACGACGCGAGGCATTGTGGGTTTGCTCAACCCCAACGGTCGTTTGTGGATGCCGGACGGCGTGTCCGACACGATGTTTGCCAGCAATTTCAAGTGGCACTCTGATTCTTTTGCTGTAAGGCGGGGCTGGATCTAAGCCCCGGCGCGAATGGCCAGTGCTTCTTCCAGCGTCATGGTGGTGTGGTGCTCCCAGTTCTCGTCCGTCTCGGGGTAGTCGGTGCGGAAGTGGCCGCCGCGGCTTTCGGTGCGCTTGAGCGCGGCGGCTGCGACTAGCGTGGCCGAGGTGGTCATGTTGAGGTAGGCGCTGGTGACGTGTTCGGCATTGGCCTCTAGGGCGGCGATCTGGCGTAGCGCCTGCCTGAGGCCGGTTGCGTCGCGTTCCACGCCGACGAGATCGGTCATGATCCGGCGCAGTTGCTGCACCGCGGGCAGGTCACGCAGGACCTGCTCGGCCTTTTCGCCCTCGGCCTCGTTCCACTCTATGCCCTTGAATGGCGCCAGGTTGCGCACCGGTTCCAAGCCGCCGATATCTTCGGCGATGCGCGCGCCGTAGACGGTCGCCTCCAGCAGTGAGTTGGAGGCGAGGCGGTTGGCGCCATGCAGACCCGTGCAGCTGGCCTCGCCGCAGACCCAGAGGCCGGGCAGGGAGGAGCGTCCGCGTTCATCCACCTTGACGCCGCCCATGTGGAAATGGGCCGCCGGGGTGACCGGGATCATGCCCTTCACTGGATCGATGCCGGCATCGAGGCAGTATTTCGAGACGGTGGGGAAGCGGGTCAGGATGGCCTCGCCGAGCACCTGGCGCGTGTCGAGGAAGACCTTCCTTCCTGCCTGGATCTGGCGGAAGTTGGCGCGGGCGACGACGTCGCGGGGGGCGAGCTCGGCATCGGGGTGAATTGCTGGCATGAAGCGCTCGCCCAGGTCGTTGACGAGAATAGCGCCCTCGCCGCGCAGCGCTTCGGTGGCCAGCGGTGCCGGATCGGCGCCGGTGGCGATGGCAGTCGGGTGAAACTGCACGAACTCGGCGTCGGCGATCAGCGCGCCTGATCGAGCCGCCATGCCCATGGCGTGGCCGCGTACGCCGGGTGGGTTGGTGGTGACGGCATAGAGCCCGCCCAGCCCGCCAGCGGCCAGCACGGTGGCACGGGCGCGGATGAATACAGGCTCGGAATACCGGTCGCCGAGCCTGCGGCAGAAGACGCCGACGATACGGCCATTGTCGCGGGCGAGACTCAATGCGGTGATGCCCTCGACGACGCGGATCGAGGGGGTGCGCCGTACCTCGGCGATGATGGCCTGCATGATGGCCCAGCCGGCGCGGTCGCCCTCGACCTTGACGATGCGGTTGGCCGAATGGGCGGCCTCCTTGCCCAGTTCGTAATTTCCGAAGTCGTCGCGGTCGAACGGCGTGCCCCAGCGCGCCAGGTCCTCGATACGCGCCGCCGCTTCTGCCGTCACGCCTTCGGCCGTGCCGTGATCGACGATGCCCGCCCCGGCCATTTCCGTATCGAGGGCATGGGCGTGCGAGCTGTCGCCCTTGCCCACTGCGGCAGCGACGCCGCCCTGGGCCCAGGCCGACGAGGCGCCCATGCCAAGGGGCTTGGGCGACAGCACCGTCACGGGGCGCGGCGCCAGCTTGAGGGCGGTGAAGAGGCCGGCAAGCCCGGCCCCGACGATCAGCGCGCCATCGGCATTGAGGGTGTTGTCGAAGGTGGTCATGGACGGTTCCGGACTGTTCTCAAACTACGTATTTGCCCCTAAGGTCATAACCGTGGAAACGGTCGGAACCGCGGGCATGGCAAGTTCGGACGACAAGAAAGAATTCGGCGAGCTTGCGCAACCGCGTTTTGCCGAGGACGAAGCGCTTGACGCCTATGTCGAGCTCTACAAGTCGGTTCTGACGGCCTATGGATATCGTTGCGCCCTGACTGGCGAGCGATTCCGCCCAAGCCCGGCTCTGACGCATCCCGACCTCGACGTCGTGGCCATACGCCGTCGCGAGGCCGGCGGGCCGCTGGCGATCGATAATTATCTGCCCATGATCGCCATTGCCGCGCGGGCCTTTCGTGCTGGGCAGATCATTATCGGCAGCGATTACACCGTCTTGGCGGACTTCAAGGTGATCGCCGCGCCTTTGGCCGGCAGGCTGCGGCCCGATGCCCGCCTGGTGCTGCCGGATGACCGGCGCTTCTGGCCCAATGCCGCCCATCTTGCCTATCACCGCCGCAGCGTGCTCGGCGCCTAATCGCCCTTCCGGCTCATTTCGATCATGCGTTCCACTGCGGCGCGGGCGGCCGGGATGATGGCGGGATCGACCACGACTTCCTCGGTCATGGTGTGCAGGCTCCACAGCACGTTTTCGAGATTGATGCGCTTCATATGCGGGCAGATGTTGCAGCCGCGCAGGAAGTCGACGCCTGTGGTTTCGCTCGCGACGTTATCCGACATCGAGCATTCGGTGACCATGACCACGCGCGGCGGCTTGGTGGTCTTGACCCAGTCGATCATGGCGGCAGTCGAGCCGGCGAAGTCGACGGCATCGATCACTTCGGGCGGGCATTCGGGGTGGGCGATAATCTTGGCGGTCGGATAGGCGTGGCGCAGTTCGGAAATGTCGTCGGCGGTAAAGGTCTCGTGCACTTCGCAGGCGCCGGCCCAGGTGATGACCTTCTTGGTCGTCTTCTTGGCGGTATTCTTGGCCAGGTATTGATCGGGGATCATGATGACGGTGTCGCCATCGACGCGATTGACGATATCGAGCGCGTTTGACGAGGTGCAGCACACATCGGTCACGGCCTTCACGGCCGCTGATGTATTGACGTAGGTCACGACAGGGACGCCGGGATACATTTCGCGCATGGCGATGACGTCTTCGGCGGTAATCGAGGACGCCAGCGAGCAACCGGCGCGGCTGTCGGGGATCAGCACGGTCTTGTCGGGGTTGAGCAGCTTGCTGGTCTCGGCCATGAAGTGGACGCCGCACTGCACGATCACCTGCTGCTTGACCTTGGTCGCCTCGATGGCGAGCTGCAGGCTGTCGCCGACGATATCGGCAACGCCGTGATAGATTTGCGGCGTCTGGTAATTATGAGCCAGGATGACCGCGTCCTTCTCCCGCTTCAGCCGATTGATCTCGAAAATCAGCGGCGCATAGAAGGGCCATTCGATCTCGGGGATCTTGTCGCGCACGCGATCGAAGACCTTTTCGGTGGCGCGCTCGACGGCCTTGGAGAATTTGAGGTCGAAATGGTTGGCGAGGATGGCCCGGGCTTCTTCGAGAGGCGTAATCGCGTTGATCGTCTGCACCATCGACAGTCCCTCCTGAGGCCGAGCCGGAACCTAGGGATTTTTTCAAGGCTTTTCAATGAACGGGGTTGCGAGAATTTGCCCAAGCTCCTAACCGTTCCCCAACACCAATGACGAGGCCGATCATGCCGCAAGACGCCGCTGCCATCCGCTCCATCCTGTCGCTCGCTCCGGTGGTCCCGGTCATTATCCTCGACGATGTCTCCCAGGCCCGGCCTCTAGCCGAGGCGCTGGTTGCCGGTGGCCTGCCGATCCTCGAGGTGACACTGCGCACCCCCAATGCGCTCAAGGTGATGGAAGAGATGGGCAAGGTGCCCGGCGCCATTGTCGGTTCGGGCACGGTGCGCAACGCGCTGCATATGAAGCAGTCGGTCGACGCCGGCTGCCGTTTCATGGTGTCGCCGGGGATTTCGCCGCGCATTCTCGACGCCGCCGACGATATCGGTATTCCGCTGCTGCCGGGCATTGCGACGCCAAGCGAAGCGATGACGGCGGCCGAGCGTGGTTACAGCTTCCTCAAGTTCTTCCCCGCCGAGGCCAATGGCGGGGCGCCGGTGCTCAAGGCGTTTGCCTCGCCGCTGCCCGATATCACCTTCTGCCCGACTGGCGGAATCGATCCTGCCAAGGCCAAGATCTATCTCGGTTTGCCCAATGTCATTTGTGTCGGTGGATCGTGGATCATGCCGGCCGATGCTCTGGCCGCCAATGACTGGGGTCGCATCGAAGCGCTGGCGCGCGAAGCCAGCGCGCTGCGCGGCTGAACCATGACGCAGGTGCCCGAGGATGGCCTCACCCACCTGCGGGTAACGCTCGATGAAGCCGCCTATATCGGGCCGGGTCGTGCCGACCTGCTGGAGCTGATCGACAAGACCGGCTCCATATCGGCCGCCGGCAAGGCCATGGGCATGAGCTACAAGCGGGCCTGGGGGCTGGTGCAGGCGCTCAATGATGGCTTCGGCCAGGCGCTGGTGGAGTCGTCTCGCGGCGGCGCTAGCCAGGGCGGAGCCCATCTCACCGAGGCCGGTCGCTTCGTGCTCGATCGCTACCGCGCTATGCAGGGCAAGACTCGTGAGGCCATTGCCGAGGATGTTACCGCGCTGCGGCTGAAATTCGATATGTCCGTTCGGAAATAACGCTTGCGCGGCGCCATGGATCTGCGCCAGAAACCGATATGGATTTCAAACCATATCGGACCTTTTTGATGAACCGCGCATTCCCGGCCCTGCTGCTCTCCGCCTTCTTGTTCACCACAGTCGCTCACGCCGATAGCGTCAGTGTCGCCGTCGCTGCCAATTTCACCAAGGTGGCCGAGGAACTGGCGCTGATCTTCAAGGCTGAGACCGGCCATGACGTGACCTATAGCTTTGGCGCTACCGGCCAGCTCTATACGCAGATTTCCCAGGGCGCGCCGTTCGAGATTTTGCTCGCGGCGGATGACGAGCGTCCGACCAAGGCGGTGGCTGACGGGCTCGGCGTTGATGGTTCGGTTTTCACCTATGCCATTGGGGCGCTGGCGCTTTACAGCACCACGGTTGACGTGGCGGATGGTGAGGCTGGGCTCAAGGCCGACGCGTTCGACAAAATCGCCATCGCTGACCCGGCGACGGCGCCTTACGGGCAGGCGGCCGTCGAGACCATCGAGGCGCTGGGGCTGACCGCCGCGATCACCCCGAAGCTGGTTACCGGCGAGAACATCACCCAGACGCTGCAGTTCATCGAAAGCGGCAATGCCGAGCTCGGCTTCGTTGCCGCTAGCCAGGTTGCCGGCAAGACCGGCGTCTGGATTGTCCCGTCGACGCTCTATCAGCCCATCCGCCAGGACGCGGTGCTGCTCAAGATCGGCGAGACCAACCCGGCTGCCACGGCCTTTGTGGATTTCCTCAAAAGCGAGAAAGCCGTGGAAGTGATCAAGGCCGCGGGTTACGTCGTCGAGTAGGTCTTTGTGTGGCAGAGTAGCGCCACGCCCACAGCGCGGCGCCTCCCCCTCGATGGGGAGGATGGGAGGGGGTGCGGGAGCCACGATATTGGGGCCAACCCACCCCCACCCTTGATCCCTCCCCGCAAGGGGGAGGGTGTCGACTGAGAGGGCAGCGATAAGGTGTGTTCGTGAGCTTTGCTGATATCTGGACACCGGTGAGCCTGACGCTGAGCCTGGCCGCGATCAACACGCTCATCCTGCTTCTTATCGGCACGCCGATCGCCTGGTGGCTGGCGCGCAGCAAGGGCCGCTACCGCGAGCTGGTCGGCGCGGTGGTTTCGATGCCGCTGGTGCTGCCGCCGACCGTGCTCGGCTTTTACCTGCTGATCGCGCTCGGCCCCAATGGGCCGGGCGGCTGGATCGCGGGGCTGTGGGGTGGGCGGACACTGGCGTTTTCCTTTACCGGCCTCATTATCGGCTCGATCTTTTATTCCATGCCTTTCATGGTGCAGCCGCTGCGCAATGCGTTCGGCGCTATTGGCGATGACGCGTTGGAGGCGGCGTCGTGCCTTGGCGCGAGCAATTGGCAGCGCTTCTGGCGCGTGGCGCTGCCGCTGGCGCGGCCGGGTTATATTACCGGCGCTGTGATGACCTTTGCCCATACGGTGGGTGAGTTCGGCGTGGTGCTGATGATCGGTGGCAATATTCCGGGCCAGACCAAGGTCATTGCTATTGCGCTTTATGATTATGTCGAGCGTCTGCAATGGGGTGAGGCGCATGTGATCGCGCTGGGCATGGTGGTATTTGCCTTCGTGGTGATTGCAGTGACGCTGACGATCGACCGGCGGGTGAATGTGCCCATGCCCTAGGCAAGCGGAGGCGCTGCCTGTCGGATGGTGTGATTGGGCGTTTGGGAGATTACGTCTTGGGGCCGTCCACGGCGCTCCACATCGCCTTGGTAATCGACTGGGTGGTGGAGAAATAGCCCTTCCATGGGTCGGCGCCCTTGGCCCTCGCGGCGGCGTCGGCGAGGCCGAATTGGTTGGCCGCTTTGACTGCGTCCAGCTCGTCCCAGGTCACCGGCACGGCGGCGGGGGCGCCTTCGCGGGAGCGGCTGGACCAGGGGGCGATGGCGGTGGAGCCGCGCTCGTTGCGCAGATAGTCGATGAACAGCTTGCCCTTGCGCTTTTCCTTGCGGATGTTGGCTGTAAAGCGATCAGGGAGCTTGTCGGCCAGGCGCTGGGCGAAGGTTTTGCAAAACCCTTTGACCTCGGGCCATTCCGTGGTCGGCCGCACTGGCGCGATGACGTGGACGCCTTTGCCGCCGCTGACCAGCGCGTAGCTTTCGAGTCCCCAGGCTTCGAGCTCCTTACGGATGTCGATGGCGGCGGCGCGCACATGTTCAAAGCCGAGGTCCTCATCGGGGTCGATGTCGAAGATGATGCGCTCGGGCTTTTCGACGTCCTTGGTGCGTGAGCCCCAGAGGTGCCATTCGAGCACGTTCATCTGCGTGCCGGCGATGAGGCCGGCGAGATCGTCGATGTAGAAATAGTCTTCCTTCTGGCCGTCCTTTTCCGCGATCATCAAGGACTTCATCGCGTCGGGGAAACCGCCGGTATCGTGCTTCTGGAAGAAGCAGTATTTGGTGCGGCCCTGGGGGCAGCGCAGCAGGCTCAGCGGCCGGTTCTCTATATAGGGCAGCATGCGTTCGGCCACGGCGGCGTAGTAGGCGACGAGGTCGGCTTTGGTGACACCTTGGCCGGGATAGACCACGCGATCGGGACTGGTGAGCTTGATGCCCGCAGCTTCGGCGGCATTGATGCCGGATTGCGCGCTGAGCGCGATGGCGGCTCTTGGTGTCTTGGCTGCCTTGTCCAGGGTGATCTCTCCCGCCGGCTTGTCCTCGCGCAAAGCCAGAAACGAGGGGTGGCGTAGTATGCCATCGGGGGTGAATTCGGTGTAGCCGATTTCTGCGACCAGTTCCGGGGACACCCAATGCGCTGCTTTGGCGATCGCCTTGGGTGCATTGGCGAAGGGGTTGGTCTTGCGGGCTCGGGCATTGAGCTGGCTTTGCAGCGTCTCGGCGACATCGACGGTGAAGCCGGTGCCGACCCGTCCGCGATAGATCAGCTTGCCGTCTTCCCAGGTGCCCAGCAGCAGCGAGGCGAAGGTTTTCTTGCGCGTCGAGGCCGACCAGCCGGCGATGACGAATTCCTGGCGCTTGGCGCATTTTATCTTGAGCCAGCTTCGGGTGCGCTCGCTGCGATAGGGCGCGTCGGCCTGTTTGGCGACGATGCCTTCGTGGCCCTCGCGGCAGATCGTATCGAACACCTTCTGCCCGTTGCCGGTGACGTGGGGCGAGAATTGCACCAGCGACGATGCCTCGACCTTGCCCAGCAGCTTTTCCAGCCTGGCCTTGCGTTCTGTCAGCTTGAGGGGGGCCAAATCCTCGCCGTCCTGTTCGATCAGGTCGAAGGCGAAATAGGTCAGGGGACCGCCGTTGGAGAGGTGGTCCTTGAGTGTTGAGAAATCCGTTCGCCCCCTGGCGTCGAAGGCGCAAAGTTCGCCGTCGATGAGCGCGGTACCTTTGGTGATGCGGCTGAGGGGCAGGATGATGGCGCCGAACTGTTCGGACCAATCCTTACCCGTGCGGGTGAAGAGGCGGACCTGCTCGCCCGAAATGGCGGCGAGACACCGGTAGCCGTCATACTTCATCTCGAAGACCCAGTCCGGGCCCTGGGGCACATCGGCGACCAGTGTCGCCAATTGCGGTGGGCGGAAATCGGGCAGGTAGGCCGCCTTGCCCTTGCGCTTTGCCGGCTTGGGATTATCAACGACCTTGTCGACGTCGGAGTGCCAGACGGCGTCGTCGGGCGTTTTGGTCGGTTTCTTCGATTTGAGCCCCTTGGCGATGCCGTCGAGGTCGCGGCCAGTCGAGACCGATTTGGTGAAGCGCTCGGTCAGCGTCTCGTGATCCCTGGCGTAGTCGTCGCGGTGCTTGATGAGCAGCCAGTTTTCGCGATCGGGGCCCGACTTGCGCTTGCTGTCGCGTCCTTTCATGTGCACAAGCACCCACTCACCCTTCATGCGGTGGCCATTGAGCTTCATCTTGAGGTCGCCGCTTTCGAGGGCCGCATGGGGATCGCCGATTGGCTCCCAGGTGCCCTCGTCCCACAGCATCACCGTACCGCCACCGTATTCGGCTTCGGGGATGGTGCCTTCGAAACTGCCATAATCGAGCGGATGATCCTCGACGCGCACGGCGAGGCGCTTATCCTCCGGGTTGTCGGAGGGGCCCTTGGTGACCGCCCAGCTCTTGAGCACGCCATCGAGCTCGATGCGGAAATCGTAGTGCAGGCGGGTGGCGTCGTGCTTTTGCACGACGAAGCGGTAGCTCTTGCCGCGACCGGCGCGAGCTTTGGCGCCCGAGGGCTCCTGCGTCTTGGTGAAGTCGCGCTTGGCTTTGTATTCCTTCAGCAGGGTCTCGGCTTTAGTGGCCATCGATCAGCTCGCCTTCTTGCGCGGTGCAGCTTTGGTCGCCGGTTTCTTCGCCGGGGCCTTCTTGCCGCCTTCGAGGCTCGATTTCAGCGCCGACATCAAATCCACCACATTGGATTTGGTCGGCGCGCTCTCGACCGGCTCTTCCTTGGTGCTGATCTTCTTGCCCTTGGACTTGAGCTTGCGGGCGATCAGTTCGCGCAGCGCGGATTGGTAGTGATCCTTGAACACGCCAGCATCGAACTTGCCGGTCTTCTTGTCGATCAGCGCGGTGGCGACCTCAAGCAGGTCGGGATCGGCCTTCTTGGCCGGGATATCGGAGAAGTATGGGTCGGCATTGCGCAGTTCGGTTTCGTAATGCAGCGTTTCGAGCAGCAGGCCCTTGCCCGCCGGTTTGATGGCGACGAGGTATTCCTTGCCGCGCAGGGCGAGTTGGCCGAGGCCGATCTTGTTGCTCTGGCGCAGGGCATCGCGGATGACCACGAAGGCGTCGTCGGCCAGATCGTCGGAGGGCACCAGGTAGTAGGGCTTGTCGAAATAGAGCGGGTCGATTTCCTGGCTATCGACGAACTGGGTCAGTTCCAGCGTCTTGCGGGTTTCGAGCTTGACCGCATCGATCTCCTTGTCGGTCAAAAGGACATAGTCGCCCTTCTCGTATTCGAACCCCTTCATGATTTCGTCTTTGTCCACCGGTCCAATGCCATCCACGACCTTTTCGTAGTGAATGGGTTTGCCGGAGGGCTCGTGAATTTGGCGGAAGCTGGGCTTGGCGTTTGCCTTTGTCGCCGTGTAAAGCTCCACGGCGATGGAGACCAGAGAAAGACGCAACTGGCCTTTCCAGATAGGACGGGACGCTGGCATGGCTGGCTCGTAGCGCTATTGGGTTCTGCCCCAGCAACGAGTCCGCACTGGCCTTCGTTCCGAAAAGCACGACGTTGCGCCCGGATGCGGGCGTCCATAAGGTCACGACTATGAAGACCAAGGGAGAATCGGCGATGGAATTATTTGAGGGCTTTGCGCTCGATGGACTCAGCATCACGCTGATCGGCCTTGGTATTCTGGCGCTGCTGGTGCTGTTCGCCGGCGCCAAGACAGTCCCGCAGGGCTACAATTACACGATCGAGCGGTTCGGAAAATATACGCGCACGCTCAAGCCCGGACTCAACCTCATCGTGCCGTTCATCGACAGCGTCGGCAAGAAGATCAATGTCATGGAGCAGGTGCTCGACGTTCCCCACCAGGAAGTCATCACTCGCGACAACGCCTCGATCACCGCTAATGGCGTGACCTTCTACCAGATCCTCGATGCGGCCGCGGCAGCCTACGAAATCTCGGGGCTGGAGAACGCCATCCTCAACCTGACGATGACCAATATCCGTACGGTGATGGGCTCGATGGACCTCGATGAGCTCCTGAGCCATCGTGACGAGATCAACGAGCGTCTGTTGCGCGTCGTCGATACGGCTGTGTCGCCCTGGGGTATCAAGATCACCCGTATCGAAATCAAGGACATCGATCCGCCCAAGGACCTGGTGGATTCGATGGGCCGGCAGATGAAGGCGGAACGCGAGAAGCGCGCCGCCATTCTGGAGGCCGAAGGCCGTCGTCAGTCGGCGATCCTGCAGGCGGAAGGCGCCAAGCAGGCGCAGGTGCTGGAAGCCGAAGGCCGGCGCGAAGCGGCGTTCCGCGACGCCGAGGCGCGCGAGCGTTCGGCCGAAGCCGAAGCCAAGGCAACGCAGATGGTGAGTGACGCCATTGCCTCGGGCAATGTGCAGGCCATCAACTACTTCGTGGCCAACAATTACATCAAGGCGCTGGAGGCGATCGCGACCTCGCCGAACCAGAAGATCCTGATGCTGCCGGTCGAGGCATCGAGCGTCATTGGCGCCATCGGCGGCATTGCCGAAATCGCCAAGGAAACCTTTGGCGGCCAGGCCCCGGCGGCGCCGCGACCGGGCCGTCCGCCGAGCGCCGGCCAGCAATAGGGGCAGAGCATGCAGGTCATCGATTTCATCGCCGCCAATGGACCGTGGTCGTGGATCGTGGCCGGGCTAGTGCTGCTGGCGCTTGAACTGGTGGTGCCCGGCGGCTTCATGCTGTGGATGGGCATTGCCGGCATCATCACCGGGCTGATCACGCTGTTCCAGCCGATCGGCTGGCCGATGCAGTGGCTGATCTTTGGCGTGCTGTCGCTGGTCGCCATCGCCATATGGGTACGCTGGAATCGCAGCCGGCCGGCGCCGACCGACCGGCCCTATCTCAATCGCCGGGCCGATACCTATGTCGGCCAGGAAGCGGTGCTGGAGCAGGCCATCACGCAGGGGTTTGGGCGGATCGTGCTGGGCGACACCGTCTGGCGCGTTGCCGGTCCGGACCTGCCGGTGGGCCAGCGCGTCCGCATCACCGGCAGCGATGGGGCCGTGCTCAAGGTCGAAGCCGTCCGCTAACTCAAGGTTTCGTTAACCATAAGATGGAAGGATCGCCCCGAGCCCGGTGCGCCTTTGCGCGCGGGCCGAATCGGGACGCCGATTCGTTTTCAATCGGCTGGCGGAGCAGATCTTGTCCTTGCGGATGCGGCATTTGATATGGCGGACGGGAGCGGTTTGCGCCCTCTGCATCGCCGTGCCGGCCTTGGCTGCGTCCGATCATGCCACCGGCGATGGCTCGGACGCCGATAACCAGCGTCTGCTGCCGGGGCTCTATCCCGCCGATCCGGTGCTGACCAATGGCGAAGCGCTGCGCGAGCCTTATGATCCATTTTTCGATGTCGATTGGTCGGTGGCGCTGCGCGGTACCTATACCAACGCCACTGCCGGCAACCGTTTCGACGTGCGGCTGGTGCCCAGCGTCAATTTCGATCATCAGGGCAGCCGTTCGGCCATCAGCATAACGGGCAGCGCCGAGGTCACGCGCCCGCTCGAGGGACAGATCGATGTCACCGGGCTGCGGCTCGGACTGACGAGCGGCTATGCGCTCGATAGCAACACGGCGCTCACCGCGAGCGGCAACCTCTCGCTGACCCAGGCGTTGGCCGGTTCGCCTGGCCTTGCGACCAATGTCGCGATCGCCTCGGAGACCTTGAGCGGCGATGTCGAGTTGGGCGTAACGCGGCAATTGGGCCGGTTCAATGTCGGGGTGACCGGGGCCGTCGAGCGCAATGTCTATGGTCCCACCACGCTGGTAAATGGCACGGTAGTCGATAATTCCGACCAGAATCTGTGGTCGCTCGACAGCGGGCTGCGCGTGGGGTTCCAGGCAACGCCAATCTTCGAGGTTTTTAGCACAGCCGATGTCGGCCGCGACATTTTCGATCTGCCGTCATCGGCGCTGCTGGTCAAGAGCGATGCGACTACGGCCAGTGTTCAGGGTGGTGTTACCGGACGCTGGAATGGCATTCTCGAGGCGACGGCGTCCACCGGACTTGGCCTGCGCCGCTTCGACGAGGCGAGCCTGGGCGAGGTGGTGACGCAGCTCTATGATGCCAATGTCACCTTCACGCCGGACCCCACCTGGCGCATGCGCGCCGGGTTCACCACCAAGGTCGAGCCGCCCGGCCCCGATGCCGGCGGTACGACGCGCATCGAATATGCGGCCACGGCGGAGGTCGGCTACACGGTCAATTCCTGGCTGGCGCTGCGGGCGCTCGCCGATTGGCGCAGCGCCCGGTTCGTGGGCAATGCCAATACCGAGAGCGGCTACGGTTGGGGCGCAGGCGCCGACTACAAGGTCAACGCCCATACCGCCGTTACCGCCGATTACGACTACGACCACGCCGACAGCACCGCCAACGGGCCGCAGGACGCGCATCGTGTGACGCTGGGAATTACACTGTCGCGCTAGGCGCTACCACCTCTCCCCGGAGGGAGAGGTGAATACGGCACGTGCTAGAGGTGTTCGTCGAGGTCGAGCTTGCGCAATTCGCGGACGAAGCCGGGGCGGATATCGTCGCGATCGAGGGCGTAGACGACATTGGCCGTCAGGAAGCCGATCTTGGAGCCGCAGTCGAAGCTCTGGCCGACATATTTGACGCCGGTGAACTTCTGGCTGTGGATCAGGGTCTGCATGGCGTCGGTGAGCTGGATTTCGCCGCCGGCGCCGCGCGGCTGGTCGGCGAGCAGGCTGAAAATTTCCGGCTGCAGGATATAGCGGCCCGAAATGATCAGGTTCGACGGCGCGTCCTCGCGCTTGGGCTTTTCGACCATGCCGGTGAGCTGGAAGCCGTTGTCGGGACCTTCGCCACGCTTGACCACGCCATAGGACGAGACGTCGCTTTCGGGCACTTCCTCTACGGCGATAATGTTTCCGCCGGTTTCCTCATAGGCGTCCATCATCTGCTTGAGCACGCCCGGCTGGCCCTTGAACAGCATGTCGGGCAGCAACAGGGCGAAGGGGTTTTCGCCCACGATGTCACGGGCGCACCAGACCGCGTGGCCCAGGCCGAGCGGTTCCTGCTGGCGGGTAAAGCTGGTGCGGCCGGCCGAGGGCAGGTCCTTGCGCAGCTCATCGAGCGCTGCGGACTTGCCGCGCAGTTCCAGCGTAGTCTCGAGCTCGAACTGGCGGTCGAAATGGTCCTCGATGACGCCCTTGTTGCGGCCGGTGACGAAAACGAAGTGCTCGATGCCAGCTTCGCGGGCCTCATCGACGGCGTACTGGATCAGCGGCCGGTCGACGACGGTCAGCATTTCCTTGGGCAGGGCCTTGGTCGCCGGCAAAAAACGGGTTCCGAGGCCGGCAACGGGAAACACGGCCGTTCTGACGCGTTTGGGCAAATCGAGTACTCCATATCTGCGATCGACGTATAGCTATCTGAAGCTCCCTAAAATATCATCTGGGCAAAATAGCGTTTGCGATACGGGAGTTAACAGATGGCCGTGCTGGTAACCGGAGGCGCTGGATATATCGGCAGCCATATGGTGCTGAACCTGACCGATGCGGGTGAAACCGTTGTCGTGCTTGATAATCTGGTGACTGGTTTCGATTGGGCCATCGACGGCCGTGCGATTTTCGAGCCGGGCCATGCCGGCGATATCGAGCTGGTGCGGCGGCTGATCGACAAGCACGGCATCACCGAGATCGTGCATTTCGCCGGCTCGATCGTGGTGCCTGAGTCGGTCACCGACCCGCTCAAGTATTATGGGAACAACACGGCGACCTCGCGCAACCTGATCGAGGCGGCGGTGAAAAGCGGGGTCAAGCACTTCATCTTCTCGTCAACCGCAGCAGTCTACGGCATGACCGGACTGGCGCCTGTGGTCGAGACCACGGCGCTCAACCCCATGTCGCCCTATGGCCGCTCGAAGCTCATGACCGAGTGGATGCTGGCCGACGTCGCCGCCGCCCATCCCATGACCTATGGCGTGCTGCGGTATTTCAACGTCGCGGGCGCCGATCCGGGCAAGCGCAGCGGGCAATCGACGCCGCTGGCGACGCATCTGATCAAGGTGGCGTGCCAGACCGCGCTCGGCCAGCGCGAGAAGATGGACATATTCGGCACCGATTACGAAACGGCCGACGGCACCTGCGTGCGCGACTATATCCATGTGACCGACCTGATCGCGGCGCATGCGCTGCTGCTCAAGCATCTGCGTGCGGGGGGCGACAGCACGACGCTCAACTGTGCCTACGGGCAGGGCTATTCGGTGCGTCAGGTGGTCGACACGGTGCGCAATATCTCCGGCGTCAATTTCCGTGTCGACGAGGGTCCGCGCCGGGCCGGCGATCCGGCCTCGATCACGGCGACCGGCGAGAAGGTGCGCAGCCTTCTCGGCTGGGTGCCGCAGCATGACGATCTCAACGAGATCGTCGCGTCGGCTTATGCCTGGGAACGGCATTTGATGACGCGGAATCGGTAGGCGATTTCGCTACCAAGAACTTGATCGTCATCCTCGGGCTTGACCCGAGGAGTCTTCACTTCGACGATAGCTCCGTAAGTGCCGAGCCCTCGGGTCAAGCCCGAGGGTGACGTGCAGTGGGTGGGAGAAATTTTGTGCGTTTCATACTCGTTATTCTAACGCTGCTGACTTCCACCCCCACCTTCGCGCAGCCTGTTGAGAGCTTTGACAGTTTCATCGCCAATTTTCGGGCGAAGGCGCTGGCGGCGGGGGTGAGCGGGGAGACCTATGATCGCGCCATGGCGGGCATGACGCCCGATCCGCGGGTGCCGGATCTGGTGACGGCGCAGCCCGAATTTACGACGCCTATGTGGGACTATATCGAGGGGCGCGTCACCTCCGGCCGCATCGAGCGCGGCCAGGCGGCGATCAGCCGCAATGATGCGCTCTTTAGTGCGGTGGGACAGAGCTATGGCGTCGATCCCTACCTGCTCGGCGCCATCTGGGGCATGGAGACCGATTATGGCGCGGTGCTCGGCAATGACGGTTTGATCCGTCCGATCGTCCGCTCGCTGGCCACGCTGGTGCACCAGCGGCGCACCCGGCTGGTCGAGGATGAGGCCGACCTCATCGCGGCGCTGCAACTTGTGCAGCGTGGGCCGCTCGATGCACAGAGCCTGGTCGGTTCGTGGGCGGGGGCCATCGGGCATTTGCAGGTCAATCCATCCAATGTCGTGGCGCATGGCACTGATGGCGACGGTGATGGACGGGTCGATCTGCACAATTCGCTGGCCGATGCACTGGCGACCAGCGCGCGGTTCCTGCGCGACCTCGGCTATCAGCCTGGTGTCGACTGGGGCATGGAAGTGGTGGTGCCGGACGGATTCGACTACCTGCTGGCGACGCGGACGCAGATGCGGCCGGTGTCGTTCTTCGCCGAGCGCGGCATTACCCGCGTAGCCGGACGGCAGTTCAACGATCCGAACCTGCCGGTCTTCCTTTACGTGCCGACAGGTCGGGATGGCCCCAAATTCCTGATGACCCAGAACTATCTGGTGCTAAAGGGCTACAATTTCTCCGACAGCTACGCCATGTCGGTGGCGCATATGACCGATCGCCTCAAGGGCGGCGGCGGCTTTGCGGATGACTGGCCGCGCAGTACGCGTTTCCCCAACCTGTCGCAGCGCAAGGCCATTCAGGAGGCGCTTATCCGCCTCGGGCTCTACCAGGGCGCGGTGGATGGGCGGTTGGGCCCGATCACGCAGGAGGCCTATGCCCGCTTCCAGGCGGCGCGCGGCGAGGTGGCGGACGGCTTCATCACCGAAGCCGCCTATGAGGCATTGGCTGCCGCGCAGTAACGTTGGGGCGACCCTGGTGGCGCTCCGGGCCCGATTTTGCTAGATGAGAGGCATCGGTTCGTTGCGTGAGTTTGACGTGATCCGCTTCGTCTTAGCATTGGTGGTGGCGCTGTTCGTCTTTGTCGACGTGGCGCCGGTGTTTGCCCAGAACGAAACGGTCTTGGTGGCGCAGCAGCAGCGGCGCCGTACCCTGTTCGACCTGCTGTTCGGCGAGCCCGAGCCGCAGCCGGCACCAGTGGAGCAGCCGCAACAGCCAAGGCGCCAGCCGCAGCCACAGGCCAGCCTACCGCCGCCCAAACCACAGATCGAGAAGGCGGCCGACGCGACGCGTGTTGCCGTGTTCGGGGACTCGCTGGCCATCGACCTCAGCAAGGCGCTGGAGCGGCTCTATGCCGAGGACCCCAATTTGGTGGTGATCAACCAAGGCGTCAGCTCATCGGGCTTCGTGCGCGATGACTTCTTCGATTGGGACAAGGCGATCGCCGAGCAGACCGCCGCCGATAGTTTTGACCTGGCGGTGGTAATCATGGGGATCAACGATCGGCAGGAACTCAAGGTCAATGGCGAGTCGGTTGCCCCGCTGACCGACCCGTGGAACGTGGCTTATCAGGCCAGGATCGCCGAATTCCTCGGCACGCTGCGCGCCGCGCGCAAGCCGGTGATCTGGATCGGCCTGCCGCCCATGTCTAAAACCGAATACTCGGCGGCGATCAGCCAGATCAGCAATATCCAGCGGCTGGCCAGCTTCTCGGGCGGGGCGGAATTCCTCGATATCTACGAGCGGTTCCTGGGTGAGGACGGGAAGTATTCCTCGCACGGTCCAGACGTGAACGGCCAGAATGCGCGGATGCGCAAGGATGACGGCATCCACTTTTCGACCGCCGGGTCGGACAAGCTGGCCTTCTATCTGAGCCAGAGCATCCGGACATTTTACCGTGGTGGCAGCATGACCGTGGCGGTGGCCGATCCGCTGCAGGGCACCGATGCCGCGGCCATGCTGCGGCCGCCCTATCAGGGATTGGGGCAGATCCGGTTGCTCGAAGTGGCGGGGGCGGTGATTCCGCTCAGCCGGATTCCGCAGCGGGCGGGGGATCTGTTGACGGCGAGCGGTGTGCCAGCCAGCGCGCCGCCGTTTACACTCGAGCAGCTAATGACCGCGCCGATCGGCCGGGTCGACGCGTTCGGCGTCGGCTTCGATCCGCTGGCGGAGGCCGAGAGCAATGACAGCGGCCGCTAGGCGGTTCAGTCAATGAAGCGGACGGCGCCTATATGGGGCAGGTTGCGATTGCGCTGGGCGTAGTCGATGCCGTAGCCGACGACGAACTTATCGGGAATATCGAAGCCGACCCACTTGGCTTGCACGTCGGTCTCGCGGCGGCTGGGCTTGTTAAGCAGGGCGCAAACCGCGATGCGGCGCGGGTGGCGGGTCTCGAGGATTTCGAGCACGTGCTTGAGCGTGTGACCGGTATCGACAATGTCTTCCACGACCAGCACGTCGCGGCCCTGAATCTCGCCGCGCAAATCCTTGAGGATGCGGACCTCGCGGCTCGATTCGGTGGAATTGCCGTAGGACGAGGCTTCGAGAAAATCGACCTCAACCGGCAGGTCGATCTCGCGCACCAGATCGGCGATGAAGATGAAGGAGCCACGCAGCAGGCCGACGACCACCAGTTTGTCGGTATCGGCAAAGTGGGTGGAAATCTCTTTGGCCAGGGCCTCGACGCGGGCGGCGATGGCCTTGGCGGAGATCAGCTCATCGACGACATAAGGCTTCTGGGTCATGCGCGATTCCGGTTAGCAGAGGGTCGAATTGGCCAGCAGACTGTTAGCATCGACGTTGCGGATGCGCTACAGCGCGGCCTCGATCACACCCACCGAGCGTCACCCTCGGGTTTGACCCGAGGGTGTTGCACTTGATGATGGCACGGCAAGTGAAGAGCCCTGGGGTCAAGCCCGAGGATGACGCGCTGTGGCGGATTGGATCAAACCTATCCAGCCTTGCCGCCGTTACCGCGGCAGATCCGTCTTGCCCATGAGGTCGTAGTCGATCGAGCGGGCGGCCTGGCGGCCTTCGCGGATGGCCCAGACCACCAGGGACTGGCCGCGGCGCATGTCGCCGGCGGCGTAGACCTTGGGCACCGTGGTCTTGTAGCTCATGGTGTCGGCAAACAGGTTGCCGCGCTTGTCGAGCTGGGCGCCGAGTTCGGTCAGCATGCCTTCGTGGATAGGATGGGCGAAGCCGATGGCGAGCAGCACCAGGTCGGCCTTGATGATGAATTCGGTGCCGGGGATAGGCTGACGCTTGCGGTCGACGCGGGCGCATTCGACGCCGGTGACCTGACCCTTGGCATTGCCGATGATTTTCATCGTGCCGGCGGCGAATTCGCGGATGGCGCCTTCGGCCTGCGACGAGGAGGTGCGCATCTTGACCGCCCAGTTGGGCCAGTTGGTCAGCTTGTTTTCGAGCTCTGGCGGCATGGGGCGCACATCGAGCTGGGTGACGGCAATGGCGCCCTGACGGAAGCTGGTGCCGACACAGTCACTGGCGGTGTCGCCACCGCCGACGACGACCACGTGCTTGCCGGCAGCGGTCAGTTGGACTTCGTTGCTGACATCCTCGCCGCCGAGGCGGCGGTTCTGCTGCACGAGGAAGGGCATGGCGTAGTGGACGCCGTTGAGGTCGGTGCCTTCGCTATCGACGTCGCGCGGCTTCTCGGAGCCACCGCAGAGCAGCACAGCGTCGTGTTTGCCTTGTAGTTCGGCCAAGGGCGTGGTGACGCCGACATTGACGCCATAATGGAAGGTGACACCCTCAGCCTGCATCTGCTCGACGCGGAAATCGATGTGATCCTTCTCCATCTTGAAGTCGGGAATGCCGTAGCGCATCAGGCCGCCGGCCTTGGGTTCGCGCTCATAGACATGCACATCGTGCCCGGCGCGGGCGAGCTGCTGGGCGGCAGACATGCCAGCGGGGCCCGAGCCTACGATGCCGACGGACTTGCCTGACTTGCTCGGGTTGATCTGTGGCTTGATCCAGCCATTCTTGATGGCGCGGTCGGCAATGGCCTGTTCAACGGTCTTGATGGCGACGGGCACGTCTTCCAGGTTCAGCGTGCAGGCTTCCTCGCAGGGGGCGGGGCAGATGCGGCCGGTAAATTCGGGGAAGTTGTTGGTCGAGTGCAGGTTGCGCGCGGCTTCTTCCCAGTCGCCGTTGAAGACGAGGTCGTTCCAATCGGGAATCTGGTTGTGCACCGGACAGCCGGTATCGCCGTGGCAGAAGGGAATGCCGCAATCCATGCAGCGTGCTGCCTGATCGACGATGCGGCCTTCGCTCATCGGAATGGTGAATTCGCCGAAATGGCGAATGCGGTCGGACGCCGGTTCGTACCGGGGCTCTTCGCGTTCGATTTCGAGGAAGCCTGTTACCTTGCCCATGGCTTGTCTCCTAATTCACTGCCGCAAGGGCAGGTAGTCCGAGTTCTTGTTCGCAGGCGGCAATCCAGCGCCGGATGGCGGGCCGCCCCGTGAGATCGAAACCGCCCTGCGGAGACAGGCGGGTATAAGCCAAGAGCGCGATATCGGCGATGGTCAGAGCCGGGCCGGTGAGGAAGTCACTCCCGCTCAAAGCCTGTTCCAACCGATCGAGCGCCTTTTCGGCACGCGCCACCAGATTGGCGTCGCGGCTTTCAATGGTGTGACCTTTGTAGACCACATGCGCCCGCGCCACAGCCACATAGGGCTCATGGCTATATTGCTCCCAAAACAGCCATTCATCGACCTTGGCCGCCGCAAAGGCATCGGCCGGCAGGAAGCGGCTGTCCCGCGCCAAATAGCGCAGGATGGCGTTGGATTGCGCCAGCACCCTGCCGTCATCGAGCACGATCACCGGAACCTGCGCCGCCGGATTGAGGGCGAGGAATTCTGATGTCGTGGTGGCGCCGGTGCCGCTGGGCACGTCGCGCCATTCGTAGGGCACGCCGAGGGCATCGGCGATATACTTGACCTTCAGGCAGTTGCCCGACTGAAGGTCGCCATAGACCTGCATCACCACGCTATTCCGCCGCCGCCATGCCCATGCCGGACGCGCGCTTCTTTTCCATCTCCTTGATGGCGCGGCGGTATTCGACCGGCATCACCTTGACGAATTTCGGACGCATCTCGACCCAGTTGTCGAGGATGAACTTGGCGCGGGTCGAGCCGGTATAGTGCAGGTGGTTGGAGATAAGCTGGTGCAGGCGCTCGTCGTCATGCTTGGTCATGTCGCCCGATATGTCGACGCGACCATGCCATTCGAGGTCCCCACCGTGGTGGTGGAGCTTCTGCATCAGTTCTTCTTCCTCGGTCACCGGTTCGAGTTCGACCATGGCGAGGTTGCAACGGCTGCGGAAGGTCTCGTCCTCGTCGAGGACATAGGCCACACCGCCCGACATGCCGGCGGCGAAGTTACGGCCGGTCTGGCCGATGACGACGACGACGCCGCCGGTCATGTATTCGCAACCATGATCGCCGGTGCCCTCGACCACGGCGACGGCGCCCGAATTGCGCACGGCGAAACGCTCGCCGGCGATGCCGCGGAAGTAGCACTCACCTGAGATGGCGCCGTAGAGCACGGTGTTGCCGACGATGATCGACTTTTCCGGCACGATGCCGATCTTGTCGGACGGGCGCACAACGATGCGGCCACCGCTGAGGCCCTTGCCGACATAGTCGTTGGCGTCGCCCACCATGTCGATGGAAATGCCGCGGGCGAGGAACGCGCCGAAAGCCTGTCCCGCCGTGCCGTTGAGCCGGATCGAGATGGTGTCGTCAGGCAGGCCCTCATGGCCATACTTGCGCGCCACCGCGCCCGAAAGCATAGCGCCGGCGGACCGGTCGCGGCTGCGAATGGGCAGCTCGATCTGCACCGGGGTGCCATTGTCCAGCGCGGGCTGGGCCAGTTCGATCAGCTTGCGATCGAGCACGGCTTCCAGATGATGGTTCTGGAATTCGGAGTGATAGAGTGTGTCGCCGCCAATCGGCTCGGGCTTGTAGAAAAGCTTGGTGAAGTCGACGCCTTCGGTCTTCCAATAGTCGGCCAGCTTCTTCTGGTCGAGCAGATCGGAGCGGCCGGTCAGCTCGCGCAGGGTGCGGGCACCCATTGCGGCCATCAGGCCACGCAGTTCCTCGGCGATGAAGAAGAAGTAGTTGATGACGTGCTCGGGCGTGCCCTTGAAGCGCTTGCGCAGCACCGGATCCTGGGTGGCGACGCCAACCGGGCAGGTGTTGAGGTGGCACTTGCGCATCATGATGCAGCCGGCCGCGATCAGCGGCGCGGTCGAGAAGCCGAACTCGTCGGCGCCGAGCAAGGCGCCGATCAGCACGTCGCGACCGGTCTTGAGACCGCCATCGACCTGGAGAACGACGCGCGAGCGCAAGCGGTTGAGCACCAGGGTCTGGTGGGTTTCTGCCAGGCCGATTTCCCAGGGCCCGCCGGCATGCTTGAGCGAGGTCAGGGGTGAAGCGCCGGTGCCGCCATCATAGCCGGAGACGGTGATGTGATCGGCGCGCGCCTTGGCGACGCCGGCTGCAACCGTGCCGACACCGACTTCGGAGACCAGCTTGACCGAGATATCGGCCTCTTCGTTGACGTTCTTGAGATCGTAAATGAGCTGGGCGAGATCTTCGATCGAATAGATGTCGTGGTGCGGCGGCGGGGAGATAAGGCCCACGCCGGGCGTCGAGTGACGGGTCTTGGCGACGATCCAGTCGACCTTGTGGCCGGGCAGCTGGCCGCCTTCGCCGGGCTTGGCGCCCTGCGCGACCTTGATCTGCAACGCATCGGCATTGACCAGGTATTCGGTGGTGACGCCAAAGCGGCCCGAGGCGATCTGCTTGATGGCAGAGCGGAGCGGGTTCCGGCTGCCATCGGGCAGCGGCTTGTAGCGATCGGGCTCTTCGCCGCCTTCGCCGGTGTTGGACTTGCCGCCAATGCGGTTCATGGCGACGGCCAGCGTCGTATGGGCCTCACGGCTGATCGAGCCGAAGCTCATGGCGCCGGTGACGAACTTCTTGACGATGTCTACCGCCGGTTCGACTTCGTCTGTTGGTACGGCGTCGCCCAGCGGCTTGATGTCGAACAGGTTGCGGATGGCGAGATAGCCGTTTTCGCCCGAGTTCACGCGGGCGGCGAAGCTGTTGTAGCGGTCCTGCGCGGTTTCGGGGGACTCATCCTTGGTGCGGACGGCGTGCTGGAGGTCCGACACGACGTCGGGGCTCCAGGCGTGCTTTTCGCCGCGGATGCGATAGGCGTATTCCCCGCCGACATCGAGCGAGCGGCGCAGCACCGCGTCGTCGCCGAAGGCCAGGCTGTGGCGGCGCACGGTTTCGGCGGCGACCTCCTTGAGGCCGACGCCTTCGATCGAGGTGGCAGTGCCAAAGAAGTACTTGTTGACGAACTCGGTGCTGAGACCGACGGCGTCGAAAATCTGCGCGCCGCAATAGGACTGGTAGGTCGAGATGCCCATCTTGGACATGACCTTGAGCAGGCCCTTACCCACCGACTTGATGTAGCGGTAGACGACTTCGTCTGATGACACTTCCTCGGGGTAGTTACCCTCGGCATGCAGAGCCTGCAGCGCCTCGAAGGCCAGATAAGGGTTGATGGCTTCGGCGCCGTAGCCGGCCAGCATGGCGAAGTGGTGGATTTCGCGGGCTTCGCCGGTTTCGACCACCAGGCCCGTCGAGGTGCGCAGGCCCTTGCGGATCAGGTGGTGATGCACGGCGGCCAGCGCCAGCAGCGTCGGGATATCCAGCCGGTCGGCGGCAATGCGCCGGTCGCTGAGGATGATGATGTTGTATTCGCCACGGACGGCGGCCTCGGCCTCTTCGCAGATGGCTGATATGGCCGCTTCCATGCCCACCGCGCCCATATCGGCGGGGTAGGTGATGTCGATGGTCTTGGTCTTGAACTGGTTGTCCTGCATATCACCGATGGCGCGGATCTTTTCGAGATCCTCGTTGGTGAGAATGGGCTGACGCACTTCAAGGCGCTTCTCGCGGCTGCCGCCGACGAGATCGAAGATATTGGGGCGCGGGCCGATGAACGACACCAGGCTCATCACCGATTCCTCGCGGATCGGATCGATCGGCGGATTGGTGACCTGGGCGAAGTTCTGCTTGAAATAGGTATAGAGCAGCTTGGGCTGCTGGCTCAGCGCCGACAGCGGGGTGTCGGTACCCATCGAACCAACGGCTTCCTGACCGGTGGTGGCCATCGGCGCCATCAGCAGCTTGACGTCTTCCTGGGTATAGCCGAACGCCTGCATGCGATCGAGCAAAGCCTCGGTGGTGATCGGGGCCTTGGGCTCGGTCGGCGGCAGGTCTTCCAGCACGATCTGCGTGCGGGCCAGCCATTCGGCATAGGGATTCTTGGTGGCGAGGGTGCGCTTGATCTCTTCGTCGGAGATGATGCGGCCTTCTTCCAGATCGAGCAGCAGCATGCGGCCCGGCTGCAGGCGCCAGCGCTCCACGATGTCCTCGTCTGGGATATCGAGCACGCCGGATTCGGAGGCGAGCACGACGTGGCCTTCGCGCGTCACCAGGTAACGGGCGGGGCGCAGGCCGTTTCGATCGAGGGTGGCGACGACGTAGCGGCCATCGCTGAGCGACATGGCGGCGGGGCCGTCCCACGGCTCCATCAGGGCAGCGTGGTACTCATAGAAGGCGCGGCGCGTCTCATCCATGAGCGGGTTGCCGGCCCAGGCTTCGGGGATCAGCATCATGGCCGCATGCGGCAGCGAATAGCCGCCGCGCACGAGGAATTCGAGCGCGTTGTCGAAGCAGGCCGTGTCGGACTGGCCTTCGTAGGAGATCGGCCAGATCTTGGTGATGTCGTCGCCGAAGAGCGGCGAGCTGACCGATGCCTGGCGGGCGGCCATCCAGTTGACGTTGCCACGGATGGTGTTGATTTCACCATTGTGGGTGGTCATGCGGTAGGGGTGGGCCAGCTTCCAGGACGGGAAGGTGTTGGTTGAGAAGCGCTGGTGCACGAGCGCGATGGCCGATTCGAAGCTCTCGTCGGACAGGTCCGGATAGAAAGCGCCGAGCTGGTAGGCCAGGAACATGCCCTTATAGACAATGGTGCGGGCCGACATCGACACGACATAGAAGCCGTTATCGCTGTTGCTCTCGGGCACTTCAGCATAGACGGTGTTGGAGATGACCTTGCGCACGATGAGGAGCTTGCGCTCGAATTCATCCAGCGTCAGGCCTTCGGGGCGCGCGATCACCATCTGCTCGATAGCGGGCTGGGTGGCGATGACGCCTTCGCTTAGCTTGGAATTGTCGAAGGGAACGACGCGTTCGCCCAGCAGCTGCAGGCCCTCGCGGGCGAGGCAGCCGCGCACGGCCTCGGCGCAGCGATCACGCAGCGCAACAATGTTGGGATAGAACAGCATCGCCACGGCGTATTGATGCTTTTCGGGCAGCGCGAAATCCATGACCTTCTGGAAGAAGGCATGCGGGGTCTGCACCAGAATGCCGGCGCCATCGCCCATCAGAGGATCAGCGCCCACAGCGCCGCGGTGCTCGAGGTTCTCGAGGATTTCGAGACCCTTCTCGACCACTTCGTGGCTGGGCTTGTTCTTGATGTTGGCGATCATGCCGATGCCGCAGGCATCATGCTCGTTGGCCGGATCATAGAGGCCTTGCGCCTCGGGACGGCCGGTGGCGACGCGGCGACCGTGCTCGATCAAGGTTTTGCGATTGGTGCTCGTCGTGACGGGAGTTTGGGATCCGTTCCGCGCGTGGGCCATATCGTGTTCCTCGTTCGTTGGTCGCGCCCGCTGCCGGGCTCTGTCGCTATGTCGTGTGCATCCTGATGGTGCCGTTGTCGGCGGGCTGGATGCGGTCTCGTCCTCTGGTGGGCGCGTTGTTCAAGCGGGTCGTACTACGGTACGGCTCGAAAGAGCAAATACGTCCATGCGTGGGGAGCGGCGCTGCATCCAAATGGCCGCTCAAACTTCGAGCTATATTAGCTCCGCCTATCCGTTTCCGCTCATGTAAAGCGGGCCAGCCGGACCAGCGTGCGTGCTTGCCGCGGAGAGCGGGGCGACGCGTCAGATAGGACAGGCGTGCTGCCCTAACGACTGCACATTTGCATAATTCCAAACTGTGAGCAAGCGCCTTTGCCACCATTCCGTCACAGAAAATAGGAAATTTCCAACTTTTGTATAGGAAAGCGTAGGAAAGCAGTATCTGCCGGCTCATTCACGGCGGGCGATGAAGTCAAACAGGTGCCAGTGCTTGGTGCCGCCGCGCAGGGTTTGGCTATTGGGGTCGTCTTCTTCCCGAAAGGCCAG
The DNA here is from genome assembly GCF_022429625.1 of Devosia lacusdianchii. Classification (NCBI taxonomy): domain Bacteria; kingdom Pseudomonadati; phylum Pseudomonadota; class Alphaproteobacteria; order Hyphomicrobiales; family Devosiaceae; genus Devosia; species Devosia lacusdianchii. The sequence continues at coordinate 3,606,438 of NZ_CP092483.1, read as the reverse complement.
AACATTAAGCGGAGCGAGCAGGGCCTGGGCGGCGGCGGCCGAGTGAAATGTCATGCCCGGCAGGCCCACCCATTCGTCGCGATCGCCGAAGAACTGTCCCACAAGGATGCCCTGCGGTCTCAACGAGGCGAGAATGGCGGCGAACACCCGGTCAAAATGATCGGGCGGGATGAAGGGTAGGGCATATTGCGCGCTGACCAAGTCATAGGCACCCACCGGGAAGGCGTGATCTTCAAAGCGAGAGATAGCGTAGGTAAAACGATCGGCGGGCAACGTATCGGCGGTGGCCTGCGCGATTGGTGCGCCGTCCACAGCGGTAACCTCAGAGAAGCCGGCATCGAGAAGAAAGCGGGCGTCGTTCAGGGCACCTGAGCCGATATCGATGGCCGTGTCGCGTGCAGCTGCAAGACCGGCGGCCTCAACCAATAGCGGTCGCGGTGGCTGGTTTCTGGCGCTCTCGGCGTATTTGTACCAGCGCTTGAACGTTGGGTCCGTCATGCCCGAATTGTGGTTGGATGACGTGACCGGCGCAACTGAAAAGGCGCAGCCCTTGCGGACTGCGCCCTCATCGTCACCGGGAGGTGTCGTTGGTCTACGGGACCAGCCGACGCGGAAGACTGCGCGGCTAGTTAACCGACTTGTCCTCGATCGTGGGCTGGGTGCCGCCATTGATCTGGATCGAACGCGGCTTCTTGCTTTCGGGCAGCTCGCGCTTCAGTTCCAGATGCAGCAGGCCGTTCTCGAGAGTGGCGCCGTGGACCTCGACATAGTCGGCAAGCTGGAAGCGCAGTTCGAAGGCGCGCTCGGCAATGCCGCGATGGAGGAATTCACGGGCTTTCTCAGCGGTATCGGCAGGCTTGGCGCCCTTCACGACCAGGCTGTTTTCCTTGGTCTCGATGGCAATGTCGCCATTGGCGAAGCCGGCAACGGCGATCGAGATGCGGTAGGCGTCTTCGCCGGTGCGCTCGATATTGTAGGGAGGATAGGTCTTGGCTTCCTGCCCAACAAGGTTGTCGAGGCGGTTGAAGACGCGGTCAAAGCCGACGGTGGAGCGATAGAAGGGGGAAAAATCGATGGTCTGCATGTCACATTCTCCTGTGAGCAACGTGGATGTCCCGGTGGTCTCGTCAGCGCTCCCAGCAATAGGCGAGCGGTGATGCGCGAGGTCGGGGTTCCCGGGTAACCCGGCGAACGATTGAAATATGGGGGACCGATTTTCCGGTTCAAGGGGGTCAGTTTGTTGCAGAAATTGGCACATGCGCGATGTCATTCCGGCGGAGGCCGGAATCCAGCTTGAGGTTGCCATTCGAGCTTAGCTCTCATGGCCTTCTTGCCTAAAATCGCTCCACTGGAGCCATTTTGCCTGCGGCCCGGCTAGAAGATTCTGAACCGAATATGAACGGTCCAGTCCGTTCGAGTTCAGGCTGGCGGGGCTATAACGGGGCATGTGCTGAGGGACACCTCTTCACAACCCCAATGCGGCTCCGTCACCCGCCCCCCGCACGGGCCGCAAATAAAGGAAGCCAGCGTACCTCAAAAGGTGCGCTGGTTTTCTTTTGGCAACGGCTCTGGTGTAAGACAGGATACTCTCGCCGGGGATGCCCATGAACGCCGTTGTCGACCCGAATGGACCTGATCTGGTCAATATTCCGACCAACCCCATTCCCGAGGGCGCGCGCGCCGGCTTCTTCAAGACCAGCGACAATGTGCAGTTGCGCTATGCGCTGTGGCCGAAATCGGAGGGAGCGCATCGCGGGACGATCTGTCTCGTGCAGGGGCGTACCGAATTCATCGAGAAGTATTTCGAGACGATTGCCGATTTCCGCCGGCGGGGGTTTTCTGTCGCGACCTTCGACTGGCGTGGGCAGGGTGGGTCGGACCGGCTGATCGGCAACAAGAAGCTCGGCTATGTCGACAAGTTCGAGGATTACTGGACTGACCTGAGGAGCTTTCACGGCGAAATCCTGCTGCCCGATTGCCCGCCGCCCTTCTATCTGGTGGGCCATTCGATGGGCGGGCTGGCCTCGCTCCATGCAGGGGCCAATGACCGGCTGATGTTCGACCGCATCTTCCTGTCGGCGCCGATGGTAGCGCTCGATCGTCAGCCGCTGAGCATGGCCGGCATGGCCAAGGTCGCCGAAGCGCTGAGTTTTGTCGGACTGGGGCGGATGCCCATCGCCCGCAAGGCGGACAAGCCGGCGTCCGAGACGACATTCCCGGGTAACCCGCTGACGTCCGACCTGATCCGCTATATGCGCATGGTCGACGTGGTGAAGGCGCGGCCGGGGCTGGAGATCGCGGCACCCACAGTACGCTGGGTGGCCGCGGCGATGGAGGCCATGGCCGAAGCCAATCGCGACAGTTTTCCCGCCCGGATGCGGACGCCGCTGTTGATGCTGGCGGCGGCGCGGGACGAGGTTGTATCGGCTGCGGCGATCGAGCGGCTGGGATTGCGGATGCGCACCGGGCGGCATGTAGTGATCGCAGGCGCGCGGCATGAACTGTTCATGGAAAACGACATGATCCGTGGACAGGTATTCGCGGCGTTCGACGCGTTTATTACCGAACAGAGCACGTAGGGGCAGGATGGTTCCCACCCACAGTCGCTTCCCTCGGCTTGACCCGAGGGTCACTCTCAACACGGCACAAACGGCGAATAGCTCTCGGATCAAGTCCGAGGGAAAGCCCGTGTTGGGTGGAAGCGTGCCTCCCTAGTTCGCGTTGACCAGCGCCAGCGCCTTTTCCAGTAGTTCCGGGGTCGCGGCGGCGACGACGTCGCCGCCCGGCGTGGGTTCGCTGCCGTCCCAGCAGGCGATGGCGCCGCCGGCTTCGCGGATGATCGGGACCAGCGCAGCGATGTCGTAAGTGTTGAGGAACGGCTCGATGACGAGGTCGGCATGGCCTGCCGCGAGCAGGGCATAGCCGTAGCAATCCATGCCAAAGCGCTGCAGCCGGGTGGCCGATTCCACGGCTTCCCACTTGGCCCAGTGCTCCCCCTTGAACAGGTTCGGCGTAGTGGTGAAGACGCGGGAAGGCGCCAGCTCGGTCTGGCCGCTCGTGCGGTTGGGGATAATAGTGGTGCCGCCGCGGCGATAGGTGGAGCGGCCGGGGATGGCGAGGAAGGTCTCGCCGATGAAGGGCTGGCTCATGAGGCCGGCAATGGCGACGCCGTCCTCGGCGAAGCCGATCAGCGTGCCCCAGACCGGTGCTCCGGAGATGAAGGCGCGGGTGCCGTCGACCGGGTCGATGATCCAGGTATAGGGGCTGTCGCCGCTCGAGCCCCATTCCTCGCCGATGATGGCGTGATCTGGGAAGGCTTCGGCGATGACGGCGCGGATGGCGGTCTCAGCACCACGATCGGCCTCGGTCACGGGATCGAACCCGACCTGGTATTTGTTGTCGATCGCCAGGGCGGTGCGGAACAGCGGCAGGGTCCGTGTCGCGGCGGCATCGGCGGCAGCCAGCAGGGTGGCTTCGATTTTGGCGAGATCGATGGTCATGGAAGGGTCCGGGCCACGACCTCGTGGTTCGACGAGCGCACCATGAGGTCTACTGAGGTAGGTTCTTCTATCTACGGGGTCATTTCCGCGAAAGCGGGAATCTTTCCTGGGTGGTCTGCAAAGGTGGATTCCCGCTTTCGCGGGAATGACGTCGCAGGTGGGAGCGGTAAAGCTACTCCGCCGCCAGCTTCTCCGGGATGGGCTGGCTGCCGGCGAGGGCGACGAGGTCGAGTCCGATCAGGGCGAAGATCAGGCGTTCGATCAGGCCTTTGACGGCGTCGAAGCTGTGATTTTTGGCGAGCGTGACTTCGTTCATATAGAGGTGCCGGCTGATCTCGATCTGGAGCGCATGCACGCCATGCTGCGGGCGACCGTAGGTGCGCGTGGCAAAGCCGCCGGCATAGGGCCGGTTGCGGGCGACCTTGAGGCCAGCGCCGGTGAAGATGGTTTCGACCAGATCGACCAGGCCCGGGGCGCAGGTAGTACCATAGCGGTCGCCGAGCACGATATCGGGTGCGGCCATCTCGCCGGAACGGCTGATGCGCGGCATGGAGTGACAATCGATCAGCAAGGCGACACCGAAAGCGGTGATGGCTTCGCTCAGCAGCTTTTGCAGAGCGGCGTGGTAAGGGTGGTAGATGCCCTCGATGCGCATGCGGGCATCGTCGAGGGTCAGGCGTTCGCGATAGATGGGCTTGTTCTCGGCGACGACGCGCGCCAGCGTGCCGAGGCCCGCCGCCACGCGCGGCGAGGTGGTGTTGAATCGGTCGGACAGCGGCTCGACGAACATGGCCGGGTCGAGCTCCCAGGGCTCTCTGTTCACGTCGAGATAGGCGCGGGGGAAGTGGGCCCGGAGCATGGGTGCGCCGAGATGAGGCGCGCGGCCGAACAATTCATCGACCCAGGCGTCTTCGGATTGGCGGATCGACAGATGGTCGAGCCGGGTCATGCCGAGGAAACGCTCCGGATAGACGCGACCGGAATGGGCAGAGTTGAACACAACCGGGGCGACCAACCGGCGCGGCCGGATGGTTTCAAATGCTGGCTGATCCCAATAGTCGGACCGCACGCTGCCTCCCCATAGGGCGTCCGTTTGCCGGGCGCCATCGTGATTTGCTTAGTTAGTGTCGTCCTTTACGCACTGCTTGTCCAGATTGTCGCAAAATTGCGCGGCCAAAATCGGCTTGCGGTTGCGAAGTCGCAAACTTCGCTTAAACATCGCGCTATAGAGTGCGACTCAATACACCCCAAGCCAGAATGGCCGGAGAGGTTTCATGAAGCGAATTCTGCTCGCTGAAGACGATAACGACATGCGCCAGTTCCTGACGCGCGCACTCAAGAACGCCGGCTATGAAGTGGTGTCGTTCGACAACGGGCTGTCGGCCTATGAACGCCTGCGCGAGGAACCCTTCTCGCTGCTGCTCTCCGATATCGTGATGCCCGAAATGGACGGCATCGAGCTGGCGCGCCGCGCCACCGAACTCGATCCCGATCTCAAGGTCATGTTCATCACCGGCTTTGCCGCGGTGGCGCTCAACCCCGACAGCGACGCCCCTAAGGATGCATCGGTGCTGAGCAAGCCGTTCCACCTCAAGGATCTGGTCAACGAAGTCGAGCGGCTGCTGGCAGCGTAGGCCCAAGGTTCGATCGCATGTAATCCCCGCGAAAGCGGGGATTTTTGTTTTAACCCGTGAACGTCCAGTCGACACCCTCCCCCTTGCGGGGAGGGATCAAGGGTGGGGTGGGTAAGCCTCGATGTCGGCTCTCGCACCCCCACCCTAGTTTCGCTACGGCCGGCGTTTGGCGTGGAGTCGCACTTTCCACAAAGGCTGATAAGCCCCCTTGACCCCTCCCAGCGTTTTATGGTCTATCCGCGCCACTGGAACGGCTTCGCGGTCGATCCATCCCGGAGAGATGGGCGTATAGCTCAGCGGGAGAGCACCTCGTTGACATCGAGGGGGTCACAAGTTCGATCCTTGTTACGCCCACCATCTCTCTAAGACTTTCGCCAATGGCGACGGGAGTATAGCTCAGCGGGAGAGCATTCGCTTCACACGCGAAGGGTCACAAGTTCAATCCTTGTTACTCCCACCATCCCTTTTTCTCGTGATGCCGGTCTGCAAACGGCAGTCGCCTGCGCTTCCGGTGCTCACGTACCAGTGTACGCTCCGCTCCGGTTCTCGCCGACCGCCGTTTTCGACTCGGCCTGACGAGAAAACCTGACTGAGAGATCGTGCCTCATATCCACAGTTCGTCACCCTCGGGCTTGACCCGAGGGCTCTTCACTTGCAGCACTCGGGATTGGTGTAGACCGCCTGGCAGGCGGCGCTACGCGGCATCACCTTCGACGAAAATCTCTTCGTTGCCGTCGATGTAATCGTCGAACAGCACGGTGGTGCTGTCCTCGGTGCCGAGCACGAAGGCCATCTGGCCGGGGCCGGCGAGGCGGCGCATGGGGACGTTGGGCTGGTCCACGGTGCACGAATAGTGGCCGCCTGACAGGGTGGTGAAGGGCAGGCCGCGCCAGATGGCGGTCGAGGTCAGGTGCACGTGGCCAGCGATGACCTGGCGGATATCGGGGTGGGTCTTGAGGGCATTGATGAACGCATCCGGCTCGAGGATGCGGATCGAATCCGACTCGATATGCAGTGCATTGGCATTGTGGTGCAGGATGACGATGACCGGACGGTCCGTGGCCTCCGCCAGCCTGGCGCGCAGCCACTCGATCTGGCCGGCTTCGAGCACGCCATCGACGCGACCGGGCTCGGAGGAATCGAGCAGGATGATGCGGTAGCCCTTGATGTCGATGACCTTATCCACCTTGCCGGTCTCGGCGATGAAGCCGTCGCCGAAAACGGACAGGAACGCGGCGCGGTCGTCGTGATTGCCCAGGGTGATGTGCACCGGAATCGGCAGGTGGGCGATGATGGCCTTGAGCCGCTCATAGGCCGAGGGCTGGCCCAGATCGGCGAGGTCGCCGGCCAGCACGCAGAAGTCGGCATCGCCATAGCGCGCGACTACGGCGGCGACGGCCTGCTCCAGCCGGGCGCCGGTATCGAGCGTCATCGACAGCTCGCCTTGCGGCATCACATGCAGATCGCTCATCACCACGAATTTCAGCGTCATCGAATGTCTCTCATATTTGATGGCGGACCTCCTAGAGGCCCCGCGTGACCGGCCCGTGACAGGGCTCACCACATCGTCTGTTTCGCCCGTTCGGGCCAGGCCTTGTCGTAGGCCTCGCCGCCGACCTGGTTTTCGGTCATCGCGGCAAGAATTTCGCCGGGAGTGGGGAGGGTCTTGGGATCGAGATGGCGCGCGGGGTTCCAGAGCTCCGAGCGGACGATGGCGCGGGCGCATTGGAAATACAGCTCGTCGATCTTCATAACGATGACCGAGCGCGGCGGCTTGCCCTCGACTTCGAAACTGTTGAGCAAGTCTGGATCGATGCTGAGGTGGGCGCGGCCATTAGCGCGGAAGGTGGTGCCGCTGCCGGGCAGGAGGAAGAGGAAGGCGACGCGTGGGTCGCGCACGATGTTGCGCAGCGAATCGATGCGGTTATTGCCGCGCCGGTCGGGCATCATCAGCGTTTCGTCGTCATGGATGCGGACGAAGCCCGGCTGATCGCCGCGCGGTGAGCAATCGATGCCCTCGGGGCCAACCGTCGCCAGGGCCGCAAACGGGCTGGCCTCGATGAGGCGCCGGTACTGCGGCGTCATGCGGTGGGCGACCTTGACGGTCGAGGCGGCAACGGGGGCGGGGGTGTAGAGCGCTTCAAGCTGCTCCACGGAGGTGATGATGGACATCTCAGAGCCTTGGGGCAGACATCAGCAGGACGTGATGCGTCGGGCGGGTATGGGCGGGATGTAACTGATCCTATATTGCTTGCGAATGACAGTGCGACGAGAGTCTATTTTTTGCGTTTCGTAATCGCAGAGCCGGTCTAGGCTTTGCCTGAAACGCCCCCAAGGAGTGATGCCATGGACACCCATGCCTTCAAGGTGAACCGCACCGATGCCGAGTGGCGGGCCAAGCTGACGCCGGAGCAGTATCAGGTGATGCGTGGTCACGGGACCGAACGGCCCGGATCGTGCGCGCTGCTGTATGAGAAGCGCTCCGGCACCTTCAGCTGTGCAGGTTGCGACAGCCCGCTATTCGAGTCCAAACTCAAGTTCGAGAGCGGCACCGGCTGGCCGAGCTTCAACGATCCGGTGGCCGGCTCGGTCGAGACGACCACCGACAAGAGTTACGGTATGGTGCGCACCGAAGTGCACTGCGCCACCTGCGGCAGCCATCTGGGCCACGTGTTTCCCGACGGTCCGCCGCCGACCGGCCTGCGCTACTGCATCAATGGCGTGGCGCTGAACTTTACGCCTGCGGCGTGAAGTTTTCGGCAAATCTCTCCATGCTCTACCCAGAGCATGGATTTCTCGACCGGTTTGGCGCCGCGGCGGCCGATGGCTTCCGCGGCGTCGAGTTTGTTTCGCCCTATGACTATCCGCTAGAGATCATTGCCGACCGACTGGAGCAGCATGAGCTCGAGTTGGTGTTGTTCAATTCGCCGGCCGGCGACTGGGCGGCCGGCGAGCGCGGGATTGCCTGCCATCCGGGGCGGGAGGAGGAGTTCGCCGAAGGGATCGAGACGGCGGTTCGCTACGCGCAGGCGCTGGGCTGTGCGCGTGTGCATGTGATGGCTGGCATCGTGCCTGATGGTGTCGATCACGACGATGCAGAATGGGCACTGGTGGGCAATCTGCGCCATGCAGCCGCGGCGTTGGAGCGGCATGGGATCATGGCGCTGCTGGAGCCGATCAACCAGGTGGATATGCCGGGCTTTGCCGTGTCGACGACCGATCACGCCGAGCGGGTGATGGCGAAGGTGGGGCATGCCAATCTGCGGTTGCAGTGTGATTTCTACCATATGGAGATAGTGCAGGGCCGGCTGCTGCAGAATTTCGAGCGGCTGTTGCCCGACATTGGGCACGTGCAGATCGCCGATGTGCCGGGGCGGCATGAGCCGGGGACAGGGCGGATCGACTATGCAGCGGTTTTCGCCGGGATCGAGCGGCTGGGGTATGACGGTTGGATCGGCGCCGAGTATCGGCCGACCGCCGGGACCAGCGAAGGGCTGGGGTGGATGCGGCGCTAGGTGCCGCGGGGCTTGGCCTTCGCCGTTGCTGCCGCGTTCACCGGGTCGTCCGGCCAGAAGTGGCGGGGGTAGCGCCCTCTAAGGTCCTTGGCGACATCCCTCCACGAGCCACGCCAGAAGCCGGGCAGATCGCGGGTGGTCTGGATCGGACGATGGGCCGGGGAGAGCAGGATAAGCAGCAGGGGCACCTTGCCACCGGCCACGGAGGGGTGGCGATCGAGGCCGAAGAGTTCCTGCACCCGCACCTCCAGCGCCGGGCCGTTTTCGGCGGCGTAGTCGATGGGCAGGTGGCTGCCGGAGGGGGCAGCGAAGTGGCTGGGCAGCAGCCTGTCGATTTCCTGGCGCGGGCTCCAGGGCAGGAGCAGGTCAAGGGCATTGTCAAGATGGGCGGCGGTGATGGCCGCAAGACGAGTTTCGCCCAGAATGTGCGGCGCGAGCCAGACTGGGTCGGCAGCAAGGGCCACATCGGACAGATCAGGCCATACATCGCCCAGGGTCTGGCGCAGGTAGACGGCGCGGGCGCGCAGGGCCTTATGCTCCTTGGTCCAGGGTAGCGTTTCGGGGCGCCTCAGCGCGGCTTCGGCCAGAAGGATGGCGGCCTGTTCGAGATCGGTCACCGGGACGGGATCGTCGGCGAGGCGGAGAGCATCGAGTTGGCGGATGCGGCGGGCGCGGACGCTGCCCGATGCAGGATCGAAGCTCAGGGTTTCGGTCGCGGTAATGCGGTGGGCGAAGAGGACCTCTAGGTCGGTTCGGTCAAGGGCGGCTGCAGCGCGGATGCGCGATGTGGCCGCGGCGCCGGTAACGTCCGTCACGACGAGAAACGCCTGGCCGGCGAGCGCGTCGGTGGCGTCGAGGCTAGCCTGGCGGCCATTGGCGAGGCGGAATTTTCCGCGCGGGCCGGCGGCCTGGGCGATGCGATCGGGATAGGCGCGGGCGAGATGGCGGCCAGCCGGCAGGTTGCCGCCGCTGCTGCCGCCAGCGAGGTTGGCCCAGCGACGGGCGAGGGCGCGGGCGTCGTCGGCGCGTTTGCTACGGTCGGTGCGAAAGCGGTCGAGGCGATGGGCGAGATCGGTGCCGTCGCCGCCCAGACCGCGCTCGCCGATGAGGACGGCAAGCTCGGCGGCGGTGCGCGCATCGTCCTCGGTGGCAGCCGCGACGACCATGTGGGCGAGGCGCGGATGCAGGGGCAGGCGGGCGAGCGCCTTGCCGTCGGACGTGATGCGGCCCGACGCATCGAGGACGTCGAGCGATTTGAGCAGGGCGATGGCTTCGGTCCAGGCCGGCGCGGGTGGCGGATCGAGGAAGGGCAGGGCGGCCGGGTCGGTGACGCCCCAATTGGCGAGATCGAGCGCCAGGCCAGCAAGATCGGCGGCGAGGATTTCGGGCGTGTCAAAGGGTGCCAGCGCTGCCGTCTGGCCCTCGTTCCACAGGCGGATGGCCACGCCGGGGCTGGTGCGGCCGGCGCGGCCGCGGCGCTGGTCGGCGCCGGCGCGGGAGACGCGGCGGGTTTCGAGCGTGGTGAGGCCGGTGCCCGGTTCATAGGCCGGCACGCGGCGGAAACCGCTATCGACGACGATGCGCACGCCATCGATGGTGAGCGAGGTCTCGGCAATGGAAGTAGCCAGCACGACCTTGCGGCGGCCGGGTTCGGCCGGGCGGATGGCGCGATCCTGCTCCGATGGCGTGAGCTGGCCGTAGAGCGGCGCGATATCGGTACTGGCGGGGACGCGGCCGGCGAGGCGTTCGGCCACGCGGGTGATCTCGCCCTGACCGGGGAGGAAGACCAGCGCCGAGCCTTCATGCTCACGCAGGGCCGCGAGGACGGCCTCGGTCACCTGGTCTTCGAGACGCTTGAGCGGATCGGGTTCGCGATGAAACGTTTCGACCGGAAAGGCGCGGCCTAGGCTTTCGATCACCGGGGCCTTGTCAAGAAGATCGGCAACGCGGGCACCGTCGATCGTGGCCGACATGACGAGCACACGCAGATCGAGGCGGAGGGCTGCGGCATCGAGCGTCAGGGCAAGACCGAGATCGCCGTCGAGACTGCGCTCGTGGAACTCGTCGAAGATGACTGCGGCGATGCCGGTCAATTCAGGATCGTCGAGCAGCATGCGCGTGAAGACGCCCTCGGTGACGATTTCGACGCGCGTTTTGGCACTGACCCTCGAATCCATGCGCACGCGATAGCCGATCGTCTGGCCCACCTCTTCGCCAAGCAGGCGGGCCATCTGGCCGGCGGCGGCGCGGGCCGCCAGGCGGCGGGGCTCGAGCATGATGATGCGGTGGTCGCTTCGCCATGGGGCGCCGAGCAGGGCGAGTGGCACACGCGTGGTCTTGCCCGCGCCGGGTGGAGCGACGAGGACCGCATAGGGGCCAGCCGCAAGCGCGGATTGCAGTGCCGGCAGGGCGTCATCGATGGGGAGGGGTGGCAGCAGCATCAGGATTCCGCGTTTGCGGGTGCTTACCCCCACCCCAGCGGCCACTCAAGCTCTGCTTGGCATTGGTCGGCTCGAAACTCGGCAAGGGACGCGATCAACCTTGCATCTGACAGGGTTCCTCGCTTTGGCGAGGAGGGTTAGGGTGAGATGGTTTGGCAAGGGGACTAGTATGCAATTGACCCGTATCGGCAATGAGCATCTGAGCGTCGAGATTTCCCCCATGGGCGCGGAGATGCAGTCGATCGTCACCAGCGACGGGCAATCCTGGCTGTGGGATGGCGATGCGGCGTTCTGGAGCGGGCGCTCGCCAGTGCTATTCCCGATCGTCGGCAAGGCACCCAATGATCACGTGAGCATCGAGGGCCATCGGTATCCGATGGGCCAGCACGGCTTTGCCCGGCGCAGCGAGTTCGAACTGGTGGCGAGCGGGCCCGATCACTGCCTGTTCGAGCTGCAATCGAGCCAATCGAGCTGGAGCATCTTTCCGTTCGATTTCAGTCTGGTGCTGGAGCATCGGCTGGACGGCAGGAGCGTGGTGGTCACGGCCGAGGTGATGAACACCGATCATCGGCCCATGCCGTTCGGCATCGGTTTTCATCCCGCCTTCGTCTGGCCGCTGCCCGGCTGTGAAGGGCAGGAGCACCGGGTGACGCTGGACAATGGCGGCGAGCCGGATTTGATCCGCCTGTCGGGCGGGCTGGTGCGACCGGAGCCGCTGCCGTCGCCGTTCAGCAAGGGTGAACTGGTGCTGGACCACGAGCTGTTTGTCGCCGACGCTATGTTGTTCCCCGAAGGGGCCGGGGCGGGGCTGCGTTATGCGGCGGGCAGCAAGGCGATCCGGTTCACTTGGGAAAACCTGCCAAACCTGGCGCTGTGGTCGAAGGCGGGGGCGCCGTTTATCTGCCTTGAGCCTTGGCACGGCACCGCAGCGGCAATTGATGGCAGCGATGCGCTGGCAGAGCGGCCGTATGGCGAGGTGCTAGGGCCGGGGGCTACGGGACGATATAGCTTCAGGGCGGAGTTCGTGGGGTAGGCGCATCGCATATGCGCCGAGAACCCCTCACCCTGACCTTCCGTTGAACGCGTCAGGTCGTCCCTCTCCCACAAGGGGGCGAGGGTGGCTCCACTCTTCGGTCGTTTCCCGAGTTCCCCTCTCCACTCATGGGAGAAGGTGCCCCCACGGGTCGCGCCCGAGGGCGGGTTCCGGGCGAATGAGGGGGCTAGCGCCGCACACCCAGCCGGGCCATTTTTTCGCTCAACGTGCGCCTGGGCACCTGCAGGGCATCGACCACGGCGGCGATGGAATCGCCATGCCGGGCCAGTTCGGCTTCGATAACGTGGCGCTCATAGGCGGCGACGCGGTCGGCGAGGCTGGCGGAGGACGGCATGGGTTTGGCGCGCGGGCCTAAAATGATGTCGAGCGAGCGGCCGGTGGCGTCGAGGCCAAGGGCGAAGCGGTCGGCGGCGGCTTTGAGTTCGCGGACATTGCCGGGCCAGTTGTGGATCAGCAAAGCGTTGATGTCGGCGGGGTGCAGTTGCGGCGCCGGCTTGTTGAAGCGTTGCGCGGCTTGCCCGAGAAAATGGTGGAACAGCAGCACGCTATCGTCGCCGCGATCGCGCAGGGGCGCCAGATGGATGGTCGCCATGTTGAGGCGGTAAAAGAGGTCGGCGCGGAAGCGGCCCGCTTCGCTTTCGGCGGCAAGATCAACCTTGGACGCGGCGACGATGCGGACGTCGAGCGGGATCTGCCGGTTGGAGCCGACGCGCTCGACCATGCGCTCCTGGATGACGCGCAACACCTTGGCCTGGGCCAGCAGGGGCATGGACTCGATCTCGTCGAGCAGCAGCGTGCCGCCATTGGCGAATTCAAACTTGCCGATGCGCTTGTCGCGGGCGCTGGTGAAGGCGCCAGCCTCGTGGCCGAACAGCTCGGATTCGATCAGTTCGGCGGGGATGGCGGCGCAATTGACGGCGACGAAGGGGCCTTTGCTGCGCGGCGAGAAATCGTGCAGGCAGCGCGCGACGACTTCCTTGCCGGTGCCGGTTTCGCCCAGGATGATCACATCTGTGGGGATGGATGCCAGTTCGCGGATGACGTGGCGAAGATCGTCCATGACTCGAGAGGAGCCGACGAGGCGGGTGGCGAGTTCGGTTTCGCCGCCATCGAGTCGGCGGCGCAGGTCGGCGACCTCGCGTTTGAGGCCGGCCTGTTCGGCGGCGCGGCGCAGCGTCTTGACCAATTGGTCGGGCACATAGGGCTTTTGCAGGAAATCGAAGGCCCCAGCGCGCATGGCTTCCACGGCCATGGGTACGTCGCCGTGGCCGGTGATGAGAATGACCTCGGTGGCGAGGGCGCGCTCGCGGACGGTGCGCAGCAGGTCGAGGCCCGACAGGCCGGGCATGCGGACATCGGTCAGCACGACATGCGGGCGCACGTCGTCGAGCATGGCGAGGGCCTGGCCAGCATCGTTGGCCACATGGGTGGTGAAGCCCGAGAGGCGCAGCCACTGCTCAAGCGCGGTGCGCACCATTTCTTCGTCGTCGACGATGAGAACCACGGGGTCGGTCATGCGGAAATCTCTTTGGTTTGGGCTGGCTGTACGGCCAGCGGGAGCCGGACCGTGAAGGTGCTGCCTTTGCCCGGGCGGCTCTCCACCATGATGGCGCCGCCGATATCGCGGATGAGGCCGTAGGAAATCGAGAGGCCAAGGCCGAGGCCGCGGCCGGCTTCCTTGGTGGAATAGAAGGGGTCAAAGAGGTTGGACAATTCGGCCGCCTCGATGCCCGAGCCGGTATCGGCAACGGCGACTTCGACACTGCGGGCATTCTTCTTGAGGCCGATGGAGAGCACGCGAATGGGGCTGTGTTCCATGGCGTCGGCGGCGTTGGCGACGAGGTTGATCAGCACCTGTTCGAGATGGATCGGATTGCCTGTTACTGTGAGCTTGCCGCGGTGGCGGCGGTATTCGACGTCGATGCCGAAGGCCTTCAGCTTGTGGTCGACCAGGTCGAGCGCGTTGGCGATGACGGTGCCGATATCGGCCTGCGCCTCGACGCGGGTCTCCTTGCGGGCGAAGGTCTTGAGGTGGCCGGTGAGCGCGGCGAGGCGATCGACCACCTTGTCCATCGCGGTGAGGATGGCGCCGATATCGGCGTCATCGTGCCTGCTGGCGATGAGTTTGGCGCTGGCCAGGTGCGTGGTCAGCGCCGCTACGGGCTGACTGACCTCGTGCGCGACGCCGGCAAGGGCCTGGCCGAGGCTGGCCATCTTGGCCGCCTGCACCAGGCCGTGCTGGGCCTCGCGCTCGGCCTTTTCGGCGCGGATGCGGTCGGCAATCTCCTCGCGCAATGCCTCGTTGGTGATGTGCAGATCCTCGGTGCGTTCGGCGACGCGTTGCTCGAGCCGCTCATGATCGGCGAGGCGCTGGGCGACGATGCGCCGGCGCTGCATGAGCAGCACGACGATCAGCAGCAGCGCCGATGCACCCAATGCTGCCGCGGCGGCCGCGGTCCAGGCGTCGCGGAACAACGGGCCAGTGGGGGTGAAGGAGACCAGTCGCCATTGATGGGTGGGCAGGCGCAATTCGTCGACGATGAAAAAGCCGGATGCCTCGGGGTCGTCGCCGGCGATATAGGCGAACTGCGTGCCGCGCGAGGGCCAGATATCGGCGGCCACGGGCTCGGGGGCCATGCCGGCTTCGCCATACCGTCGCTCGCCGGCGATGCGGCTTGCCTCGCCGGGGTCGACGACTGTGAGCGGCCGGTAGCGCCAATCAGGGCGGGTTGAGAGGATGGTGACGTTGTTGACGTCGACAATGCCGATCAGCTCGCCCGAGCGCCACCAATTGGCTTCGATCTCGCCGAGATTGATCTTGGTGACGGCGACGCCGAGCGGGCCATCCTCCCCATCGATGCGACGCGTGAGGAAATAGCCGGCGACGCCGGTGACGGTGCCGACGGCGTAGAACTTGGCGTCGCCGTCGGCCATCGCCTCTTCGAAATAGGGCCTATAGGCGAGGTTCTCGCCGACGAAGCTGTCATAGGCCCACCAGTTGGAGGCGGCGACGACATTGCCATTGGCGGCCATGATGAAGAGTTCGCCGGCGCCGGCAGTGTCGTTGAGCTTGGAGAGGAAGCCGTTGGCCGTTTCGCGCAGGTCAGGGTTGGTGGGGTCGGCCAGGATGGCATGGGTTTCGGCGGCGAGCGCCATGCTTGAGGGCAGGTAGTGGAAGCGCTCGATGATGGCTTCAAGGGTGCGATCAAACAGCGCCAGACGGCGATCGGCTTGCTGGCCTGCGGCGGTGATGGCGCTTGCCAATGCCAGCTCGAAGGCGGCCCAGCCGGTGGCGAGAACGAGCGCGAGCGCCAGGCCCGCCAGCAGGAGCTGGCGGCGATGCAGCAGGTCGCGAAAGCCATAGCGGCTAGCCAAATATGCGGTCCTTGAGCAAGAAATTGCCGAAAACCGGCCGAGGTGTCGGCAAGTTCTTGCCGATTTTGCTAACACAGTCTCGCGCTTCTGCATATCAGCCTTGCGTTTCTGAGTTGGCACAGGGATTGCAATGACACTGGCAGGACGCGGCGGGGAGCCAGCGTCCAACCATTCCGGGAGGACAATCAATGAAAAAAACTGCATCCGCCTTTGCTGCCAGCATGCTGGCACTTGGCCTGAGCTTTGCTGGTTCGGCGCTGGCCCAGGACTATCCGACCAAGCCGATCACCGTCGTCGTGCCATTCTCGGCCGGTGGCCCGACCGACACCGTCGCGCGCCTCGTGGCCGAGGTGATGAGCCAGGATCTGGGTCAGCAGGTCGTGGTGCAGAATGTGGGCGGGGCTGGTGGCACCCTCGGCGCGGGCCAGGTCGCGACCGCGCCGAACGACGGTTACACACTGCTGCTACACCATATCGGCATGTCGACTGCGCCGACGCTCTATCGCAGCCTGCCCTATGACCCGACCACAGATTTCGCGCCGATCGGGCTGATCACGGCGGTGCCGATGACGCTGGTGGCACGGAAGGATTTCGAGCCGAACACGCTGGCCGAAATGATGGACTACATCAAAGCCAATGGTGAGAACGTGACCTATGCCCATGCCGGCATCGGCTCGGCCAGCCAGCTCTGCGGCATGCTGCTGATGGATGCGCTCGACGCGCAGATGACCACTGTGCCCTATCAGGGTTCGGGGCCGGCGATGACCGACATAATCGGCGGCCAGGTGGACATGATCTGCGACCAGACCACCAATACCACCAGCCAGATCCAGGCCAGTGAAGTGAAGGCCTATGGCGTGACCTCGCTCAACCGCCTGGGCAATTTGCCCGATCTGCCGACCACAAAGGAAGGCGGGCTCGATCTCGAAATCGGCGTGTGGCACGGGCTTTATGCCCCCGCCGGCACCGACCCGGCGATCGTCGAGCGGCTCGAGGCCTCGCTCAAGGTGGCACTGGCCAATGAAACCGTGGTCAGCCGTTTCGCCGAGCTGGGCACCTATCCGGTGACCGCCGACGAAGCCACGCCTGAAGCGCTGACCCAGACGCTGGCCAGCCAGATCGAACTGTGGCGCGCGGTGATCGAAGCCGCGGGCGTTTACGCAGACTAGCAATATCGGAGGGTGGGAATACCCCCACCCTCATTCCCTCCCCACAAGGGGGAGGGAAGCCACATTGAGTCTTGTTGAACTATCAGTCGTCTCCCTCCCCTTCGATGGGGAGGGATCAAGGGTGGAGTGGGCCAAGCACCCAAACTAGCGAAGCCCCCACGCCCGGCGCTGCACGCCGACCTCTCGCCCAAAGGGAGAGGTGAGGACAAAAAAATCGGGAGGGCGGCTCATGGCCACCAGTTTTTCGACCAAGGACCTCGTGTCAGGCGGTATTTTCGTGCTGGCCGGGGCCTATTTCGCGCTTGAGGCGCTGAACTACGAGGTGGGGACCGCCTTCCGCATGGGGCCGGGCTTCATGCCGCTGCTTCTCGGCACGGTGCTGGCGCTACTGGGATTGGGCGTGGCCGCCAGTGGCTGGAAGAAACCGGATACCGGCGAACAGTTCGCGCCGCCCTGGCGCGGCATGGCGCTGATCGTGGGCGTCATCATCTTCTTTGCCGCGACCATTCGCGGGCTCGGCTTCGTTCCCGTCGTGCTGATCTCGAGCTTTGTAGCGGCGCTCTCGAGCCGGCTCAATTCGCCGCTGTTCGCGCTGCTGCTGGCGGTGACGCTGACGGTGATGTGCACGCTTATCTTCGTGGTTGGGCTTGGCCTCTCGGTGCCGTGGTTCGGCCCCTGGCTTGGGATGTAGGAGCCGATCATGGACATTATCGCATCACTAGGCCTGGGTTTTTCGGTCGCGCTCGACCCGATCAATATTCTCTACTGCTTCATCGGGGTGCTGCTGGGGACGCTGGTCGGCGTGCTGCCCGGGATCGGGCCGACGGCGACCATCGCCATGCTGCTGCCGATCACCTTCTCGCTGTCGCCGGCCGGGGCGCTGATCATGCTCGCCGGTATCTATTACGGCGCGCAGTACGGTGGTTCGACCACCGCGATCCTCATCAACCTGCCCGGGGAGAGCTCGTCGGCGGTGACGGCGATCGATGGCTATCAGATGGCCAAGAAGGGCCGCGCCGGCCCGGCTCTGGCGACGGCGGCACTGGGGTCGTTCTTCGCGGGGACGGTGGCGACGCTGCTGCTGGCTTTCTTCGCCCCGCCCCTTGCCCGAGCGGCGCTCAACTTCGGGGCGCCGGAATATTTTGCGCTGATCGTGCTGGGCCTCCTGGTCTCCATTGCGCTGGCGCATGGTTCCATTCTCAAGGCATTGGCGATGATCGTGCTGGGGCTGCTGCTCGGCATGGTGGGTCAGGATATCTATACCGGCCAGCCGCGCTTCACCTTCGGTATTCGCGAGCTCTATTCGGGTCTCAACTTCGTCTCGGTGGCGGTGGGTGTGTTCGGCGTGGCCGAAATCCTGCGCAATCTCGAAAACGAGAAGGGTCGCGACGTGATGGTGAAGGCCGTCAAGAATCTGTGGCTTACCAAGGACGACTTCAAGCGCATTATCGGCCCGGTGCTGCGCGGAACGGCCTTGGGATCGCTGCTCGGCGTGCTGCCGGGGGGCGGGCATATCCTCTCGTCCTTCGCGTCCTATTCGACCGAGAAGCGGCTAAGCAAGACGCCTGAGGAATTCGGCCATGGCGCGATCGAGGGCGTGGCGGGGCCGGAATCGGCGAATAATGCGGCGGCGCAGACCTCGTTCATTCCACTGATGACGCTGGGCATCCCGGCGCATCCTGTGATGGCGCTGATGGTGGGTGCGTTCATCCTCCAGGGCATTACGCCCGGACCGAACGTGATCAACGATCAGCCGGCGCTGTTCTGGGGCATCATTGCCTCGATGTGGATCGGCAATATCCTCTTGGTGCTGCTCAACCTGCCGCTGATCGGGCTGTGGGTGAAGATGCTATCCATCCCTTATCGGGCGCTGTTTCCGGCCATCGTGCTGTTTGCCTGTATCGGGTGTTTCTCGATCAACCAGAACATCTACGACGTCTATGCGATCGCGTTCTTTGGGGTGGTTGGCTATGTGCTGATCCGCTTCGGCTGCGAGCCGGCGCCGCTGTTGCTGGGATTCGTTCTCGGACCGCTGCTGGAGGAGCATCTGCGGCGGGCGATGATTATCTCACGCGGCGATCCGATGATCTTCGTGACGCGGCCGATTTCGGCGACGCTGCTGGGATTGGCGCTGCTGGCGGTAGTGATCGCGGTGCTGCCGAGCATCAGGAAGAAGCGCAAAGAGGTGTTTGTAGAGGAGGATTGAGGCTCATCTACCAATATCCACGATCGTCACCCCCGGGCTTGACCCGGGGGTGTTTTACTTTCTGCATTCGGTAAGTGTAGAGCCCTCGGGTCAAGCCCGCGGGTGACGCCCTGGGAGACGGTAGAAGCGCTTATTCCGCCGCGCCGCGTACATCCACCATGGCATCAGGCCCATTGGGATCGCCGGGGGCCGTCTCCGCGCCCAGATCCGGAAATGCCACGACGCGGTTGTTGCGGAAGTCGAGGCGGACGACCAGGAGGCCGCGTTCTTCGAACCAGGTCAGGAGACGCCGGGCGCGGCTGGCGGAGTGGGTGCCGTAGAGGCGGGCCAGGGTGGCGTCGGAGGGGCAGGGGGCTGAGGTGACGGCGGCCTGCGCCAGCACCAGGAAGACACCCTGTACGTCCTCGGTCAGGGCTTCGGACATGGTCAGCGCTTGCTGCCAGGCGTCGCTGCTGGCGGTTTCGCTGTCGGGGGCGACGCGGGCGACGGCGAGTTTGCGCTTGAAGGCTGGCAAGGCGGGGGGCTCACCGGGGACGCGGCGGATGCGGCAACGGACGAGGAAATCCTGATAGAGCACGGCGACGGTGCGGAAGCTGGCGTCGGGATCACCCAGGAGTTCGGCCATGATGGCATCGATCTGGGCGTCGCGCTCGGCTTCGTCGATCTCGGGAAACAGGGTTTGCGGCGCGGCTTCGGCCTCGGGACGAGCGCGGGACAGTTGGGCCAGCAGCTCATTGGTCGAGGGTGGCGGCGGTGGCGCTGGGCGGCGCGTGATGGGGCGGGCCTGCTCTTCGGCCGTGGCGGTGAAGATCAGGTCGGCGGCGTCGACGGGCGCTTCGAAGGGTACGAGCTTGGGGCTGGTGGAGCGGGCCGAGGTTTCGACGGCGCCGATGGTGACCGGCAAAGGACGGCGGGAAATGGCGGGGCCGAGGGCGACGAAGTGGCCGCGGGCGAGGTCGCGGAACTGCTCGGCCTGGCGTTTTTCCATGCCCAACAGGTCGGCGGCGCGGGCCATGTCGATATCGAGAAAAGTGCGGCCCATCAGG
Organism: Devosia lacusdianchii; assembly: GCF_022429625.1. NCBI lineage: Bacteria > Pseudomonadati > Pseudomonadota > Alphaproteobacteria > Hyphomicrobiales > Devosiaceae > Devosia > Devosia lacusdianchii. The sequence goes on along the minus strand of NZ_CP092483.1, from coordinate 3,586,498 downwards.
AAGTTGGAGGCTTCGGCGGCGACGTTCTTAGCCAGCTTGGCGAGGCGCTGGGTGGCGATGACGCCGGCCAGGCCGCGCTTGCGGCCGCGGCACATGAGGTTGGTCATGGCACCGAGCGACAATTTGCGTGCTTCGTCAGATACCTCGCCCGCGGCGGCCGGGGCGAAGAGCTGGGCTTCGTCGACGACGACGAGGACGGGGTACCAGTAGTCGCGATCGGCATCGAACATGCCGCCGAGGAAGGCAGCGGCGGCGCGCATCTGCTGCTCGACGTCGAGCCCTTCGAGGTTGAGCACGACCGAGACGCGGTGCTGGCGGACGCGGGCGGCGATGCGGGTGAGCTCGGCTTCGGTGCGGGTGGCGTCGACCACGGTGTGGCCGTAGCGCTCTGACAGCGTTGTGAAATCACCCTCAGGATCGATGATGCATTGCTGCACCCATGGGGCCGATTGTTCGAGCAGGCGGCGCAGAAGGTGCGACTTGCCGGAGCCGGAATTACCCTGGACGAGCAGACGCGTGGCGAGCAATTCCTCGAGATCGAGCGTCGCGGGCGCGGCGCCCGTGGTTGCGCCCATGTCGATTGCTACCTTCATCGGGTCTCCGGATTGGCGGGTCACGTCCCGGTCAATCGGGAGGCACACACACGGCGAATTGGTTAGCACACTGTTAGCACTGACAGCGCCGATTCGGGAAAAGCAGCACAGCGGACTCACAGGTGTCGCGGCTAGCGCGTGGGGCGCGGTTCCCAGCCGGTCAGAGCGAGTTCCCAATCGGGGAACCAGGTGAGCAGCAGGATCTGAATTTGCCGGTCCCAGCCAAGGAAGATGGCGAGGCCGGTGAGGACGAGGATCAGTCCGAGGGCTTGCTGGATGCGATTGGCATGTCTTGTGAACCAGCCGAGCCGCTGCACCAGCGCGCGGCCGCCGAACATGATGGCGGCCATGGGCAGGGCGGTGCCGAGTGAAAAGGCGAGGGTGACGGCGATGGCGCCGGCATCGACCTGCTGGTTGAGCGCCAGCGTGATGACGGCGGCCATGATGGGGCCGACGCAGGGGCTCCAGGCCAGCCCGAGGCCGGCGCCGACGGCCAGGCCGCCACCGAAGCCTGAGGAAGGGCCACCGGCGGGGGCGCGGGAGGCGAGGGCGCCGGCGAGGCGCTCGAAGGCAAGGTGGAATTGCGGAATGGCGAGGACGAGGCCGAGCGCGATCAGCACCGCGCCGGCGAGGATGCGGTTGAGATCGGGCGGCACGCCGAGCGCGCGGACCAGGAAGCTGAGGGCAAGCGTCGCCGCGGTAAAGGCGCCGACGAAGCCGATGATGAGGCCGATCGGCCGCGCCTTTCCCTCCTGCGCAGCGCTGGCGAGGATGACCGGCAGCAGCGGCAGCACGCAGGGCGACAGCACCGTGATGATGCCGGCGAGAAAGGCAAAACCAATGGTCAGCAGCATGTCTAGCTGGCGCTATTGGCGTTGAGGCCGTCGACGCCGCCGCTGTTCCACGACTTGATGGCGGCGCCGGTGGTGTCGAGCAGGACGAAGGTGTCCTGATAGGTCACGCCATATTTGCCCTTGAGCGCGCTTTCCTTATCGTAATCGGCGATGACAAGGGTGAGGTCGGGATTGACCTCGGCCCAGCGGCTATTGAGTTCGGCCACGGTGGCGCGGCAATTGGGGCACCAGGCGGCAAAGAAGAACACGACGGTCTTGCCCTCGGCGGCCAGGGCATTGACCTGCGCTTCGCTCTCAAAGCTTAGCACGGTGGCGCGTGGCTCGGCCTGCTCGGTCGCCGGCGCCGTGGTCTGGGCGAAGGTGGGGATCGCAGCCAGCGACAGGATGGCGATGACGACAAGGCGAAGGAGGGAACGCATGGGACCAGCCTGGGCAATCGGTGTGTGACCGGCAGTATTACCCCAGCGGAGGCGCAAGCCCATCGTGGCAAAGGAACAATTCTTCGTTCAAATCTCTACCGATTGGATAGATTTTTTATCGCGACGCCGCGCTTTGGGTCCCTGTCAGCCGCTTTCGGCGAACGGAAGTGGCAGAATGGGGCAAAGACCATTTCCAATGAGGATGCTCGAATGCGTTTGAATCTTGCTGGCGCCGTTGCTGTCGCCGGGCTGCTGCTGACCGGTGCCGCCCATGCCGAACGACTGACCGACAAGCCACTGGTGGATGCGGCCTGGCTGACCGAAAACCTCGGCAATGAAAGCCTCGTGGTGCTCGACATCCGCGACGTGGTGGAAGGCGTCGATGCCTATGCCGCCGGCCACGTGCCCGGCGCTGTTGCCGCCCGTTATTCGGAAGCCGGCTGGCGCACGACCGTCAACAATATTCCGGGCATGCTGCCGCCGGTCGAACAGATCGAGGCGAGCATTGCCGCGCTCGGGGTCAATGAAGACAGCCAGGTGGTGATCGTACCGGCCGGCACCAATGCGTCCGAGTTCGGCGGCGCGACCCGTGTCTACTGGACCTTCAAGGTGCTGGGCCACGACGCAGTGACCATTCTCGATGGTGGCTGGGCGGGCTGGACCAAGGCCAATGGCGAAGTTTCGACCGAGGTCGCGGCGGTGACGCCGGGTGACTTCAAGGCCGAGTTCCGCCCCGAGCTGCTGGCCGAGGTGGCCGAAGTCGAGGCGGCGATCGCCGGCGATGCCAACCTGGTCGACGCGCGCTCGGTGGCGCAGTTCATCGGCCAGGAAAAGACCAATACCGTGCAGACGCTGGGCCATATCCCGACCGCGGTGAACATCAATTTCGACAAGTTCTATGACGCACAGAACGCCTCGTTTGCCAGCCCCGAGACCATTGCCCAGCTTGCTGAGGCGGCCGGCGTCGGCGGCAAGTCGGACTTCATCGCCTTCTGCAATACCGGCCACCTGGCATCGATCGCCTGGTTCGGTCTGTCGGAAGTCGAGGGGCTGGAGAATGTGCGCCTCTATGACGGCTCGATGGCTGAGTGGACTGCCGATCCGGCGCGCCCTGTCGTCACCAACTGATCTGATTGTTATAGGTTGATCTGCCCGGGCTGGTTATGGCCCGGGCAGTGCTATTTTGTTTGGGGATACGATGACCGATATGACGGCCGGGCAATTGCGGCCCGTGGGTATTCCGCTCGATCGTGGACCGGTGCTGGTCGCCGGGCTGGGTATCGTCGCGGGCGCGCTGGTGATCTGGCAGCTTGTCGATCTGCGGCAGGCGGCTTTGTTCGTGATCGGCGCCTTGCTGGGGCTGACGCTCTATCACGCGTCGTTCGGCTTTACCGGCGGCTGGCGCCGGCTGGTGGCTGAAAGGCGCGGCAATGCGGTGCGGGCGCAGATGCTGATGATCGCCGTGGCGGCGGCGGTGTTCATTCCGCTGCTGACGCTGGGCAATCCCTTCGGGCAGCCGCTGGTGGGCGCGACGGCGCCGGTCGGCGTATCGGTGCTGTTTGGCGCAGCCCTGTTCGGACTGGGTATGCAATTGGGCGGCGGATGCGGCTCGGGCACGCTGTTTACGGTGGGCGGGGGCAGTGCCCGCATGCTGGTGACGCTAGTATTCTTCATCGTTGGGGCGCTGCTGGGTACGGCGCATCTGCCGTTCTGGCTGACGCAGCCCTCACTGCCGGCTATCAGCCTGGGGCAAAGCCTCGGTGTGCCGCTGGCGCTGGTCGTGACTTTTGCCGGCCTCGGCCTCGTGGCACTGGTGACGGTGTGGATCGAGCGGCGGGCGCATGGCGGGCTTGAGCAGGCCAAGGCGCCGGCCAATCGCGGCTGGGTGCGGCTGACGCGCGGACCATGGCCGCTGGTGGGCGCCGGGCTGGTCCTGGCCGGGCTCAATGTGCTGACGTTGCTGGTGGCGGGACATCCGTGGTCGATCACCTATGGCTTCGGCCTCTGGGGTGCCAAGATCGCGCAGGCGGTGGGCGTGCCGGTGGCAAGCTGGGAATTCTGGACCTGGCCGGCGCAGGCGCAGGCGCTGCAGGCGAGCGTGCTCGAAGACACGACATCGGTGATGGATTTCGGGCTGATCCTGGGCGCGGCGCTGGCGGCCGGATTGGCCGGCAAGTTCGCGCCCAAGGCGGCTTTGCCGTTCCTGTCGCTGCTGGCGGCGGCAATCGGCGGCGTGCTGATGGGCTATGGCGCGCGGCTGTCGTTCGGCTGCAATATCGGGGCCCTGTTCAGCGGCATCGCCTCGGGCAGCGTGCATGGCTGGCTGTGGTTTGCGGCGGCTTTTGTGGGCAGTTTTGGCGGCATCGCCTTGCGCCCGGTGTTCGGCCTGGATGGGTTCAAAGCCAAATGAGCGCGCGCAACACTCTTCTTTTCGGGGCGGCGGCATTGCTGGCAACGGCTGCGGTGGCGGCAGACCATGTGGCGGCCAATAGTCGTGCGCCGGCACCCGTGCCGGCGGCTGCGGCCGCCAATCCCTGCGCTGCGGGTAATCCGTGTGCCGCGGGCAATCCCTGCGCTGCTGGGGCACCGGCGGCGGTGGGCAATCCCTGCGCGGCGGGAGCACCGGCTCCGGTGGCTAGCCCCTGCGCGGCCAGCGCCCCTTGCGCCGCGGCGGCGCCTTGTGCTGCTGTGAACCCCTGCGCGGCCGGCGCGCAATAGGGGCTGACGTGACCGAGGACCAGCAAAGAGCCGCGCAGGAAATTGCCTTCTGCGAGGCTATTCTCGCCAAGTCGGGCGAGAACGTGTTGCGTGAAACGTTGCGCGACGCGCCGGTGGAGGCGTGGTCGCATTATCCCGCTGGCGATGTGTTCGACCCCAATAGCGGAGCGCAATGGTATTACCACTGCCATGTGCCGGCGGCAGATGGCGTCGAGCATGGGCATTTCCATTGCTTTGTGCGGCCGGAGGGAGCCAAGGGGCCGGTGCATCATGTAGTGGCGGTGGGCGTTGATGCGTTCGGGCGGCTGCACCGGCTGTTCACGGTCAACCAATGGGTGGTGGGCGACAATTGGCTGGCGGCCGAGCCGACGATTGCGCTGCTTGACAGGTTCGACGTGCAACTGGCCAAGCCGTCCTATCTGGTCAACCGCTGGCTGACGGCCGTGTTGCGGCGCTATGAAGGCGAGATTGCCGAGTTGATCCGGGAGCGCGATCGACGGCTGGACGCGCATGTGCCGCCTGAGGGTGTAACAGTGCGCGAGGATCGCGGGCTGGAGGTGACTTCGGCGCTGGTGATTGGGGCGGTAAACCCTCCGCGAGCTTGATCACCGCCAGGCCGCCCCATCATACGCGCCGTCACCACCCGACTTGTTCGGGGTGTCCAGTGTGAGCCGCGATACCGCTGGATTGCCCGGACAAGCCGGGCAATGACGATGGACGGAGAGTTGGTCGCGGCGATCAGGTGCCGCGTGTGAGCTATCCGTTCGCTTGGATGTTGCGGTGCGCAACGGACATGGATTCCGGCCTGCGCCGGAATGACATCGTGGGTGTTGAAGGTCTGGCCTCAGCTCGCCGCGATCAGCTCTCGTGTATAGTCCTGATGGACGTCGCGGCCGCGGAGCTGGGCCCGGCTCAGGGTTTCGACGGCCTTGGCATGCCTCATGACCATCAGGCGGTCGCACATGTAGGAAATCACCGCCATGTCGTGGCTGACGATGACGAAGGTCAGGTTCAGCTCGCGGCGAAGCTGGTTGAGCAGGTTGAGGATTTCGGCCTGGATGGAGACGTCGAGGGCTGAGGTGGGCTCGTCCAGCAGCAGCACTTTTGGATTGAGCGCCAAAGCGCGGGCGATGGCGACGCGCTGGCGCTGGCCGCCCGAGAGTTCGTGCGGGAAGCGGAAGCGGAACTGGCCGCCGAGGCCGATGAGGTCGAGCAATTCGACGGTGCGGGCTTCGGCATTCTCCATGCCATTGATGCGCATGGGTTCGGCGATGGCGTGGCCGATGACATAGCGCGGATGAAGCGAGGCATAGGGGTCCTGGAACACCATCTGGGCGCGGCGGGCCAGATCGGTGCGGCTGGTGGACTTAGTGTCCTGACCGCCGATCTTGATCGAGCCGGACCAATCGGGATTGAGCCCCATCATGGTGCGCAGAATGGTGGACTTGCCGGAGCCGGATTCGCCGACAAGGCCAAAGCTCTCGCCTGAGGCGACCGAGAAGCTGACATCATCGACTGCAACGGAAGGGCCGAAGCGGACGGTGAGGTGGTCGACTTCGATCATGGGCGAGCCTCCAGCCAGGCGGCGTCGCGCTTGAGCACCGGGAGCGGATCGAGCGGGCCGTCAATGGTGGGGAGGCACGCGAGCAGGCCCTGGGTATAGGGGTGGGTGGCCTCGTTGAGGCGGTCGGCCTTGAGGGTTTCGACGATGCGGCCGGCATACATGACGATGACGCGGTCGCAGAAACGGGAGACCAGGCGCAGGTCGTGGCTGATGAAGATCAGGCCCATGCCGCGGCGGGTGACCAGTTCGTCGAGGATCGCGAGGACCTGGGTCTGAACGGTGACGTCGAGGGCCGAGGTGGGTTCGTCGGCGATCAAGAGGTCGGGCTCCCGCACCACCATCATGGCGATCATGACGCGCTGGCCCATGCCGCCGGAGAGTTCGTGCGGATAGAGCGAGAAGACGCGTTCGGGGTCGCGGATATGGACGGCTTCGAGGATGGCGAGAGCCTGCTTGTAGGCGTCGCGCTTGGGGAGCTTGCGGTCGCCGATGCGGATGGCTTCGACGATCTGGAGGCCGACGCGCATCACCGGATTGAGCGAGAATTTGGGGTCCTGCATGATCATGCCCATGCGGCCACCGCGCAGCGAGCGGCGGAGGCGAGCGTTGGCGGTCGTCAGGTCGATGCCGTCGAAGGTCATCTTGTCGACGCTGATGCGAGCATAGCTGGGCAGGACGCCGAGGAGGGCGCGGCCGGTCAGGCTTTTGCCGGAACCAGACTCGCCAACAATGCCGAGCTTTTCGCGGCCGAGCGAGAGGTTCACGCCCCGCACGGCATCGGCATAGGAGCCGTCTTCGCGCGGGAACGCGATGTGGAGGTTGTCGATTTCGACGAGGTTCTGGCTCATCGGCGCTGCCTCAAATGGGGGTCGAGCAGGTCGCGCAGGGCATCACCAAGCAGGTTGAAGCCGAGGCTGACGATGAAGATGGCGAAGCCGGGCACGGTCGCCACCCACCACTGGTCGAAGATGAACTTGCGGCCGGTGGAAATCATCGCGCCCCATTCAGGCAGAGGCGGCTGGGCGCCGAGACCGATGAAGCCGAGACCGGCGGCGGTGAGAATGATGCCGGCCATGTCGAAGGTCATGCGGACGATGACCGAGGATATGCACATGGGCATGATGTGGAAGACGATGATGTGGAAGTCGGACGCGCCGGCCAGGCGGATGGCGTTGACGTAGTCCGAATTGCGCACCACCAGCGCCTCGGCCCGAGCGAGGCGGGCATAGGGTGGCCAGGCCGTCAGGGTGATGGCCAGGGCGGCGTTGACGATGCCGGGTCCGAGGGCGGCGACGAAGGCCAGCGCCAGCAGGAGCTTCGGGATGGCGAGGAACACGTCGGTGACGCGCATGAAGATACGATCGATCCAGCCGCCGTAATTGCCCGCTATGGCGCCGATGGCGAGGCCGACCGGGGCGGAGGTGACGATGACGAGACCAACGATCAGCAGGGTCAGGCGCGAGCCGTAGATCAGGCGGGAATAGATGTCGCGGCCGAGTTCGTCGGCGCCGAACCAATAGGTGGAGCTGGGGGCGGCGAGGCGATCGCCCAGAGCGGGCAGGTAGGGATCGTGGGTCGCCAGCAGTGGCGCGAAGGCGGCGCAGAGCAGCAGGGCGATGACGATGAACAGGCCCACCATGCCCAGCGGATTGCGGGCAAAGCGGCGGGCGAAGCTCTTGAACTCGGCAATGCGCGCGGCGCGCAGGGCGCGGCGGGGATTGGCGATGGGGTCGGTCGCGAGGGTCATGGGAGAAATCCTAGCGCGCGCGCGGGTCGAGGGTGCGGTAGAGCACATCCGACAGCATGTTGAGGAAGACGAAGACGGCGCCGACCAGCAGGGTGCCGCCGAGGACGGCGTTCATGTCGGCGGCGAAGAGCGAGCTATAGAGGTAGTTCCCGATGCCGGGCCAGGAGAAGATGGTCTCGATCAGCACCGAGCCTTCGAGCAGGCCGCCATAGGAGAGGGCAATGACGGTGACGAGCGGGATGGCGGCGTTGCGCAAAGCGTGGCCGGTGACGACTCGGAATTCGCTGGCTCCTTTGAGCCGTGCCGCGAGGACGTATTCGCGGCTGAGCTGATCGAGCATGACCGAGCGGGTCATGCGCGAGATATAGGCAAGGCTGTAATAGCCGAGCAGCAGAGCCGGCAGGATCATGTGGCTGATGGCGTTGAAGAAGATTTCCCACTCGCCCGCTATCGCGGAGTCGATGAGGATCGAGCCGGTGACGCGGTCGACTATGCCGACATAGAAGACGTCGAGCTGGCCGGGGCCGGCGACCCAGCCGAGCTTGTAGTAAAAGAGGAAGAGTCCGACGAGGCCGAGCCAGAAGACCGGCACGGAATAGCCGATGAGGCCGACAATGCGGATCAGGTGATCGGGCCATTTTTCGTGCCAATAGGCCGAGGCCACACCCATGGGGACGCCGAGGAGCACGCCGAGCAACAATCCGATGGTGGAGAGCTCAAGCGTGGCCGGGAAGAAATTCATGAGGTCGGTGAGGACCGGGCGCGACGTGGCAAAGGACGTGCCGAAGTCGCCGCGCAGAAGCTTGGTGATGTAGTCCCAGAACTGCACCCAGACGGGCTTATCGAGTCCAAGCTCGAGGAAGACGCGGTCATAGACTTCCTGCGGGGCCTTTTCGCCGACGATCTTAAGCACCGGATCGATGGGCAGCACGCGGCCAATGAAGAAGGTCAGCGCTGCCAGGCCCAGTAGCGTGATGGCCACGGTGAGCAGCCAGGAGGCGAGGCCGGTGATGAGGCGCAGTGGTCGGGCAGGTGAGTTCAAGCGGTATGGCCTAGCTGCGTTGGGACGGTGCATTGATATTTCTGGCGGTGGCTCGATCAGGTCGCTTCACCGGACGGTACCTCCCCCTCGACGGGGGAGGCTAGGAGGGGGTGTTGAGAGCCACGATCTGCATCGTGGCCAACCGTCCCCCACCCTTGATCCCTCCCCGCAAGGGGGAGGGAGACGACTTAGACATAGGGGTGGACTATTCCTTGGTCACGGCGCCGTAGCGGTCATCCGAGAAGGTGATGCCGAGGACGACACCCTTGACGTTGGAACGCATGGCAACCTTGCGGCTGTCCTGGAACATGTAGACGAAGGGCGAGCTGTCGGTATGGGCGCGCTGGATGGCGTCATACTGGGCCTTGCGGGCTTCGACATCCTGCTCCTGCACCGCGGCAAGAACCTGGTCGGACAGCGGGCCGGAATTCCAGCCGAAGCGGTCGGCGAGATTGCCCTTGCTGCCTTCCGGATCAACGGGATCGTTGACCGTGAAAGCCTTGGCGTTGGAATGGGGATCTGGATAGTCCGGACCCCAGAGACCGAACCAGATGTCGAGGTCGTGGCTGCGGTAGCGGTCGAGCCACTGGCCGCCGTCAACGACCTGGAGGTCGAGCTCGATACCGGCCAGCGCCATGGTCGCCTGAACGGCCTGGGCATATTCGGTATAGGGCGGGACGTTCCAGACGACGGTTTCGAGCTTGATCGGCAGGGCAACGCCGGCCTCGGCGATGAGGGCTTTGGCCTTCTCGACGTCGAGCGAATAGGGGTTGTAGTCGATATTGCCGCCCAGGAACCCGTCGGGGATCATGGTCTGGTGCACCTTGACGGTACCGCGGCCGATGGAGTCGGCAATGCCCTGGTAATCGACCAGGTACTTCATGGCCTCGACAACCTTGGGGTTGGAGAGGGCTTCGTTGCGGACGTTCAGGCCGAAATAATAGATGGTCGAGGAATTGCCTTCCATGATCGACACATCGGGATTGGCCGAGACCGCGCCGATATCATCGGGGCCAAGCTTGTTGGCGATGTCGATGTCGCCCTTTTCCAGCGCCAGGCGCTGGGTGGCGCTTTCAGGCATATGCTGGAGGAAGATGCGCTCGACGCCGGGAGCGGTGCCCCAGTAGTTCTCGTTGCGCGAGAGCAGGATCGAGACCTTTGGATCCCACTTGGTCAGGACATAGGGGCCCGAACCGGCGGAATTCTCGCTCTTGAGCCAGGCATTGCCATAGTCATTGGTGCCTTCGGCCGTGAGGCCTTCATGCTGCTTGACCAGCACGGAGTCGACGATGCCGCCGGTAAAGGACGAAAGCACGTAGAGCACGAAGCTGGGGGCGTATTTCTGGTCGACCTGGATGACGAGGGTGGAGTCGTCGGTCGCCTTGATGTTTTCCTCGACGTTTTCGGCGGTGAGGCCGAACTGGGTCAGGATGAACGAGATACGGCTATTGATCAGAATGACGCGGCGCAGCGAATATTCGGCGTCGTGGGCGGTCACCGGATTGCCGGAGGCGAACTTGGCGGCCGGGTTCATCTTGAAGGTGAAAGTCTTGCCGTCTTCCGACACGGTCCAGCTTTCGGCGAGGACGCCGTAAATCTTGGTGGCGTCGGCCGGGTCGAAGCTGACCAGCGGCTGATAGATCTGCTGGCTGGCGAGCACGCCGCCAACTTCACTGACTTCACCCGGATCGAGGGTGATGATGTCGTCGATCGCGTCGGCGATGACGAGCGTATTGGCAGGCGTCGCGGCCATGGCGCCGGTCGCGGTCATGACCGCTCCCAATGCAACGGCTGCGAGCGTCTTGAACAGGCGCATGGCAGTCTCCCTGGTTAAGTTTTTGAGGTTTTTTGACATCATCGGTCACTGATCCCCTGGAAAGTGAAGATCAGGGCGGCGATGGGCAAAAGGCTGGCAATCCGGTCGAGCGTGGACGGCGTGAAGGTGCCGGTATTGCCCAGCAGCGCCACGACGCCGCGCGTCTCGCCTGATATGACGATGGGAAAGCACGAGCAGGCGCCATAGCCCATGGCGACCAGCCCGTCGGTTTCCGGAATAAAGGCGGCCATCTCGGCGACGGTGTTGCCGATCACGGGCAGCTTGTCGCCCAGGATGCGGCGGTTCCAGGGGCCGTCGTCGACCGGGTCGACATTGCCCACCGGAAAGTCCACCGGGTTCGAGGTGCCGATCCGATGCGTGACGCTCTTGTCGGGCGCCGTGGCGATGAACGTCGCGGTGCGGATGCCGGGCAAGGCGGTGAAGAGATCTGACAGCACGGCGATGAGCTGTTGCGGGCCGGCGGCCAGCGCCTGGCTCAATCTTGCGGCGGTGGGGTGATCGACAACGGTCATTCGGGGAAGAGCTGCATGGTGCCGACCCATAGCTCGACGGCGGTTTCCTCGCCGATATTGTCACCACGGTGAGGTTTGCGGGAATCGAAGTGCAGCGTGTCGCCGGCACTGAGAAGGTAGGTCTGCCCGTCAACCTCGTAGCGCATGTTGCCGCTGACCAGGTAGACGAAGTCCTCGCCCTCGTGGCGCATCATTTCGGACCGATGACCTGGGGGCACGTGGGACAGGCAGGCATTGAGCTTGGCCTCGGGGAAGCCGCGCTCGAGGAATTCGTAGAAGCGCGCCGTGCCGCCGACCTTATAGGTCTGGCGCTGGCCGGAATGGCTGACGGCGCTGTGGGTGCGCTGCGGCGCCCGTGAGACGAAGTAATCGACCGAGGTCTCGAGGGCGGTGGCGACGTTGTAGAGCGAGGCGAGCGAGGGCGTGGAAATGCCGCGTTCGATCTGGGAAATGAAGCCGACGGTCAGGCCGGACTCGGACGCGACCTGCTGGAGCGTCTTGCCGATCTGCTTGCGGCGATTGCGCAGACGCTGGCCCAATGTCGGGTCAACCGAGGCCTCAATGGGCCGCGCCACAGTTTCGCGATCGATGGTCAGATCCGGCAATGCCTGGCACCAGGGTGAAGAATTTTAGCCAGACTAAATTATGACCGAACTTTGTCAATGTGGATTCAGTCTGGCGACAGCGGTGGGAGCAGCCGTGCCCGCCGTGCTCGCAGTCGTCTCCCTCCCCCCTGTGGGGAGGGATCAAGGGTGGGGGTGTCCCGGGCGCTGAGTTTGCGGAACCATACCCCCACCCTGCTCGATGGACGGACCTAGCTGACGCTAAGTCCTATCTCGCTTCCCTCCCCACAAGGGGGAGGGAGTCCGACTGAAAGATCTGCGCGGTATTATCAGCTCTTCGACAGTTCCCAGACGATGGTGCGTTCGAGGGCCTCGCGCTCGGTTAGCAGTTCGGTGAAGCCGAGTTCGGCGCGGATGCGGGTGCTGTCGAGTGTCAGGGGGTAGCGCAGGTCGGAAGCGCTGGCGCGGTCGGCCATGATGGCATTGGCATCGGGCGGCAGGATGACGATTTCAGGGTCGAGACCCATGGTTCGGAGGATGGTTTCGGCCCATTGCCGGACGGTCTTGTCGGTCGGCTGTGCGGCATTGTAGGTGCGGCCAGCGGCGGCGGGGTGAGTGGCGGCGAGAGCCAAGGCGTCGGCCATGTCGTCGATATAGCCGTAGGAATTAAGCCAGTCCGCCACTCGTTCGTCGATGGCGAAGGGCCGGTTGGCAGCGTTGTGGATGGTCCAGGCGAAGCGGTGCTGCTTGTCGAGCGGGCCGAAGATCATCGGCAGGCGGAGGATTGTACTGGGGAAGCGGCTATCGGCGCGGGCAGCGTCTTCGATCGGAATCTTGTCGTAGTCTTCGAACAGATCGTCCTCGACGCCCTTGGGGCGGCGGGAATTGCCGCGATAGGGGTAGCGCAGATTGCGCAACGGGGAATCCTCGGTGGCCGGCTCGGGGCGGATGGCGGGCGACCCCTTTTTGAGCAGACCCTCATAGTTGGAATAGACGTCGGTGGAGCTGACCAGCACATAGCGGCAGCCGATCTGGGCGACGGCATCGAGCACCGGCTGCGTGTTGCGCAGGCTGAGGGTAAAGATATCGACGACGGCTTCGGCCTTGTGCTCGCGCAGAAGCTGCGTGATGGCTGACGTGTCCATGCGATCGGCCTGGGCGAAGCGGGCGCCGGCGGGTAGATCGACCGGTTCGCGGCCCCGGGCTATTGCCAGCACGTCATGGCCGCGCGCGATGAGGCGATGGGCTACGGCCGTACCGAGAAATCCGGTGCCGCCGATGATGGCTATGGTCATTGCTATCTCCCTCGAATGGAGCGGGTCTGTCATATCGGCTGCATGGGGTAAAGCCGGCGATTGACACTCCGGCTCATATGATCAATCTTGTATGGAAGATGTAACCGGCCGGTTCGGCCTACTACCCAGCAGCACAATATGTCCAAGAAATTCGCTATCGTCGGTACCGGCGGGCGCCACCAGATGTTCCGTGATGCGGTGGCCATCACCCATGCCGAAAGCGCCGAATTGGTGGCCCTGTGCGACGTCAACCAGAGCCGGTTGGCGCTCAGCGCCAACAAGGTGCCCGATCGCACCGGCAATGGTATCGCCACCTACCTGGCCGAAGATTTCGACCGGATGATCGCCGAGCAGGATCCCGATACAGTCATTGTGACCGTGCCGGATTATCTGCATGACGAATACATCGTGCGGTCGTTGCGGTCCGGGCGGAACGTGATGACCGAGAAGCCGATGACCATCGATGTGACCAGGCTCAAGCGCATTCTCGATGCGCAGCGGGAAACTGGCAAATCCGTGACGGTCACGTTCAACTATCGCTATTCGCCGGCCCGCACGCAGCTCAAGGACATCCTGATGAGCGGCACGATCGGGGAGATCACCGCGATCGATTTCCGCTGGTATCTCGACCGGGTGCATGGCGCCGACTATTTCCGGCGCTGGCACCGCTACAAGGACAAGTCCGGTGGGCTGCTGGTGCATAAATCCACGCACCATTTCGACCTGTTGAACTGGTGGGCGGCATCGACGCCCAAGAGCGTTTCGGCGACCGGCAAGCGGGACTTCTATACGCCGGAAATGGCGATCAAGCTGGGGCTGGAAGGGCATGGCGAGCGTTGTCACACCTGCCCGGTGGCCAGTCGTTGCGATTTCTTCATGGATCTCGAAGCCGATGAGCCGCTGAAAGAGCTCTATCTCGATGCCGAGGATGATGACGGCTACTGGCGCGACAAATGCGTTTTTGCCGACGACATCACCATCGAGGATACGATGCAGGTGCAGGCGCAATATGCGTCGGGGGCATCGCTGAACTATACGCTCGTCGCCTATTCGCCCTGGGAAGGGCTGGAGGTGAAGTTCCATGGCACAAAGGGTGAGCTGACGCACAAGCATATCGAGGTGCATGGCGTGTTTGCCGGCGGCGAGCGCGACAAGGAAGAGCGCCACAACATGACCACCGAGCTGCATCTGGCGGGCGGGCTGCCGGAGCAACTCACGGTGTGGGAGGGCAAGGGCAGCCATGGCGGGGCGGATCCGATCATGCTGGGCTATCTGTTCGACCCCGAGGGCATGGAGGCGGACAAGTATGGGCGGGCGTCGGATCAGGTGGCCGGCGCGTGGTCGATCCTGACCGGGATCGCGGCGAACCAGTCGATTGCTCGGAATGGGGAGCGGGTGTCTGTCGATGAGATGCTGCAGGCGGCGGGGATAGAGCTGTAGGCCCCAGAATCCTGTGGAATGCCCGCATTCTGGGGAGGCGCGGGACGGCATAACCGGCCCATGGTCCGGAAAGGGGAATCAGAAGGAATGCTGCCAGCGTGCTCGAAGTGACCGAGGAGACCATGGCGCTGCGCGTGGTCGGCGCGCTGCGCGACGAGATCGTCACCATGGCGCTCAAGCCCGGCGACGTGATCTCCGAGAGCGATATTGCCGGCCGCTATGGCGTGTCGCGCCAGCCGGTGCGCGAGGCTTTCATCCGCCTGGCGCAGCAGGGATTGCTGCTGATCCGGCCCAAGCGGGCCACGGTGGTCAAGAAAATCTCGCCCGAGGGCGTACGCCAGTCGCGCTTTATCCGTGAGTCCATCGAGGTGGAGATCATCCGGCGCGTGGCGGGCAAGTCGGGCCCAGATGTGGCTGACGTGCTGGCCGAGCTGATCGCCGAGCAGGAACGCGCCTCGGCGGCGGATGATACGCGCGGTTTCCATACGCTCGATGAGCTATTCCACCGTACCCTGGCGCGGTTGGCGGGCGTCGAATATGCCTGGCAACTGATCGACGATCACAAGATGCAGCTCGACCGGGTACGGTATCTGACGCTGGGCGTATCGTCGTCGCAGCGGGCCATCAGCGAGCACAAGCTGATCGCGGCGGCTGTGGGCAAGGGCGACGTGGACGGCGCCGAGGCGGCGATGCGGGCCCACCTGGCACGGGCCGAGGTGCTGCTGAGCCAGACGATCGCCGATTTCCCCGATTATTTCGAATGACCGGCGCCCTTGCGGGGGCGGCGGCATCGGGGCTATGCCCGTCTCACTAACGTGGAGGAAACGGCATGAAAACGCGGCGCTTGGGAAAGACGGGCTTTGAGGTTTCCGAGATCGGTCTCGGGTGCTGGCAGCTGGGCGGCGATTTCGGGCCCGTGGGCGACGACACAGCCAAGGCCATCCTCGACGCCGCCAACGATGCCGGGGTCAGTTTCTGGGATACGGCGGACGTCTATGGTGGTGGGCTGAGCGAGAGCCGGATCGGCGCACATGCCAAGCCGGCGGGTCTCAAGGTCGCGACCAAGGTGGGGCGCTCGGGGGCGTTGTTTCCCGATAAGTTCAGCAAGGATGGGGTGCGAGCGAGCCTTCTGGGTTCGGCGCAGCGGCTGGGCGTTGCGAGCCTCAATCTGGCGCAGCTGCATTGCGTGCCGACCGAGGTGCTGCGCGACGGCGCGATCTTCGGCTGGATGGACGAGCTGCGGGACGAGGGGCTGGTCAGGAACTGGGGCGCCAGCGTCGAGACCATCGAGGAAGGCATGATCTGCCTCGAACAGCCGGGCTGCGCGACGCTGCAGATCATCTTCAACCTATTCCGGCAGGACGCGGCGGCGGAGCTATTGCCACAGGCGGCGGAGAAGGATGTTGGCATCATCGTGCGGCTGCCGCTGGCGAGTGGGTTGCTGAGCGGGAAATACGACAAGGCGACGCGGTTCGATGCGTCTGACCATCGCAATTACAATGCCGACGGACAGGCGTTTTCGGTCGGCGAGACGTTTTCGGGAATTCCGTTCGAGCGCGGCGTGGAATTGGTGGGCGAGTTGCGCGGATTGGCGCCAGAGGCGCTGCCGATGAGCCAGTTCGCTTTGCGCTGGATTCTGGACCATCCGCAGGTGTCGACGATCATTGCTGGCGTCAGCAAGCCGGCGCAGATGGCTGATAATGTCGCCGCGAGCGAGCAGAAGAGCCTGTTTCCGGCGCTGATGGGGCGGCTGAGCGAGTGGTATGAGAAGGATGTGAAGCCGGAGATCCGGGGCGGAGTGTAGTTGTGCTGTATGCCTCCCAACCCCGGATCAAGTCCGAGGGAAGCGACTGTGGGTGGGTGGGATTTGGCAGCTGGCTGCCGCGCAGGAATTGAAGAGCCCTCGGGCCAAGCCCGAGGGTGACGGCTGGTGGTAAAACGGCCAGTAGCGTCCGGTGGGTTATCGATTATCCGAACTATGTCTGGCCTTGGTCGTTAGTCACGACAAAGGAGGCGTGACATGGCCGGGCAGCAACAGGCGCAGCGCAGTAATCTTGATCACCTGGTGAAGCACCGGCGGATCGACATTGACGGGGTCGATACGTTCTATCGCGAGGCGGGATCGGTTGGCGCGCCGGTGCTGCTGTTGCCGCATGGTTATCCCAGTTCGTCGGTGGAGTTTCGTGGGCTGATGCCTGTTCTGGCCGATGGATATCGGCTGCTGGCGCCGGACTTTCCGGGGCAAGGGCTGAGCGCGACGCCGGAGGATTTCGACTACAGCTTCGACGGCTATGCGCGCTTTCTCGAACGGTTCGTGGCGGCGCTGGGCGTCGCGAAGTTCGCGCTTTACCTGCATGACTTCGGCTCGCAGATCGGGCTGCGGCTGGCGATCGCACGGCCGGAGATGATCACGGCGCTGATCATCCAGAATGGCGATATCTACGAGGATGTGCTGGGGCCGAAATATGCGGGGCTCAAGGCGTATTTTGCCGACAAGAGTGCCGACAAGGCCAAGGCGATAGAGGATGCGGTGAGCGAGGAGGGGTTCAGGGAGGAATTTCTCAACGACCTGCGGCCGGAGCTGGCCGAGACGATAGCGCCCGATCTCTGGCAGTTTCACTGGTCGCTGATGACGTCGCGGCGCAAGGCCATCATTATCGATATCATCAAGGGACTGGAGCAGAACCTCGACTGGTTCCCGCGCTACCAGGCCTATCTGCGTAAGCACCAGCCGCCGACGCTGATCGTGTGGGGACCGCAGGATGGCTATATGCCGGCGGCGTCGGCGCGGGCCTATCTGCGTGATCTGCCGGAAGCGGAACTGCATCTGCTCGATGGCGGGCATTGGTTGCTGGAAACCAATCTTGGCGAGGTCACGGAGCTGATCGACGACTTTCTGGCGCGCACGCTCGTGCGACGCCCCTAGCGCATCTTGCTGCGCATCCCTACGTTGTCCTCAACAACAAGAACCCTGCCGAGTATTTCCATGTCCTATCACGAAGCCTTCGAACTCATCCGTGACGAGCGTATCGCGGAGACCAATTCGCAGGCGCAATTGTTCCGGCACAAGAAGACCGGCGCCGAGGTGCTGAGCCTCAGCAATGACGACGAGAACAAGGTGTTCGGCATCACCTTCAAGACGCCGCCGGAGGATTCGACGGGCATTGCCCATATTCTCGAGCATTCGGTGCTGTGCGGGAGCCGCAAATATCCGGTCAAGAAGCCGTTCGTGGAGCTGATCAAGGGATCGCTGAACACCTTCCTCAATGCCATGACCTTTCCGGACAAAACCGCCTATCCGGTGGCCAGCCAGAACCTCAAGGATTTCTACAACCTGGTCGATGTGTATCTCGACGCGGTGTTTTTTCCGCTGATCAGCGAGGACACGTTCCGCCAGGAAGGCTGGCACTACGAGCTTGAGGATGTGAACGCGCCGCTGGTCTATAAGGGCGTGGTGTTCAACGAGATGAAGGGGGTGTTCTCGTCGCCGGACTCTGTGATGCGCGACATTGTCCAGCGCTCGCTTTACCCCGATGTCACCTATGGCAAGAGCTCGGGTGGCGATCCCAAGGTCATTCCGGAACTGACCTATCAGCAGTTCAAGAGGTTTCACCAGACCTTCTACCATCCGTCCAATACGCGGGCGTTCTTCTCCGGCGATGATGATGCCGGCGAGCGGCTGGCGATTCTGGATGCGTATTTTTCGCAGTTCGAGCGCGCGCCTGTTGATGCCGAGGTGAAG
This sequence comes from Devosia lacusdianchii, assembly GCF_022429625.1. Lineage (NCBI taxonomy): Bacteria > Pseudomonadati > Pseudomonadota > Alphaproteobacteria > Hyphomicrobiales > Devosiaceae > Devosia > Devosia lacusdianchii. The sequence goes on along the minus strand of NZ_CP092483.1, from coordinate 3,568,172 downwards.
CTGCAGCCGCGGTTCAATGCGCCGCGGCAGATCGTGGCGACCTATGCCGGCAACAAGGATGCGGGCAAGGCGCGGGACGGCATGGTCAGCGTCAACTGGATGGTCGATCCGGCCGCGGATCGGACGGAGGCACTGAGCCGGGGCATGCTGGGCTATCTCCTGGCGGGTAATGCGGCGGCGCCCTTGCGCAAGGCGCTGACGGAATCGGGGCTGGGCGAGAGCATGACCGGCGGCGGTATCGAGGGCGGGTTGCGCCAGCCCATGGCGACGTTCGGCATGAAGGGGATCGACGCTGCCGATGCGGGCAAGGTCGAGGCGCTGATCCTCAAGACGCTTGCCGACATTGCCGACAAGGGGTTTTCGGCCGAGCAATTGGCGGCAGCGGCCAACACGTTCGAGTTTTCGCTGCGCGAGAACAATACCGGCGGCTATCCGCGCGGCATGATCTATATGTTCAACGCACTGGGCACCTGGCTGCATGGCGGCGATCCGATTGCGCCGCTGGCCTTTGAGGATGCGCTGACGGCGATCAAGGAAAAGGCGGGCAAGGGGCATTTCGAAGCCGAAATCCGCCGGCTGTTCCTCGACAACACGCATCGCACCACGGTGACGCTGAGTGCCGACCCGGAGCAGGGGGCGCGCGAGGCGGCCAGGGAAGCCGAAATCCTTGCCGATGTGCGCAAGGGGCTGGATCAGGCGGCGCTGGAGGCCACGGTTGCAGCGACCGAGAGGCTCAAGGCGTTGCAGGAGGAGGTCGACGATCCGGCGCTGCTGGCCAAGATTCCGACGCTGGGTCTGGCCGACCTGCCGCGTGAGGGCAAGACGGTGCCGATCGAGATCGGCAGCCTGGCCGAGGCGCGGCTGTTCTATCATGACCTGCCGACGCTGGGGATTTTGTATCTCGATTTCGGCTTCGACCTGCATGTGCTCGACAAGGAGTTGCTGCCCTACCTGCCGCTGTTCGGGCGGGCGCTGCTGCAGACGGGCACCAGCAAGGAAGATTTCGTGTCGCTGACCCAGCGTATCGGGCGCACCACGGGTGGTGTTGCGCAGCACCGGGCCCTGTCGGCGCGGCAGGGCAGCGATGGCAGCGCGGCCTGGTTCTTCCTGTCGGGCAAGGCGGTGCCGGATAATTTCGAAGCCATGCTCGCCATTATGGGCGACGTGCTGCTCGATGCGCGGCTGGACAACCGGGAACGCTTCAAGCAGATGGCGCTGGAGGAAAAGGCGGGGTTCGAGGCCCGGCTGGTGCCGTCGGGCAATGCCATTGTCGATACGCGGCTCAAATCGGGGCTGACCGAGGCGAGCTGGATTGGCGAGCAATTGGGCGGCGTCAGCTATCTCAACTTCTTGCGCGAACTGGTGCAGCGGGTCGATAGTGACTGGGCCGGCGTCGAGGCGGCGCTAGTGCGCATTCGCGATACGCTATTCAATCGCGGCCGCATGGTGGTCAATGTTACCGCCGATGGCGCGCTGTGGGGCCGGGCCAAGGGCGAGATCGAGAGCTTCCTCGGGCGGCTGCCCAATGGCGATTTTGCTTTTGCCGACTGGGCCATCGATTATGCGCCGAAGTCGGAAGGGCTGATCATTCCGGCGCAGGTCAATTATGTGGGCAAGGGCGCTAACCTCAGGGCGTTGGGGTTCGAGTTGACCGGGGCGTCATCAGTGGTGCTCAAATTCCTCAACACCACCTATCTCTGGGACAAGGTGCGCGTGCAGGGCGGGGCCTATGGCGGATCTAGCCGGTTCGACCTGACCTCAGGCAATTTTTCGTTCCTCAGCTATCGCGATCCCAATCTGCTCAAGACCATCGATGCCTATGATGGGGCCAGCAAGGCGCTCAATGCCGGTATTGGCGAGAACGATCTGACGCGCTCGATCATCGGGGTGATCGGGGATGTGGATGGCTATGAATTCCCCGATGCCAAGGGCTATTCGTCGATGTGGCGGGAGCTGACGGGCACGACGGACGCGATCCGGCAGCGGCGGCGGGATGAGATTTTGGGGACTAATGTGGCGGACTTCCGGCGCATGGCGGAGGCGGTGGACGCGGTGGCGAAGCATGGGCACGTGGTGGTGCTGGGCGGCGAGGCGGCGATTATCGCGGCCAATGACAAGCGGCCGGGGTTGTTGGCGGTTAGCAAGGTGATGTGAGCCTTCCCTTCTCCCCTCGTGGGCGAAGGTGCCGAAGGGCGGATGAAGGGGGCTCTCGCCGCGTCTGGCATGGGCGAGCGCAGTACCCCTCACCCTCGCAAATCTGCTGAACGCAGATTTTCTATCCCCCTCCCACAAGGGGCGAGGGTGTCTACTGCGGGTGCGGCGCTCGATTGGCTGCACCCTGCTGACACAGGCTGACTATTCGTGCTGATCTTGTTGGCGGTGAACCAGCGGCGGTGAACCGGCGTTAGGGAGTGCCATGGCCAGCCAGATCCTCGACCGTAACCTGCATATTCGCGCCATCGACGCTTATATCGACCCCTCGGTGCCACGAGAACGGGCGATTATCACGCATGGGCATGCGGACCATGCGCGGTCTGGTCATGGGGCGGTGCTGGCGACGCCCGATACGATCGCGATCATGAAGACGCGCTATGGCGAGGATTGTGCCGGGCGGTTCGAGCCGCTGGATTTTGGCGTGCCCCTCCGGATCGATGACGTGACGATCACGCTGGTGCCGGCTGGGCATGTGCTGGGTTCGGCGCAGGTGCTCGTCGAGCAGGGTGGGCAGCGGGTGGTGGTGACCGGCGATTACAAGCGGCTCGCCGATCGGACCGCGCAGGCCTATGAATTGGTGGAATGCGATCTGCTGGTGACCGAGGCGACATTTGGGTTGCCGGTGTTTCAGCATCCGCATCCGAGGCTGGAGATTGCACGGCTGCTGAAATCGGTGGCCGACCAGCCGGAGCGCTGCCACATGGTGGGGTGCTATGCGCTGGGCAAGGCGCAGCGGGTGGTCGGGCTGTTGCGCGATGCGGGGTGGGACCAGCCGATTTATCTGCATGGCGCGATGATCCGGCTGTGCGAACTTTATGAGGAGCGCGGCGTGCCGCTGGGGACGCTGATCCCGGCGACGGGCATGGCCAAGGCCGATATGGCGGGGCAGATCGTGATCGCGCCGCCGGCGGCGATCCGCGACCGGTGGAGCCGGCGGTTTCCCGATCCAGTGACGTGCCAGGCATCGGGATGGATGAGCGTCAAGCAGCGGGCAAGGCAGGCTCTGGTGGAATTGCCGCTGGTGATCTCCGACCATTGCGACTGGGGCGAATTGCAGCAGACCATAAGCGAAACCAGGGCCGAGACCGTGTGGGTGACGCATGGGCGGGAGGATGCGCTGGTCTATTGGTGCCGCCAGCAGGGCCTGCAGGCCGAGCCGCTCAATATCCAGGGTTTCGAGGACGATGGCGGGGAGGGCGCGGAAGAATGAAGCGCTTCGCCCAATTGCTCGAACTGCTGGCCCTCACGCCGTCGCGGACGCGGAAGCTCATGGCGCTGACGCAGTATTTCCGCGAGGTGCCTGACCCCGATCGCGGCTATGCGCTGGCGGTGCTGACCGGGGCGCTGACGTTTCGCAATGTGAAGCCGGCTTTGCTGAAGGAGACGGTGCTGGCCGAGGTGGACGAGACGCTGTTCGCCATGAGCTACGACTATGTCGGGGATCTGGGTGAGACGATTGCGCTGATCTGGCCGCATCACGGGGCGGAGGGCGATTTGCCTGGGCAGGAGGACCTGCCCGGGCTGACGGAGCTTATCGAGCTGTTCAATACGACCAGCAAAGCCGAACTGCCCAAGCTGATCGCGGCCTTGCTGACGCGGGCCGGGATCAACGAGCGCTGGGCGCTGGTGAAGCTGGCGACCGGGGCGTTGCGGATCGGGGTGTCTGCACGGCTGGCGAAGACGGCGCTGAGCGAGATGAGTGGCGTGGATGTGCAGGAGATCGAGGAGGTCTGGCACGGGCTCAAGGTGCCTTATCTCGATCTGTTCGCGTGGCTGGATGGCAAGGCGGAGCGGCCGGATATCGACCAGTCGGCGCGGTTTCATCCGCTTATGCTGAGCAATCCCATCGACGAGGAGAAGGACCTGGGGCGGTTCGATCCCAAGGATTTCTCGGCCGAATGGAAGTGGGACGGTATCAGGGTGCAGCTCGTGCTCGGCGGGGGCACGGTGTCGCTATTTTCGCGGACTGGCGACGATATTGCGACCGCGTTTCCTGACATTGTCGAGAATGTGCACGGGGTCGCGGTGCTCGATGGGGAGTTGCTGGTAGGCCGGGATTTTGAGCCTGGCTCATTCAATGACTTGCAGCAGCGGCTGAACAAGAAAGTGGCCTCGGCCAAGCATCTTAAGGAGAGCCCGGCGTTCATTCGCGTCTATGACATGCTGTTCGATGGGCGAGAGGATGTGCGCACGCTTGGCTGGACCGAGCGGCGCAGGCGGCTGGAGACATGGTTTGCGGCCAATCCGCAGACGCGGCTGGATTTGTCCGAGGTGCTGCCCTTCGCCGATTGGGACGACCTCGCCAAACAGCGGCGGCAGGGGGCGGATGAGCATGGTCATGAGGGGGTGATGATCAAGCTGCGCAGTTCGCCCTATGTGCCGGGGCGGCCCAAGGGGTTTTGGTTCAAGTGGAAGCGCGATCCCAATGTGGTGGATGCGGTGCTGATGTATGCGCAGCGCGGGCATGGCAAGCGCAGCTCGTTCTATTCGGACTATACGTTCGGCGTGTGGAAGGGGAACGAGATCGTGCCGATCGGCAAAGCGTATTTCGGGTTTACCGACGAGGAGCTGAAGCTGCTCGACAAGTGGATCCGCGCCAATACGGTGCAGGCGTTCGGGCCGGTGCGCGAGGTGCGCAAGGAACTGGTGTTCGAGGTGGCGTTCGACTCGGCGCAGGAGTCGACACGGCACAAGTCGGGGGTGGCGTTGCGGTTTCCGCGGATCAGCCGGATACGCTGGGATAAGCCGGCGAGCGAGGCGGGGACGCTGGAGGATATGATGGTGTTTGTGGGTAGTACCTGAATTGGCAGTCGTCTCCCTCCCCCTTGCGGGGAGGGATCAAGGGTGGGGGATGATTGGCCCCGATATCGGGGCTCTCGCACCCCCACCCTAGCTCTGCTAAGGCCCGAGAGGGCCTAGCGTCGCTACCCTCCCCGCAAGGGGGAGGGTGAGCGCGGTGGTTGTGGAGGGATTTGAGATGTCATCGCGATCCAATCATTTGCGCCTGGTGGCGTTGAACAAGCAGATGGCTGATGCGGCTGAGGCGATGGATTTTGAGCTGGCGGCGAGGCTGCGCAATGAAATTGCGCGGCTCAAGGGCGAGGCTCCGGTGGTCGAGAGTGATGATGGCGGGTTGAGCGTGACGGTGGGTCAGCCGCCGCCGGGGGCGATGGGGCTGGGGACGCAGGTGCCGGTGCGACAGCCGCCCAAGGGGTGGGTCAAGCCGAAAAAGCCGGATGCGATGACCAGGCATGTGAAGGGGCGGCGGGAGTAGCGGGACGCGCTGCGATCGTCACCAGGGCGCGGGTGATTTGCGTTGCGGGGCCGGTAAGTGCAGGGCCTTCGGGTCAGGCCGAGGGTGACGGCGCTGGGCGGTCGGCAGAGAGCTTCTCCCACAGCGGGAGAACGGGGACTACCGAGAGCTCAGTGGGTCCAGGTTACCGACATCGTCAGGATCGCCCATGGATATGGGAAGCGCCGGAATTCAGCTCAGCGACCGCCTCGCGTAACCGCCGGGCGTTCAGAGAATCGCTCAGCAGATATCGGGCCTCGCGGCGTAACGAACGCGATAGCGCCAGTTGATCGGCCATGGGGCGCTGGCGCCGCCGGATTCTCCATCGCGTCAATGCAGTGTTCATGACTTCATCCCGCCTTTTCCAGCCGTTCATCGGCGAGTTTCTTGATCTCGCGGAGCTCAGCGATGGTGGTTTCGAGGTCGGCGCGCTGGCGTTCGAGGGAGGCCAGGCGTTCGTCGACCATGCCGACCAGCAGGTGAACCTGCTGGCCGCGATTGGCGTCGTAGAGGCTCAGATAGTCCGAGATATCGCGCAGCGAGAAGCCGAGGCGTTTGCCGCGCAGGATGAGGATCAGGCGAGCGCGATCCCTTCGGCGGAAGATGCGGGTGGCGCCGACGCGCTCGGGGGCGAGCAGGCCCTTGGCTTCGTAGAAGCGGATAGCACGGGTCGAGATGCCGAACTCCTTGGCGAGATCGGCAATGGCGAACAGGTCGCGATTTTCGGGCTCGGGGCGGTTCACTTCCTGGCCGCCCTGGTTTGCGCGTATTCGGTGCGCAGCTCCTTCTTGCTGAGCTTGCCGATCAGCGTCTTGGGGAGCGCATCCTTGAAGATGATTTCCTTGGGCATTTCAATCTTGTTGAGACGCTCGGCGACGAAGTGCTTGAGCTCCGCCTCGGTGACGGTCTTGCCGGGCTTGAGCTTGACGAAGGCAACCGGGGCTTCGCCGCGATAATCGTCGGGGACGCCGATGACATTGGTTTCCTCGACGGCCTCGTGGGTCATCAGCGCTTCCTCGATGGTGCGTGGATAGACATTGAAGCCGGAGCAGATGATGAGATCCTTGATGCGATCGACGAGAAAGACGTAACCGTCCTCATCCATGTGGCCGACGTCGCCTGTGCGCAGCCAGCCATCCATGAAGGCCTCGTTGGTGGCTTCGGGATTTTCGTAATAGCCGGCCATGACCTGCGCGCCCTTGACCTGCAATTCGCCATCTTCGCCGATGCCGACCGGCTGATTGGTGTCGATATTGACGAAGCGGATATCGGTGGCGGGCAGGGGCAGGCCGATGGACATGGGTTTACTGGGGACGCGTAGGGCGGCACAGCAAACCACGGGCGAGGCCTCGGTGAGACCGTAGCCCTCGGCGAGGATGGCTTTGGATTTCTTGCCGAACGCCGCACGGACTTCGTCGGGCAGGGCGGCGCCGCCGGAGATGGCGACTTCCAGGCTCGCCAATTGCTCCGCGGTCACATGATCGGCGCGGGCAATGGCGTTGAGCAGGGTGGGCACCGCGGGCAGGACATTGGCGCGGGTGCGGGCGAAGACGTTGAGTAGCGCCTTGAGCTCAAAGCGCGGCAGCATGACCACCTGGGTGCCGTTGCACAGCGGTACGTTCATGCACACCGTCATCGCGAAGATGTGGAAGAAGGGCAGGACAGCGATGACCTTGCTGGGCGGGTAGAAGAGACCACAGCCCCATTTATCGATCTGGCTCATATTGGCCGCGATATTGGCATGGGTCAGCAGGGCGCCCTTGGGCAGGCCGGTGGTGCCGCCAGTATATTGCTGGACGGCAATGTCGGTTTTGGAGTCGATCACCACCGCTTCAGGTGTCTCGTTGCGGGCGATCATGTCGTGGAAATGGGCGATCTTGTCGGCGACGGGCGAGGCGCTCAGCCTGGCCAGGTCTTTGCGTTTGGCGACCGAAAAGAGGATCTTCTTGGGCCATGGCAGAGCGTCGGGGAAGTGGCAGACGACCAGCGACTTGACCTCGCCCGCCTGGACCAGCTTCTCGGCTTTCTCGAAGATCTGCTGCAGATCCAGCGTGATCATCAGGTCGGCACCGGCGCTCCTGGTGATGTGGCTCAGTTCGTGGACGGTGTAGAGCGGGTTGCAATTGACCACGATGCCACCGGCGCGCAGCACGGCGTAGTAGGCAATGGGATAGAAGGGCGTATTGGGCAGCATCAGGGCGACGCGGCTGCCCTTCTTGATGCCGAACTGGCGTTGCAGGGCCCCGGCGAAGGCGATGATCTTTTTGGCAAGTTCGCCAAAGCTGGTGGTGCCGCCGAGGAAATCGAGGGCGGTGCCGGAGGGGTTCTTGGCGCAGGCGGCCAGGACCTGCTCATGGACGGGGCGGATATCGAGTTCGACATCCCAGGCAATGCCGTCGGGGTAGCTTGATATCCAGGGGCGGAGCGGGGCGGCGGTATCGATCGTCGTGTCCATGGCTTTCCTCCGGGTGCCGATTTTCGGCGTAGGGCTTGCTGCCCTAATATGACGAATATTTCATGGCTTTACGTTAGCGTCAAACAACTGTCCGAACTTTTGGAGGTGCCGTGCGTTGACGCGCAGGGCAGGACGGACAGAACGTATTGGGCAGTAGATTGACGTTTACGTAAAGCACGCTAAACTACGCCTCAACAGCAAGGGCCATGCGCGCTATGATCCCGGCGCGGCAGGCCCAATGACCAAGCCGAACGATTCGGCACTTCGGTCTGACGTTCAGGGATTTGCGTTGCCCCGCCCCGGCTGGTGCGGCAACGCCATGGAGGGCATGTCGTGACCTTTGCGCTTATCGCCATCAGCCTCGTCGTCTTCGCCGTTCTTGCGCTGCGGGAGAGTCCGCTTTGGCAATGGGGCGTGGCGGTCCTGGTGATCGGGCTGCTATCTGGCGTCGGCTTTCCGGAAAGTGGTGTCGCCTATGGGCTCGGGTTTGGCAGCTGGTTGCTGCTGGTGATCGGCGCCGTCCTGCTGCTGCTGAGTGTCGAGGCTATTCGCAAGCCGGTGCTGATCACCCCGGTCTACGGCGCTGTCAGATCCATCCTGCCGCGCGTCAGCCGCACCGAGCAGGAAGCGCTGGATGCCGGCACGGTGGGCTGGGACGCGGAACTCTTTTCCGGCCGGCCGGACTGGAGCAGGCTCAATGCCATTCGGCCGCTGACCCTGACTGCCGAAGAGCAGGCTTTCCTCGATGGTCCGACCAATGAGGTCTGCGCCATGATCGACGATTGGGACACGCGCAATAATCGCGCCGATCTATCGCCGGAAGTCTGGCAGTTCCTCAAGGACAAGGGTTTCCTCGGCATGCTGATTGCCAAGGAGCATGGCGGCCTCGGCTTCAAGGCGCAGGCGCAGTCGATGATCGTTTCCAAGATCGCCAGCCGCTCAGTAGCGGCGGGGATCACCGTCATGGTGCCCAATTCGCTCGGGCCGGGCGAACTGCTGGAAAAGTACGGCACGCATGAGCAGAAAGAGAAATATCTGGGGCGGCTGGCCAAGGGGCTGGACGTGCCGTGTTTTGCGCTGACCGGTGTGCATTCGGGGTCGGATGCGGGTGGCATGCGTGATATCGGCGTGGTCACCAAGGGGACTTACCAGGGCAAGGAGGTGCTGGGCGTCAAGCTTAGCTTCGACAAGCGCTACATTACCCTGGCGCCAATCGCCACGCTGGTGGGGCTGGCCTTCATTCTCAAGGACCCGGACAATCATCTGGGTCGCGGCGACAATATCGGCATCACGCTGGCGCTGGTGCCGCATGACCATCCGGGGGTCGAAATCGGTCGCCGCCATTTCCCGGCGCGGCAGGCCTTCATGAATGGGCCAGTGCGCGGCAAGGACGTGTTCATTCCGATGGAATTTTTGATCGGCGGTACCGAGTATGCCGGGCAGGGCTGGCGCATGCTGATGGAGTGCCTGTCGACGGGGCGGGCGATTTCGCTGCCGGCGATCGGCACGACCTCGATCAAGCAGGCGCTGCGGGTGACCTCGGCCTATGCGCGGGTACGGCGGCAGTTCGGCATTCCCGTTGGCATCATGGAAGGCGTGGCCGAGCCGCTCGGCGAGATGGTCAAGCGTGCCTATACCTATGAAGCGAGCCGGCGGCTGACCGCGTCGATGGTGGATGAGGGGCAGCGTCCGGCGGTGATTTCGGCGCTGCTCAAATATCGGACCACCGAGGCGATGCGCGAGAGCGTCGATGACAGCTTCGATATCCATGGCGGCCGCGCCATCCAGGATGGACCGGGAAATTACCTGTTTGGCGGCTATATGGCGACACCGGTGGCGATCACGGTGGAGGGCGCCAACATATTGACGCGTACGCTGATGACCTTTGCGCAGGGCGTGCTGCGGGCGCATCCGTTCCTCTACAAGGAAATCGAGGCGGCGCAGAACAAGGACAGGAAGGCCGGCATCGACCAGTTCGATCTGGCGTTCGGCGGGCATACGCGGTTCATGCTGCGCAATATCACGGCCAGTTTCCTGCATGGCGTTTCCAATGGCGCCTTTGCCTCGACGCCGAACCAGGGGCCGATGGCCGGCTGGTATCGCAAGCTCCATCGCTATTCGCAGGCCTTTGCGCTGACGGCGGACTGGACCACGGTGTTCCTGGGCGGGCAACTCAAGCGCAAGCAGAAGCTGAGCGGTCGCATGGCTGATATCCTGGGCGAGCTTTACCTGATGTCGGCGACGTTGCGCCGATTCGAGGACGAGGGTCGCATTGCCGAGGATAAGCCGCTGGTCGATGCCATCATGGCGGACCGGATCGCGGCGATGGAAAAGACCTTTGGCGAGGTGTTCGCCAATTTCCCCAATGGGCTGATGGCCAATGCCATGCGCTTCCTGTGCTTCCCGCTGGGGCGGCATGGCAAGCCGGCGACCGACCGGGTGAATTACCGGTTCGTGCGGGCGGTGCTGCGGCCGGGCGCGTTCCGCGATCGGCTGACTACGGGCACTTATGTGTCCATGGACCCCAATGACGTGACCGGCGTTCTGGAAGATGCGTTCATCAAGGTGACCGAGGCCGAGGAGATCGAGGCCAAGTTCGTCAAGGCGGCGCGCAAGGGCGTGATCGAGCGCCGGCTGGATCGCGATGCGATCGACGACGCCGTGGCGGCGGGCGTGCTTAATGACAATGAGGCCGGGATCATGCGGGCGGCGGACGAAGCCACCGATCGCGTGGTGAAGGTGGACGACTTTGCACCGGATGAGTTGGTGGCGGAACATAAGCATCGCGCTGCCGCGGAATAGGGACTGTGTTGGCAGTCGTCTCCCTCCCCTTGTGGGGAGGGACCAAGGGTGGGGGGTCTATCCGCGAGAGCGGAGTGCGTGACTTACCCCCACCCTCATTCCCTCCCCACAAGGGGGAGGGAGGCCGTTCGGTGGATGGGCGGGAATGGCGAAAAGCCGAGGACTTGAGGAGACAGCATGATCCAGCCGCAAATGCCTGAGACCAAGCATTGGAGCTTCCGCCGCGATGTGGAGAATCTGGGCTGGTTGACGATCAATACGCCGGGGCCGGTCAATACGCTGAGCCGCGAAGCGATCATGGAGCTCGAGGCGCTGGTGACGCGCTTTGAGGAGCTGGCGCAGAGCGACGAATTGGTCGGTGTAATCCTGCTCAGTGGCAAGGATAGCGGCTTTATCGCGGGCGCCGATGTCAGCGAGTTTGATGCGATGAGCGATTTCTCGGTGCTGCCGGAGGCGCTGAAGCGGACGCATGCGCTGTTTGCGCGGATCGAGGCGCTGAAGATCCCGGTCGTGGCCGGTATCCATGGCTTCTGCCTCGGCGGCGGGCTGGAGCTGGCGCTGGCGTGCCACTACCGGATTGCTGTCAATGACGACAAGACGCGCATCGGTTTCCCCGAGGTCGGGCTGGGCCTGTTCCCCGGCTTCGGCGGCACCGGTCGCTCGATCCGGCAGGCGGGGCCGGTCGATGCCATGCAGATCATGCTCACCGGGCGGATGCTCAAGGCCGGTGCGGCGCGGGGCCTGAACCTGGTCGACAAGCTGGTGCGGCATCGCGACATGCTGGCCTGGGAAGCGCGCAAAGCGGTGCTGCAGAAGCGCAAGTCGAGCGAGGCGGGCTTTGCCAAGAAGATCATGGCCGTGGGCATGTTGCGCGAATACGTCGCCAACAAGATGCGCGACGAGACCAAGAAGAAGGCGCGGCGCGAGCATTACCCGGCGCCCTATGCGCTGATCGACCTGTTCGAGAAGCACGGCAATGACTGGAAGGCGATGATCCGCGGCGAGGTCGATGGGTTCGTGCCGCTGATGGGCGGCGACACCGCGACCAATCTGCGCCGGGTGTTCTTCGCTTCGGAAGCGCTGAAGAAGCAGGGCACCAAGGGCGCCAAGTTTGCCCGCGTGCATGTGATCGGCGCTGGCGTGATGGGCGGCGATATTGCGGCGTGGTGCGCGTTGCGCGGCATGAGCGTGACGCTGCAGGATCTGGATATGGAGCGCATTAAGCCGGCGCTCGATCGGGGTAAGAAGCTGTTCAAGAAGCGGCTTAAGAAGAAGCACGAGGTCGATGCGGCGGTCCTGCGGCTGGAGGCCGATCCCACCGGCAAGGGCGTGGCGCGGGCCGATGTGATCATCGAGGCGGTGGTCGAGAAGCTCGAGGTGAAGCAGGCGATCTTTGGCGGACTGGAAGACAAGCTCAAGCCGGGGGCGATCCTCGCCACCAATACCAGCTCCATCGAGCTGGAGCGGATCGCGGAAAAGCTCAAGGCGCCGGAGCGGCTGATCGGGCTGCACTTCTTCAACCCGGTGGCGCAATTGCCGCTGGTGGAGGTGATCCGCTCGACCTTCAATACCGATGCCGAAATCGGCAAGGGTGCGGCGTTTGCGCTGGCCATCGGCAAGTCGCCTGTGGTGGTGAAGTCGGCGCCGGGGTTCCTGGTGAACCGGGTGCTGATGCCCTACATGCTGGGCGCGGTGCAGCGGGTGGAGGCCGGCGAAAGCAAGGAACTGCTCGATGCGGCGGCTGTGGCCTTCGGCATGCCGATGGGGCCGATCGAACTGATGGATACAGTCGGGCTCGATGTCGGCAAGTCGGTGGCGACGGAACTGGGCCATCAGGTGCCGATCGAGAGCCGGTTCGCGACGCTGGTGAGCGAGGGTAAGCTCGGCCGCAAGACGGGCGAGGGCTTCTACAAATGGGTGGATGGCAAGGCGCAGAAGGGCGAGACGCCCCCGCATGCCGATCTGGCCGGGCTGGGGCGTGAGCTGGTCAAGCCGCTGGTCGATATGACCGAGGTGGTGGTGGCCGACGGTGTGGTGGCCAATGCGGGCCTTGCCGATATCGGGGTGATCATGGGAACGGGCTTTGCGCCATTCCTCGGTGGTCCGCTGCAAGCAAGAAAAGACGGGAAAGCGTAACATGGCTGAACTTCGGAAAGTCGCGATCGTTGGTTCGGCGCGCATCCCGTTTGCGCGCGGCAATACGGCCTATGTGGATGAGACCAATCTCTCCATGCTGGGCACGACGCTTGCGGGCCTGGCAGACAAGTATGGGCTTAAGGGCGATAAGATCGACGAGGTGATGGCGGGGGCCGTCATCGGGCATTCCCGGGATTTCAACATCGCCCGCGAAGCCACGCTCGATGCCGGGCTGTCGCCGCGCACACCGGGGACGACGATGCAGATCGCCTGCGGGACGAGCCTCCAGGCGGCGCTGACACTGGGGGCCAAGATTGCCAGCGGCGAGATCGACAGCGGCATTGCGGCCGGGTCGGACACGGTGAGCGACAGCCCGATTGTCTTCGGCAACAAGTTCCAGCATCGCATGCTGGACCTCAACAAGGCGCGGACGACGGGCGAGAAATTCGGGGCGTTCAAGGGATTTTCGTTCGGTGAGCTGACGCCGGTGGCGCCTTCGGTCAACGAACCGCGCACCGGGCTTTCGATGGGCCAGCATTGCGAGCTGATGGCGCGCGAATGGGGTATTACCCGCAAGGCGCAGGACGAACTGGCGGTGGCGAGCCATCGCAACGCGGCCAAGGCCTATGACGAGGGGTTCCACGACGACCTGCTGGTGCAATGTGCCGGGCTGGTGCGGGACAATAATGTCCGTGCCGACGCGAACCTCGACAAGATGTCGACGCTGAAGGCGGCGTTCGACAAGACCAGCGGGCATGGCACGCTGACGGCCGGTAACTCGACACCGCTGACGGACGGCGCATCGTCGGTGCTGCTGGCCAGCGAGGATTGGGCCAGGGCGCGCGGGTTGCCGGTGCTGGCATACTTGACCATGGGAAGGGTGGCCGGCAACGACTTTGCCCACGGCGAGGGGCTGTTGATGGCGCCGACTATCGCGGTCAGCGAGATGCTTGCGCGGGCCGGGCTGGGCTTCGAGCAGATCGACTATTTCGAGCTGCATGAAGCCTTCGCGGCACAGGTGCTGTGTACGCTCAAGGCGTGGAATGACCCGACCTATTGCAAGGACGTGCTTGGACGCGACGCGGTGATGGGCGCCGTCGATCCGGCCAAGATCAATGTTAAAGGGTCGAGCCTGGCCTATGGCCATCCGTTCGCCGCGACGGGCGCGCGCATCCTGGGGCTCACGGCAAAGATGCTCTCGACCGAGCCGGGCAAGAGGGCGCTGATTTCGGTTTGCACGGCTGGTGGGCAAGGCGTCGCGGCTCTGGTAGAAAGTGCGGCATGAGCGATAACGTCGTCAAATTCCGCCGCATCGAGAAGAAACCGGAGCCCAAGCCACCCGGCAAGAAGCCGGAATTGCCCGGCTGGGTGCCTTTTGTGGTTCTGGTCGTGGTAGCCGTCGCAATTTACGGTGCACGACAGGCCGGCTTTTTCGGCGGTTGATGCACGATTTGTGCATCTTCAGACGCAGCCTAAGCATCCGAATACATTGAGTGTTAACAATTCGACTAGGCTTGACGCTTAGGTCAATGTTTTGCTTGTCAGTGGACGGAATACCGTAATACCGTCCACCAATCTTGACCGGAGGGTAAAACGTCCGGCCACAAGACCATTTTGAACTCCGCAACAACACGATTGCGGGAAAAATGATTCAGGGATTCTACAAGGAGATGGGACGAGCATGAAATTCACTCAAACCCTCAAGGCGGTAACGTCCGCCGGCGCGATTGCGCTGTTGATGAGCTCGGCGGCATCGGCCGTGACGCTCAACATGATGAACGGCTCGGAGCCCGGCTCCATCGACCCGCATCAGGCGTCGGGTGACTGGGAAAACCGCATTATCGGTGACTACCTTGAAGGGCTGATGGCCGAAGATGCCAATGCCGATGCCATTCCCGGCCAGGCCGAAAGCTACACCATTTCCGATGACGGCCTGATCTACACGTTCAAGCTGCGTGACGGCATCCAGTGGTCCGATGGCACGCCTGTGACCGCCGGCGATTTCGTCTTCGCCTTCCAGCGCCTGTTCAACCCGGCGACGGCGTCCGACTATGCTTACCTGCAGTTCCCGATCAAGAACGGCTCGGAAATTGCCGACGGTTCGGTGACCGATTTCAATGAACTGGGCGTCAAGGCGATCGACGACAAGACTGTCGAAATCACCCTCGAAGGCCCGACCCCGTTCTTCCTGCAGGCGCTGACGCACTACACAGCCTATCCCGTGCCGAAGCATGTGGTCGACAAGGTCGGCAATGAGTGGACCAAGATCGAGAACATCGTCTCGAACGGCCCCTACACCCCAACCGAGTGGACCCCGGGCAGCTACATCAAGTCGGTCAAGTCCGAGACCTACTGGGATGCCGCCAACGTCCAGATCGACGAAGTGAACTACTTCGTGCAGGACGACCTGGCCGCCGCGCTGGCCCGCTACCGCGCCGGTGAATACGACATCCTCACCGACATTCCGTCCGACCAGGCCGAGTGGATCAAGACCAACCTGCCGGGCCAGGACTATTTCGGCGCCTTCCTGGGCATCTACTACTACGTGATCAACCAGGAAAAGCCGCCGTTCGACAATCCTGATGTCCGCAAGGCGCTGTCCATGGCCGTCAACCGCGACGTGATTGGTCCCGACGTGCTGGGCACTGGCGAATTGCCGCTTTATGGCTGGGTTCCGGAAGGCACTGCCAACTATGAAGGCGTGGCGCTTTATGAGCCGTCCTGGATCGGCCTTTCCTATGAAGAGCGCGTGGCGGAAGCCAAGGCGATCATGGAAGGCCTGGGCTATACCGCGTCCAGCCCGCTGACCCTGCAGCTCAAGTACAACACCAATGACAACCACCAGCGTGTTGCGGTGGCCATTGCCTCGATGTGGGAACAGATCGGCGTCAAGGCCGAGCTCTTCAACTCGGAAACGGCCGTGCACTATGACAGCCTGCGCGCCGGCGATTTCGATGTTGGTCGTGCTGGCTGGCTGCTCGACTACTCTGACCCGTCCAACACGCTCGACCTGCTCCGTACCGGTATCATGCAGGACGGCGCGATGAACTGGGGCAACAACTACGGCCGGTTCTCGAACGAAGAGTTCGACAAGCTTATGGACCAGGCCACGACCGAGCTCGATCTGGCCGCGCGCGCCAAGATGCTCGGCGATGCTGAAAAGATCGCGATGGACGCCTCGGCTGCGATCCCGATCTACAACTACATCGCACAGAACGTCGTCGCCCCGTCGGTTACCGGTTTTGTCAACAACGCTGCGGACATTCACCGCACCCGTTGGCTGAGCAAGTCCGAGTAACAGCAATCCGCGGCGCCGCCCCTTGGGAGGGGCGGCGCCGCTATTCCATCTTGAGACACGCGACGCGGTGACTCGATGGATTTGAAAGGTCCGGACCCATGTTTGGATATGCTATGCGGCGCGTGCTATCGGCTTTGCCGGTTGCGCTGATCGCTGTCACAGCCTGTTTCTTCATCCTCAGGCTCGCCCCCGGTGGCCCCTTTGACGGTGAACGTGCGCTGCCGCCGACGACGCTGGCCAACCTGCGCGCCCACTACAATCTCGATCTGCCGCTGATCCAGCAGTACTTCATCTATGTGTGGCGGCTGCTACAGGGCGATTTCGGCCCGTCGATGGTCTATAACGACTTCACCGTGGCCGAGATGCTACGGATCGGTCTGCCCTTCACGCTGATGCTGGGCTTTTCGGCGTTTGTCATCGGCACCGTCGTGGGTCTGGTGGCCGGGGCGCTCAGCGCCGTCAACCAGAACAAGTGGCCCGACTACGTGCTGGTCTTTCTGGTGATGATCGGCCTCGTCGTCCCGAACTTCCTGATGGCCAGCGTTCTGCAACTAACGTTTGGCGTTTATCTCGACTGGTTCCCGGCCGGCGGCTGGCGGGCAGGGTCGATACCGCATCTGGTGTTGCCGATCACCGTGCTGGTGCTGCCCCATGCCGGGCGTACGGCGCGACTGATGCGCGGCTCGATGATCGAAGTGCTGGGCACGAACTATGTGCGCACTGCCCGCTCGAAGGGGCTCGGCACCCGGCTGATCCTGGCCCGGCATGCGATCAAGCCGGCACTCTTGCCGGTGGTCTCCTATCTCGGGCCGGGCCTTTCCTATCTCCTCACCGGCTCGCTGGTGGTGGAACAGGTGTTCGCCCTGCCGGGGATTGGCAAGTACTTCATCAGTGCGGCGCTCAACCGTGACTACGGCCTCGTGCTGGGAACGACCATTTTGTACATGTTCATCATCCTGGCGGTGAACCTCCTGGTCGACATCCTCTATGCCTGGCTCGACCCCAAGGTGAGGTACCACTGATGGCCGGCATTACTGGCAAGGACGCGCTGCTCACCGAGTATGCGCACAAGCTCGAAACCCTCGACGCTCCCAAGGGGCGCTCGCTGACGCAGGACGCCATCCGGCGCCTGGTGCGCAACAAGGCGGCTGTGGTTTCGGTGTTCGTGGTCGGCTTCATCGTGTTGTTCGCGTTTGTGGGGCCGTATTTCGTCCCGTGGACCTATGACAAGATCGACTGGAGCGGCATTCGCAAGCCGCCCAATTTCGAGGCCGGCCATTATGCGGGTACCGACCAGAACGGTCGCGACATGCTGGCCCGCATCATGCAAGGCACGCAGATGAGCCTGATCGTGGCGCTGGTCGCCACCATGGTTTCGGTCTGTATCGGGGTGGTCTATGGCGCAGTCGCCGGCTATTTCGGCGGCAAGGTCGACGCTGTCATGATGCGCTTCGTCGATATCATGTATGCGCTGCCCTACATCCTGTTCGTGATCATCCTGGTGGTGATCTTCGGGCGCAATCCAGTGCTGCTGTTCGTGGGCATCGGGTGCCTCGAATGGCTGACCATGGCGCGTATCGTGCGCGGGCAGACGCTGTCGATCAAGGAACGCGAGTTCGTCGAAGCGGCCAAGGCCGGCGGGGCCAAGCCCTGGACCATCATCATGCGGCACATCGTGCCCAACCTGACGGGTCCCGTGGTGATCTACGCCACGCTCACCATTCCCGAGATCATCCTGACCGAGAGCTTCCTCTCCTATCTCGGCCTTGGTGTGCAGGAGCCGCAGACATCGCTCGGCACGTTGATTTCGTTCGGTTCGCCGGTGGCGGAGACGCTGCCCTGGATGCTGATCGGACCCGCCGTGGTGCTGGTGAGCCTCTTGCTCTGCCTCACCTATATCGGCGACGGCCTGCGCGACGCGCTCGACCCGAAGGATCGCTAAGATGAAAACAGTCCTGTCCGTAGAGGATATGTCGGTCACCTTCGCCTTGCATCAGAGCGAAGTGCATGCCGTGCGCGAGATGAACTTCGCCCTGTCGGAGGGCGAGACGCTTGCCGTGGTCGGTGAATCCGGCTCGGGCAAGAGCCAGGCCTTCCTCGCCATCATGGGGCTATTGGCCAAGAATGGCCGGGCCGCCGGCAAGGCGATGATGGGGGATATCAACCTCATCGGCATGGAGCCGACGCAGTTGGACAAGCATCGCGGCAAGGATATCGCGATGATTTTCCAGGACCCGATGACGTCGCTGAACCCGACGCTCAAGGTCAAGACGCAGCTGGGCGAGGTGCTGGTCAAGCATCGCGGCTTCGACAAGCAGAAGGCGGTCAAGACCGCGATCGAAATGCTGGAACGGGTCGGTATTCCCGAGCCGGTCAAGCGCGCCAATGCCTATCCGCATGAGCTATCGGGCGGCATGCGGCAGCGGGTGATGATCGCGATGGCGCTCTTGTGCCAGCCCAAGATCCTGATCGCCGACGAGCCGACAACGGCGCTCGACGTGACGGTGCAGGCGCAGATGCTGGACCTGTTCAAGACGCTGACCGAGGATTTCGGCACGTCGCTGGTGCTGATCACACACGACCTGGGCGTGGTGGCCGGTGTCGCCGATCGCATGATGGTCATGTATGGCGGGCGGGCGGTCGAAAAGGGCAAGACAGACGATCTGTTCTATGATCCGCGCCATCCCTATACGCTGGGGCTGCTGCATTCGACGCCGCATATCGCCAAGCGCGCCGCAAGGCTCGATCCGATCCAGGGCCTGCCGCCCAGCCTCGAACACCTGCCCAAGGGCTGCTCGTTCAATCCACGCTGCGCCTTTGCGTTCGATCGGTGCCTGGTCGAACGGCCCCCGCTGACCGAAACCGGCGAAGGCCGCGAAAAGGCCTGCTTTTATGAAGGCCCGATGGCCTATGGAAAGGTCGCTTGATGGACCAGACCCCGATCAACCTGCTCGAAATCAAGGATCTCAAGAAGACCTTTTCGCTTTCGGGCGGCCTGTTCAGCAGCCGGCTGACGCTGACGGCGCTGGAAAATATCAACTTCAATATCCGCACGGGTGAGACGCTGGGCATCGTGGGCGAGAGCGGCTGCGGCAAGTCCACGCTCGGCCGCTGCATCCTGCAATTGCTGAGCCCCGACGAAGGCCAGGTGCTCTGGCTGGGGCAGGACCTGACCAAGCTGCCGGCCGAAGAGATGCGGCAGCGGCGGCAGGACCTGCAGATCATTTTCCAGGACCCGCTGGCCTCGCTCAACCCGCGTATGACGGTGGGCGAGATCATCGCCGATCCGCTGCGCACGCTGCGGCCGGAGCTCAACAAGACCGAGCGGCGGGCGCGCGTGCTCAAAACGATGGAATCGGTGGGCCTGCTGCCCGAAATGATCAACCGCTATCCGCACGAGTTCTCGGGAGGGCAGGCACAGCGCATTGGCATCGCCCGGGCGCTGATCACCGAACCCAAGCTGATCGTCTGCGACGAGCCCGTATCGGCGCTCGACGTGTCGATCCAGGCGCAGATTCTCAACCTGCTGGCCGAGCTTAAGGACGAGTTTGGGCTGACGCTGATCTTCATCTCGCACAATCTCTCTGTGGTGCGGCACGTGTCGGACCGTATCCTGGTGCTGTATCTCGGGCGCATCGTGGAGCTGGCGACGGGTGACGAAATCTATGATGAGCCCCGCCATCCCTATACGCGGGCGCTGCTGACGGCGGTGCCGATCCCCGATCCGAAGCTGGCGCGACAACGCAATATCGACGCGCTCAAGGGCGAAATCCCCTCGCCGATCAATCCGCCTTCGGGGTGCACGTTCCGGACGCGTTGCCGGTTTGCCAAGCCGTTCTGCGCCGAAACGCGGCCACCGCTGGAGACGATCGAGAATGGCCGGCTGGTGGCCTGCCACCGCTGGCGCGAGATCGATGTGCCGGAAGAGGCTGTGCTGGGGGTGTAAATGAAGGGCCCGCTTTGGCGGGCCTTTTTTGTTTGAGGGGGTACCCCCTCCTAGCCTCCCCTGATAGGGGGAGGGACCGATCGAGTGTGAGTACGATTCCGCCTCAACCACCAGGCGAATTCCTCCCCCTATCAGGGGAGGTTAGGTGGGGGTACTCCGCTGCCGTCTCACACAGCCAAGTCGTCGAAAGCGCGCCGGATCCGCCCGGCCATCTCCGCCATTTCCGCGTCGGACAGCTTGAGTACGCCGTGTTCGGCCATCAGCGCGTGGTATTGCTGCTGCGCATAGGGCACGCCCGCGGGCAGGGGTGCGACGTGCCAGTGCAGGTGGCGGTTACCATCCTGGCTGCCGAGGGACAGCACGTAGATGCGTTCGGCAGCAAAGACCTGCTTGAGGGCGCGTGCGACACGGTGGACCACGGCCTGGAGGTGCAGATAGGCCGCGGGCGTGAGGTCTTCGGCCAGGTCCTCAATATGGGCCTTGGGGCAGACCAGTGTGTATCCCGGCAAGGTCGGGTATTTGCTCAGGAAGACGATGTGGTCGTCATCCTCGGCGATGACGTGGTGGGCATAGGCCGAGTCGCCGCTGACCAGGCCGCAGATGAAGCAGGGGCCGTGCTGGCTGCGCAGCACCAGGCCAGCCAGGTCGAATGGCTGGCGGGCCACTAGCTAGCCTTGGTCTTGGCGGCGTCGCGCCGGTCGTTGCCGCCCACATCGACCACCTTGCGGCGGCGGTCCGGGCCTTGATAGGCGGGAGCCTCGATGAAGCCGCGGGGATTGGCCTCGATATTGGTCAGTCGCGACTGCAAATGGCTGGCGGCAAAGGGCTTGCGCAGGAATTCGGTCACGCCGGCGTCGCGGGCCTCGGCGATCCGCTTGGCGTCGGGTGCGGCGCTCATCATGATCACCGGAATATCGCGATTGGGATTATCGACCAGTGCGCGTAGCTTGCGGGTGAAGGCGACACCATCGAGGCCGTCAAGGTCGGCGTCGATGATCAAAACATCGAAGGCACGGCGCTTGAGTTCTGCCAGCGCCTTGGTGGCGTCGAAGGCCTCGCGGATGTCCTTGCGGCCCAAAGAGCGCAGCATCTGGCCGACCAGGCTCGCCATGTGGGGCGTGTGATCGGCGATGAGCACGCCGTACTTGGTAATTTCCTCTGAGGCCATGTAATGTCGATGCCCGAAACTTAGGTGCTGGCAGCATAAAGAGGGGGCCTTGCCATGAGCTTAACAGGCGTGGCCGGTTTGCTGGCCAAGGCTGTGCGGGAGAGGGGAAAACAATGACTTTGCTGCGTTGACAGGGCAGGTCAATTTCCCTATGTATGCCGCCAAGTTTCCGGGCGGCGCTTAGAGAAAACTCTTGGGCGCCCCTTTTGTTTGACCAAGGAATCGATCGATGAAAGTCCGTAACTCGCTGAAGGCGCTGATGACTCGCCACCGCGCGAACAAGCTCGTCCGCCGTCGCGGCCGGGTTTACATCATCAACAAGGTGGACAAGCGCTTCAAGGCCCGCCAGGGCTAAGCTTGCCGACCAATAGTATGCATTGCAAAGCCCGCGAAAGCGGGCTTTGTTGCGTTTGCGCCGCCGGTGCGGCGCCAAGGACTGGCGATGCGGCGATCCCATACCATCAGCGTCTCGATCGATCGTTCCTATGACGACGTCTATGCCTACCTATCCAAGCCCAGCAATTATGGGCATTGGGCAGCGGTCGACACGGGTACATTCCGGCCGCTGGCCAATGGCGATTGGCAGGCCAATACACCCTTTGGCTTCAGGTATTTCCGCTTCACCCCGCCCAATGCCTTCGGCGTGCTGGACCATGCGATCTTCGAGCCGGGTCAGGCGGTATGGTACAATCCGATGCGGGTCGTGCCCAACGAGCTGGGCAGCGAGGTGAGCTTCACCTTCTTTCGCCGCGATGGCATGGACGACGCGCAATTTACCTCGGCCGTCGAATGGATCACCACCGACTTCCTGGCGCTCAAGAGCCTGCTAGAGGCACAAAGACGCCCCTAGCGTCAGAGCGTGGAGAGGACGGCCGCCAGGGTTCGGATGCCGGCATGGATGCTGGCTTCGGAGACCTTGGAATAGCCGACGAGAAGCGTGGTCGGTCCAACGTCGCCGCCGAGGGTGTGTCGGGACATGTAGGTGAATGCGAGACCCCGGCGGGCGGCCACGGCCGCCAGCTCGGCCTCGTCGTAGCGCGCCGGCAGAATAATCGAGGCATGCAACCCCGCCGAAATGCCTGCGACCACTGCTTGTGGCGCGAACTCGGCCAAGGCGGTGATCAGCGCCTGGCGTCGCTTGCGATAGATCAGCCGCATACGGCGCAGATGCCGGTCATAGTCGCCGCTGGTGATCAGCACGGCCAGCGCGTGCTGCTCGATGCGGCTGATGCCGTAATCCTGCAGGCGCTGCTCCTCGTGGACAAAGCCCAGCAAACGCGGCGGCAGGACGAGCCAGCCAAGCCGCAAGCCGGGCGCCAGGGTCTTGCTGGCCGTGCCGGCATAGACCACGGTATCGGGGTCCAGCCCCTGCAGTGCCGCGACCGGCTTTCGGTCGTAGCGGAATTCGGCGTCATAATCGTCCTCGACGGCAAAGCCGCCGCATTGACGTAGCCAGCCCAGCAATTGATGGCGGCGCTCGCCGCTGAGCTGCGCGCCGGTGGGGTATTGGTGCGTGGGGGTGAGGAGGGCGGCCTCCACGCGCTGTTCGACGACCTGGGCGACATCGACGCCGGCGTCATCAACCGGTATGCGGACCAGGTTCAATCCAACGGCGGAAAGCGGCGTCAGATTGGTATATCCCGGATCTTCGACGGCGATCCGCGTGATGTCGGCGCGGCGCAGGGCCTTGGCGACGAGGCTGCGCGCCTGCTCGAAGCCGCCGGTGATGACGATCTGGTCCGGGCTGGTGACGATGCCGCGCACCCTACCCAGATAATCGGCCAACGCATGACGCAGGACCGGGACGCCGTGGCGGCCGGCATAGCCGAAATCGGCCGGCTCCATGGCGGCCAGGGCCTTGCCGGTCGCCTTGAGCCATTGGGCCTTTGGAAACGAGGTCAGGTCGGGCGTGCCGATGCGGAAATCGTAGCGCAGCGTCGGGGTGGCCGCGGGCGCCGCCGTTTGAGCCTGCGGCGGGGCGGTGGCGGCCATCGGGGCAACCACGGGAACCGCCCCCTGCCGCACGGTGATGAAGCCTTCGGCCGCGAGCTGTTCATAGGCTTCGCTGATCAGGGGGCGTGAGACGTCGAGTTGCCGGGCGAGTTCGCGGGACGATGGCAGGGCCAGGCCGGGCTTGAGGGAGCCCAGGCGAATGGCATCGCGTAGCTGTTGCTCGATCTGGCCGCGCAGCGTCAGCGGACCGTCGCGATCTAGGCCAATAAGCAATTCGGTGCGCCGACTGGTCAACTATTTCTCTCCAAACTGGCGATTTAGCGCATAGCCAGTCTCGCACAAACTGTCCTCGAAGCAATAAGGCAGTTTTGGCAAGGAGAGGTTCGATGGGTATTTTCAAGCAAGTCGCGATAGTCGTTCGCAGGGCACTGGCTGTGCAGTCGCGCTCGCGGCTGCAAAGGTTGGCCCTGGCGGAGTTGATCGCCTTCAACCCGGCAAGGCTGGATGAATTGGGGATCGATCTCATTGCGGTGCAGGAGGCGATGCGCCAGCCACGTCCCGACCCGACACAGAAGCGCTCGACGGGCCGCCGGCATGGGAAGGGCACCTGCGCGCGCGGCAGCTATGTCGGAGCGTCACGTCCTGCCTAGGCGCCTTGCAGCCGTCTCGCGGGTTCGGCCTGGTGCAGGTAGACGGCGAAGGTGTCCCAAGGCGGGGTGACGGACACCTGCCAGAGAATCCGGCCGACCTCGCCGCGATGATAGCCCCCATGCAGCGCCACCTGGCTCAGCATCTCCCCGCGGTCATGTAGCCCTTTTCGCCATCGGTGAATGCGAAGGCGATAGGCTGCTCCAGATCGGCGGCCGAAACAGAGGTGATGTAGTCGCGGTACTCGCGATCGGAGGCGGCCATGGCCATGCGCAACTCCTCGAGCGCCGGTGTTTCCTCGGTATTGTCGGAGACATAGGCGTGGGGTATGCCGCGCAGGTGGGCCGAGAAAATCCGGGCAACGACATAATAATGGTTGATCAGGCGCAGGGCGGTGTGCAGCTCGCTCTTGTGGCGCTCCGGGTCCAGCGTGGCCAGCTTGGCCAACAGGTCGGCATTGGCCCAGGCGTGATAGTCGTAGATCTTGGCAAGCAGGTTGGTCATTGACGCGAGAGCCTCTATTTCGACAAATGTGAGCTATGTCTCTACATTTTATCGGGGGAGCCTCAGGTGTCCACTCGCGTTGCAAAGTCGCAGCCGACCATGCGGAAAGAGCCTCGGCAGGCCCGTTCGCGGGTCACGGTCGAACTGATGCTCGAGGCTGGGGCTCGCGTTTTGAGCAGTGAGGGTTGGGCCGGGTTCTCGACCAACCGAATTGCCGAACTGGCCGGCGTGAGCATCGGTTCGCTTTACCAGTACTTCCCGGACAAGGTGACGCTGGTGGCCGCCATCCGGCAGCGCCACCTGGACGACTGCCTGGCAATCCTGCGGGATATGCGACCGGACGGGCTGACAGCATCAGAGTTTGCCGATCGGCTGGTGGGGGATATGATCGCCGCGCACAGCATCTATCCGGGTCTGCACAGGGCCTTGCTCGACGAGGCGCCGAGTTCGGATGAGTACCTCAATCCCAATAGCGCGTTCGAGCGTGAGTATCTTGGTTACTATGTCACGGCGATCGCGCATTATTACCGGCGTGCGCCAAACGCGGCCGATCACGTCGCGGCGCTGGTCATGTCCGATGCGATCGATGGTGTCATCCACAATGCGGCGCGACGAGGCGCGCTGAAGGATGCGGCCGTTCGGCAAGAGCTGACGCGGCTGGTGGGGCTGTATTTGGGTGACGCAGTTGAGCAGGAGTGAGGTGGCTGCTCGAGAGGGCGGCGGCTAGGATTGCGGAGGGGCTGCTTCGGGCCGAAGTTCACCTGAAGCAGCCGCCCACCTGTCGTCGAATGAATTTCGTCGCGTATTCATCCATGGCGACAATTTCAGTCGTTTCTCTATTCGAGGACGACGATTGCCTCGACCTCAAAGAGCATGGATTCAACGGCAAGCTTGGGAACTCCAACCAGGGTCTGTGCCGGCAGGCTGTTGGCGAACATTGCCGAGACGTTCTGTGTCAGAACGCCTAGCTTGGACATGTCATGATCGACCACATAGACCGTGAGCTTGGCAACTTGATCTGGCCTCGCGCCGATTCCCTCAAGGGCTGCACCAAGGTTCGCGTATGCTTGTGCGACCTGGGTGGCGAAGTCGGGCGACAAGGCCCCTGTGCTGTCAAAGCCGCCCTGGCCTGAAATATAGGCCACCCGCGCGTTGGCAGGCACGATTATCGCCGTGCTGTAGCCGTTCGGTGTGGGATCGCCGAGGTTCGGCGGGTTGACGATGGTTAGCCCCTGCGCAGTCGCCGCGTTCGATATTCCCATGACGATTAGTCCTCCAATGAGTAGGTGCTTGATTGAGCGAGACATAATTTTTCAGTCCCTCAGAGTCGGCGGGCAACGGCGTGTTGTCCGCCATGATTAACACCGACACTTTACGCGGCCATACCTGTCACTCTGTGTCAGGTTGGTTTATGCCTTTCGCATGAGAGCAAGCCGACTTCTATCCATCCTGACCACGCTGCAAGCGAAGGGACAGGTTTCCGCCGAGGCGCTCGCCAACGAATGCGAGGTTTCGGTGCGGACGATCTATCGGGATGTAGATGCCCTTAGCGCCGCAGGCATCCCGATCTACAGCGTGCAAGGCAGCAGGGGAGGTTATCGGTTGCTCGATGGCTATCGCGTTCGCCTGAACGGCCTATCCTCAAGAGAGGCCGAGGCACTATTTCTGGCCGGCCTCGCGCGGCAAGCTGCTGACCTTGGTATGGGCGCTGTAGCGGCAAGCGCGCGTGCAAAGCTCTTGGCTGCGTTACCGGAAGCTATGCGCGCCGGCGCGATGAAAGCGCGCTTCCACTTCGATGCGCCGGCTTGGTTCGCCGAACCCGAAACCCTGGACCATCTACCAGCGATTGCCGACGCCGTGTGGAATCAGCGTCCGATACATATGCGCTACCAAAGCCGGACGACGGAAAAGGAACGGCGAGTCGAACCTCTTGGCATCGTCCTGAAAGGCGGCGCTTGGTATCTAGTCGTCCAAACGCACAAAGAAATTCGCACCTTCCGCGTTTCTCGGATCAGCCAGATGGCGGTACTCGATGAACGCTTTGAGTATCCGAAGAACTTCGACCTTGAAGCATATTGGGTAGAGAGCATCCGGCGATACGAAGTGGACCTTCATCCGAACCGAGCGGACATTCGTCTTTCGCCTTGGGCTTTGGATATGATGGAGGAGCTTCTACCTCCCTTTGTCCGTAATGGGGCTGTAATTTCGGAAGAAGCCGACGCAAGAGGCTGGAGGCAGGTATCCGTGTCAGTAGGTTCTATGGCGCACGCCGCCATGGAGATATTGCGCTTTGGCAAGGACGCCGAGGTAGTCGGGCCGCCCGAGCTTCGAGCTGAAATGGCGAGTATCGTTGGCACACTGGCAAAAGTTTATGATGGCGAATGCACGCCAAGGCAGCTTTAGGGAATTCGATTTCGTAAATTGAACAGCGGAAATGGGGTCGGAAAGTACCGGCCTGCTCAACGGAAAGGCCCCGAACGTGTCGGGGCCTTTTTCATTACAGAGATCGTGCCGAGGTTCAGCTCGAGCCGGCGCCGTCCTGGCGGACGAAGGCGATGCGGAGCATGTTGGTGGCACCCGGGGTGCCCAAGGGGATGCCGGCTGTGATGGCGATGCGGTCGCCGGGGCGGGCAAAGCCTTCCTGATAGGCGATGACGCAGGCGCGATCGACCATGTCCTCGAGCGACACGGCGTCTTCGGTCTGCACGCAATGGACGCCCCAGACCACCGACATGCGGCGGATAGTGCGCATATTGGGCGAGAGCACGATGATGGGCTTGCTGGGCCGTTCGCGGGCGGCGCGGATGCCGGTGGAGCCTGAGGCGGTGTAGGTGACGATGGCGGCCAGATCGAGGGTTTCGGCGACCTGGCGCGTGGCGGCCGAGATGGCGTCGGCGGCGGTGGCCTCCGGCTCGGTCTGGGCCGCGCGGATGATGCCGCGATAATTGGCGTCACCCTCGACGGCCACGGCTACCTTGTTCATGGTGGAGACGGCTTCGACCGGGTACTGGCCCGAGGCGGACTCGGCCGAGAGCATGATGGCGTCGGCGCCTTCGAACACGGCGATCGACACGTCCGAGACTTCGGCGCGGGTCGGGACTGGAGCCGTGATCATCGATTCCAGCATCTGGGTGGCGACGACCACCGGCTTGCCGTAACGGCGGGCCATGCGGATCATGCGCTTCTGCAGGCCCGGCACGGTTTCGAGTGGCAGCTCGACGCCAAGATCGCCGCGAGCCACCATGATGGCGTCGCAGAGCTTGATGATTTCTTCGAGGCGATCGATGGCCTGAGGCTTTTCGATCTTGGCCATGACGCCGGCGCGACCCTGCACGATCTTGCGCACGTCGATAATGTCTTCGGGACGCTGCACGAAGCTGAGCGCGATCCAGTCGGCATCGGCGGCGAGGCCAGCGAGCAGGTCGGCATGATCCTTCTCGGTCAGGGCGCCGGTGGGCAGCAGCGTATCGGGAAGGGAGACGCCCTTCTTGTCGCTGAGCTTGCCGCCATAGATGACCTCGGTCTCGATGGCGCCATTGCCGACCTTGGTGGCCTTGAGCGCCAGCTTGCCGTCGTCGAGCAGCAGGCGGTCACCGACCGACACGCTCTCGATGATCTCGGGGTGGGGCAGGTAGACGCGCTCGGCATTGCCGTTGTCGTCCTTGACGCTGTCGAGCGTAAACTTCTGGCCGGCGACCAGGTTCACCGAGCCTTCGGCGAACTTCCACACGCGCAGCTTGGGGCCCTGCAGGTCGACGAGTACGCCCAAAGGATGATTGAGCCGCTTTTCGACATTACGTATGCGTTCCACCGTCTGACGCATCAGGTCGTGGCTGGCATGGCTCATGTTGATGCGGAACACGTCCGCGCCGGCCTTGGCCAGTTCCTCGATCATCTTCTCTTCGTGGCTCGCGGGCCCGAGGGTGGCGATGATCTTTGCGCGTCTCATGCGTCTCATTGCGTGTCCGTTTCTTGCGTACTTATGTCGTCCTGCGGCGCGTCGGTCGTCACATCGTCAGGGTCGACAAGAAATGTCGGGTCTTCGAGGTCTTCGCCGGCATCCGGTCCAACCACGGCGGGGCCGTTGGTGTCCTCGGTCAGTTGCAGAGTCCAGTCCGTGCGGTTCTGGGTATCGATTTCGAAGAAGCCGGTGCGCTCATAGCCCCGGGCGAGGCAATCCTCAACCCCGAATATTGTGAAGGTTTCGTCACGCGTGCACATGAAGACCGAGCCGTCCCATGCACCGCCGCCGATATCATCCACCGCGAAGATGTAATAGAAGCGACGCTCAAGATCGCCCTGGTAAAGCACGCGGCAATCGCCCGGAGGGGCCTGCCACCAGCCCTCGCTCATCCAGCCGCGCTCGGCGCGATAGCCGAGGGCCACCGAAACCAGGTTGGCGGTCTCATTGCAGATACGTAGATCAGCCTTTGCCGGGCTGGCAAAAGCCAGGCCGACGCCAATCGCGCCAATCAGGGTCAGGCCTAGACGGGAAGCGTACAAAAGCGAGCCGGATTTCATCGGGAAAACGTGCCTTCTTTGAGCCCATGGTGCCCCCAAGGTCAATGGCTAATGGCGCGATTTGACCGAATTGCGGGTATGCCGGCCAAGCGGATGTGGATTGGGCCACAAAGGGGTTGAACCTGCCGCCGGAGTACGGTTCAAGCAGCGCTTGATCTGAGGGCATGTCGACATTCACGTGATGGCGGCCTGCAAATGGCAGCTTCCTGCGCTTCCGGTGCTCACGTACTCATGTACGCTCCGCTCCGGTTCTCGGAAGCCGCCGTTTTCGACTGGCCCTGACGTGAATCTCAACATACCCGACGAGGATACCCCATGGCCGAAGACAGCGTAGCCCAGGACCAGCTCCGGGCCTTTATCGAGCGCATCGAGCGCATGGAAGAAGAAAAGGCGGCGATCGCCGCTGACATCAAGGAAATCTATGCCGAGGCCAAGGGCAACGGCTTCGACACCAAGATCCTGCGCAAGATCGTGGCGATCCGCAAGCAGGACGCCAATGAGCGCATGGAGCAGGAAGCCCTGCTCGAACTCTATATGAGCGCGCTGGGCATGGTCGCGGCGCCGCCGGAAGACTGAGGCAGCTTTCCCGCGAAGGCGGGGATTGGCATTGACGACGCAGCGCCCTTGGGTTCGACGCCGAGGGCGTTGTGCTATGTGCCGCCGGGTTGAAGGGTGTCGTGTTTGATCGGGCGATGGTGCCAGGACCTCGTGGTTTACAAGCGCACCATGAGGTCTACTGCCCAATCAGATACGAGGCGACGCGCTCTACGCCAGGATATCGAGAACGGCGCCGGCCATGTTGTTGGCGGCGCGGACGACCTGCGCGGAGGCCTTGAAGTCGGTTTCGGCCATCTTGATGTCGACCATCTCGCTGGCCAGGTCGGTATCGCCGAGACCGGTGCCGATACGAGCCACGCGGCTGGCGCTGGCTTCGAGGCGGTCGGCGGCGCGGTGCATGCCTCTGGCGCCGATGGCAATGCTGGAAATGGTCATGGGCTGCGGCCTCTGCTGATCACGCCAGAAAGCCCTGAGATCTTTGATAATGTCTTAGCGGCGCTCGCCACTATCGGTTCAAAGGCCGCGCTTCGTGTCTATGCGGCGGCGAAATCGCTGAACGAGGCCTGGTCGCCGGCGGCGATCATGGCGCTGCCCGGCGGCACGGTCTGCCAGGTATCGCCGGTTTCCCCGAAGGGCTCGGAGGCGATGGCAATGCCGCCTTCCAAGCGTCGCCAATAGAGGGAGGGCGGATGGTCGTCGCTGGCCCAGCGGATGGCTAGCAGGCGCTCGCCATCGGCCAGGATGGCGGTGAAGCGAAGCGCCAGGCTGATACCGTTGGCGGCCATGATGCGCTGGCAGACAGCCAGCGTGCGGGCGAGAGCGGTGATCGGATCGGTGTTGAGGCCGTGGCCGAGGGCGGCAAGGAAGATGGCTTCGCTATCGCCATTGCCGCGCCGGCGGGCATAGAGATCGTCGGGGATCATGGCCTCGACCGAGCGGCGGATGCGGTCATAGCCGCCGATCTGGCCATTATGCATGAACAGATGCCGGCCGGCGGCGAAGGGGTGGCAATTGGCCATCGAGACTTCGCCTGATGTCGCCGAGCGGACATGGGCCAGGAACATCGGCGCCACCACCTGGTGGCAGAGCGAGGCCAGGTTGGCATCGGACCAGGCGGGTAGGGTGCCGCGATAGATGCCCGGTTCGGTCCGGGCGCCATACCAGCCGACGCCGCAGCCGTCGCCATTGACGACGGTCTTGGCCTCGCGGGCCGCCAGCGACTGGCTGACCAGCGAGGAAGCCGGTTCGATCAGCAAGGTATCGAGGAAGACTGGCTCGCCCGTGTAAGCGAGGAAGCGGCACATATCAGGCGGCGCGTTCCAACTCGTCCGCCAGGGCGAAGCGCACGGCGGCGTCGGCGTGGATGGCGGTTGAGTCGTAGCCCGGGAGGGGGAGGGCGGCTGGGTCGACTAGCAGGGAGATTTCGGTGCAACCCAGGATGACGGAGTCGATGCCGCGAGCGCGAGCGGCCTCGATAATGGCGAGGTAGCGGGCGCGGGAGGCGTCGTGCACCTTGCCCTGGCAGAGTTCGTTGAAGATCACGTCATGCACCGTGCCGCGATCGTCGGTCTCGGGGACGACAACCTCTATGCCGTGGCGCTTCATGCGCTCGGCATAGAAGCCGTGCTCCATGGTGTAGCGGGTGGCGAGCAGCAGCGGGCGGCGGCGGCCATCGGCACGTAGCGCCTTGGCGGTTTCGTCGATGATATCGATCAGCGGTACACCGGACATGGCCGCGACCGGTTCGGAAACCAGGTGCATGGTATTGGTGCAGATGAGGACGCAGGCGGCGCCGGAGCGGGCGAGACCGGCGCCGGCTTCGCCGAGCAGTGTGCCGGCATCGTCCCAGCGGCCAGCCTTCTGCAGCTCGACGACGCGAGTGAAATCGAGGGAGCGCATGGCGATCTCGGCGGAATGAAGCCCGCCGCGCTGCTGGCGCACCGCCTCGTTGATGAGGCGGTAATAGACCGCCGTGGATTCCCAGCTCATGCCGCCGATGAGGCCAATGGTCTTCATGATGTTCTCCCGTATTGCCACCAGCATGCTTGAGGTTTGCTGCAAGCAGGATGCGAAATTGCTTGGGTGAGGTGTTCCTTGTGCAACCCGACGGCGCTGGGGAGCGGGATTGCGCCGCAGGATTGCGATGGATCGCGAAATCATGCATGAATCGGGCATGTTGGATGATCGCGACCGCAAGATACTCGACCTGCTGCAGGCCAATGCCGAAATGGCTGTGACCGATATTGCCGAGGCGGTGGCGCTATCGGCGTCGGCCTGCTCGCGGCGGATTACGCGGCTCCGCGAGGAAGGCTATTTCGCGCGCAGCGTGGCGATGCTCGACCGCAAGAAGCTCAACCTGCCGACCACGGTTTTCGTCATCGTGCGCACCGGCAAGCATGAGGCGAGTTGGCTCGAGCAGTTCCATGCGGCGGTGAGTACCATCCCCGAGATCGTCGAGGTGCACCGGCTGACGGGCAATTTCGACTACATTCTCAAGCTCGTGCTGCCCAATGTGGAGCATTACGACGTGATCTATCGCCAGCTTGTTGGCCGGGTCGAGCTGTTCGACATGTCGGCCTATATCTCGATGGAGACGGTGAAGCTGTCGACGGGCGTACCGACCAATTATGTCTGAGGCGAGAGGCTCGCGGAGATGAGCTTGATCGAGCGCCAGTAGTTGTTGGCGATGCCGGGGCGCGGGGCGATGGCGTCGGGATAGTCGAAGAGGATATCGACGAAGCCGTCGATGACGGCGCTGGCGGGAATGGCGACGGTGAAACGGTCGGTCCGGTCTGATGTGACCAGGGCTTCGCCGATCTTTGCACCGCCAGCGCTGATCTCGACGCGATGCTCGGGCGGTCCGTCGAGGGTGGTGGCGGTGAGGTCGAGGGTCAGCACGAGATTTTGCGGGCTATCGACGGCGAAGCGCAGGCGGGAGGCCTCGCCGATCGAATGCGTGCCGTCGCCGGCCGGACCCTCCCAGCCGCAGGGGCGCAGTTCCCTGGTGTCGGGCCCGCCGGAGCGGAAGTCGAGCTCGGTGCCGAGCGTGTAGGCGCCGGTGACGGGTTGGGGCAGGCAGGTGGTGGTGCGGTCGATGTAATAGGCGCGGTAGTCGTCGGAGACGCGTGGGTGCAGCGTCTGCCAGAGCACGCCAAGCTCGATAAGGGCGAGGAGGGCGGCCAACGCATAAGCGCCTAGGGCGGCGGGGTGGCGATCAGACAAGCGCAACATTGCCTCCCAACCAGGCCAGAGTGGCGAACCAGGCGCCGGCGAGCAAAGCGGCGAGGCTCAGCATGAAGATGATGCGGTTACGGCCGAGAATGGTCATGGCCGTGATGGTCAGCGGGGCCATGCCGGACATGAAACGCAGCATGGAGGCTAGGCCGGCTGACAGCGGGATGAAGATGCAGAGCAGCGCGAAGACCGCGGCTGGCCATTGCCGGCGCCAGGCGAGGATGCCGGTCAACACAATGCCGGCAGTCGCGGCGAGGGCCAGGATTTGCGAGGGGGTGAGCCAGCGTTCGTCATCGGGCCAGGCGTTGAGGCCCTGCCACAGGTAAAGTATCGGGTTGGCGATCTGGCGGCCCCAGGCGCGCTGCACATGGCTGAAGGCCAGGCCGTCCCCGATCCAGTAATGGAGGAACGCCATATAGGCGAAGAGACCGAGCGGGGCGATGAAGATGGCGAGCACGAGCCTGGGCTGGCCAAGAAGACCACCGATAACGCCGCGCCAGGTGCCTCTGTTGCGGCGATAGTCCATCAGGGCCTGCACGCCGATGGAGAGCGAGGCAAAGACGCCAACGATGCGGGTGGCCGAGAGCAGAGCTGTCGCGGCGGCGGCGCCGAGATAGTTGGAGCGGCCGAGGAAACGGAAAACCAGCGTGGTCAGCAGGACGAACATCACCTCAGTAAAGAAGGTGGTGAAATAGATCGATACCGGACCCGACAGCATGAAGGCGGCGTAGAGGATATAGGCTTTGCGGCTGCGGCCGAGCAGCGGCCAGGCGGCGATCACGGCGGCATAGGCGGTGGCGATCGAGACGAGGCTGGCGGTGACGATGGTCGGCAGCGGCACCAGCTTGGTGATGACGCCGACCAGCATGGGGTAGAACGGGAAGAAAGCCCAGTTGCCGGCATTGGTGCGGTTGGGAACCGGGAACGGGTCATAGCCCGTTTCGGCCATGCGGACATACCAGCCGCAATCCCAGCGGCAGAGCGACTGGAAGTAGTTGGTGAAGGGGATATCCGGGAGCTGATAGCGGAAGGCGAGGAAGCGGATCAGCGTGCCCAGAAGAGCAAAGGCGAGCGGCAGCAGCAGTACGAATAGTGTGGCTCGATCCTCGCGTGGATCACTGCTGGCCTGAAACACGGCGCCTCCGTTTCAATAGATCGCGTCAAGTGCCACATCAGCCCACCGATAGCACTTGCAACAAATGCAAGGCTGCCATGGCAGAATTGCTGCAACCAGAACTGCTGCTTCGTGCTTTTAAGGAACTAGCGGGAAATCCGCCCGAAAAAAGCAAGAACAGGTGTGAAAACCCATGTCGATCGGATCAACGACGCTTCCGCTGGTCGAACAGAACGTCACCTTTCATCCGCCGCAGCTCGCCGTTATCGTGCCGAGCTACAATGAGCGCGAGAATATCGAGCTGTTGTACGAGAAGGTCGCGATCGCACTGGGCGATGTGGCCTGGGAGATGATCGTCGTCGACGACAATAGCCCCGATGGCACGGCCGAAGTGGTCAACGAGCTCTCGCGCGTCTACGCCAATGTGCGCTGTCTGCGCCGCTTTGGCCGTCGCGGGCTGGCCTCGGCCTGTGTCGAGGGCATGGCGGTGACGTCGGCGCCCTATGTGGCGGTTATCGACGCGGACTTGCAGCATGACGAGGCGATCCTGCCCGAGATGTTGCGAAAGGCGCTGGATGGCGCCGACCTTGTGGTCGGTTCGCGGTTTGCCGAAGGTGGCTCGGCTGGTGATGGTCTTAGCAGCACGCGTCTGTCGGGTAGCAATCTTGCCAATAAGCTGGCCGGGATGATTGCTGGACAGGCGGTGAGCGATCCGATGAGCGGGTTCTTCCTCATCCGCCGCGAGGCGGCGCTGAAGGCGGCGCCAAAGCTGGCCAGTGACGGCTTCAAGATCCTTATCGACCTGATCGTGACCTCGGCGCGCATGGGGGCGCCGCTGAAGGTTGCCGAAGTGCCCTATACGTTCCGCCCGCGCCATGCCGGCGAAAGCAAGATGAGCCCGCTGGTAGTGATCCAGTATCTGGGGCTGTGGTTCAGCAAACTCACCAATGGCGCGCTGCCGCCGAGCTTCCTGCTGTTCGGCCTTGTCGGCGGTACCGGCGTGGTCGTGCACCTGGCGACGCTGGCGGCGTTCACTGCGGTGGGACAAGGCTTCGTGGTGTCTCAGATCGCCGCGACGCTGATCGCCATGGCGTGGAACTTCGTGCTCAACAACAACCTGACCTATGCCGACCGCAAATTGCGCGGCACGCGGCTGATCACCGGTTTCCTGAGCTTCTGCGCCATCTGCGCGCTGGGTGGCATTGCCAATATTTCGGTGGCCAATGCGATCTACCAGTGGGATCACCAGACCTTCATCGCGGGCCTGTCGGGCGCGGTGATGAGCTCGGTGTTCAACTATGCGGTGACGCGGGCGTTTACGTGGAAGTAGCCCGCTGAGGGGTCGGAGTACCCCCTCCTAGCCTCCCCCTGATAGGGGGAGGACAGATCGCGTTTGGGGGGCGCCTTTCCATTTCACCACGGTGTTCCCTCGGGCTTGACCCGAGGGCCTGTCGCCGCTTGTGCCGTGTTGAGAGTGGCCCTCTGGGCCTAGCTGCGTACAATCGCTCCACCGGAGCGATTTTGCGCGAAGTGCGCCGGCGGCTACTTGATCTTGCCCAGTGCTGCTGCCATGGCGGCCTCGTCGAAGCCCAGCGTCGTAAGTGCGGTGGCAACGATGCCTGACCGGTCGAGGCCGGCGTCGGCGTACATGTCGGCCTGGCTCGAATGTTCGACGAAACGATCGGGGATCATCAGCGGGCGGAAGCGCAGTTTGCCGTCGAGCAGGCCGTTGCTGGCGAGGAAGGTGGCGACATGACTGCCGAAGCCGCCGATGGCGCCTTCTTCGGTGGTCAGCAGCACATCATGGGTGCTGGCCAGTTTGGCGATGAGCTCTTCGTCGAGGGGCTTGAGGAAACGCGCGTCGGCGACGGTGGGGTTGAGGCCCAGGGCGGCGAGCTTGTCGGCGGCGGCGAGCACTTCACCCAGGCGGGTACCGTAGCTGAGGATGGCAATGGTTGCGCCTTGCCTCACAATGCGGCCTTTGCCGATGGCGAGCTTTTCGCCACGCGCCGGCATATCGACGCCCATGCCATCGCCGCGCGGGTAGCGGAAGGCGATGGGGCCGTTGTCATAGGCGGCGGCGGTTGCCACCATGTGGCGCAGTTCGGCCTCGTCGGCGGCCGCCATCTGCACGATGCCGGGAATGGCGCCGAGATAGGCGGCGTCGTAATTGCCGGCATGGGTGGGGCCGTCGGCGCCGACATAGCCGGCGCGATCGATGGCGAAGCGCACCGGCAGGTGCTGGATGGCGACATCGTGCACGACCTGGTCATAGGCGCGCTGCAGGAAGGTCGAATAGATGGCACAGAACGGGCGCATGCCTTCGCTCGCCATGCCGGCCGCGAAGGTCACCGCGTGCTGCTCGGCAATACCGACGTCGAAAATGCGGCTGGGGTGGATCTCGGCGAACTTGTCGAGGCCGGTACCTGAGGGCATGGCCGCGGTGATGGCGACGATGCGGGGATCGTCGTTGGCTTCCTGGATCAGGCTTTCGGCAAAGACGTTGGTGTAGGACGGCGCGTTGGACGGTGCCTTGGATTGGGCGCCGGTGATGACGTTGAACTTGGAAACGCCGTGATACTTGTCGGACGAGCTTTCGGCGGGGGCGTAGCCCTTGCCCTTCTGGGTCACCAGATGCACGAGGATCGGGCCTTCGGCGGCGTCGCGCACATTGTCGAAAATGGGCAGCAGGCTTTCGAGGTCGTGCCCGTCGATGGGGCCGACATAATAGAAGCCGAGCTCTTCGAACAGGGTGCCGCCCGTGAAGAAAGAGCGGGCGAATTCTTCGGTCTTGCGCGCGGGTTCGTGCAGCATCTTGGGCAGCTTGCTGACGACAGTCTTAGCCGCCTCGCGGGTGCCGCGATAGAAGGGGCCGGAGACCAGCCGGGCCAGATAGGTGCGCAGGGCGCCGGTGGGCGGGGCGATCGACATATCGTTGTCGTTGAGCACGACGATCAGCCGCGCGTCCATGGCGCCGGCATTGTTCATGGCCTCGTAGGCCATGCCGGCCGACATGGCGCCATCGCCGATGACGGCCACGACATTGCGCGGCTGTTCCATCAGCTCGCTGGCGACGGCCATGCCGAGGCCGGCCGAGATCGAGGTCGAGGAATGGCCGGCGCCGAAGGGGTCGTATTCGCTTTCGGCGCGACGGGTGAAGCCGGAAAGGCCATCCTTCTGGCGCAGGGTGCGGATGCGGTCGCGGCGGCCGGTCAGGATCTTGTGCGGATAGGCCTGGTGGCCGACGTCCCAGATGATGCGATCATGGGGGGTGTCGAACACGGCGTGGAGCGCCACGGTCAGTTCCACCACGCCGAGGCCGGCGCCAAGATGGCCGCCGGTGACCGAGACTGCGTCGATCATCTCGGCGCGCAGTTCATCGGCCAGTTGCCGCAGCTCGCCGCGCGGCATGGCGCGCAGGTCGGCAGGCGAATTGACGGTATCGAGCAATGGTGTCGAGGGCTTGTCGGCCAAGCGGGCAGTCCTTTGCCAAAAGCGGCACTATCCCAGTTCTTTAGGCTCGGTCCCTTTGCTTTGCAATAATGGGACGCTCCCCTGCGCCAAACTGAGGCAGGGGTGTGCTACTGGCAGATCGTGCTGGAATTGCGGCTGGCCTAGTTGGAGGCCAGCGCGATCGGTGCTGCCGAGACGAAGCGGGTGTGGGACAGGCCCTGGGGGAAATCGCCAACGCCCATGACAGTCACGTAGCGACCCATCTCGGTCGTCGGGCTGAAATCGGCCTCGTCGTGATCCCAGATCACCGCGAAATGCTCCGAAGTCAGGGCGGCGGGTGCGGTGAAGACTTCGGCAATGTGCTCAAGATCGGGCGCGATGAGGTCGGGCGTGCGCATGTCTGATGGTGCCGGGCGGCTGGCGATGTGGGAGGCCAGAGCGGCGGCCATGGGCTCGTTTTGCTGGGCGGCGCCAAAGGTGCTGCTGAAGAGACCGGCCAGCGCGCCGGTGACCGGCGAATTGCCGCCGAGCGACGCCGTACGCAAGCCGGTTGCTGCGGTCAGTGGTGGCAAAATGGGTAGGCGTGACGCCGGAGTCGGCGGGGCGACAGCGGCGGTGGTTTCTCGCGCAATGATCATTTCGAGCGCGCGCTGGGCCTCCGGATCCTGCGCCGGCAGATAGGCGGCCACGACCGGGGCCGGTTCGGGCTCGGACATGATGAGGCGGGGCTGCGGGATCGGCGCGGTGAGCGCGGCGATCGCCGTCACGGCGTCACCGGAGGGCAGGGCCGAGGCGGTGGCGACCTGCAGGGTCTGCGACTTCATCGCCGGGACCGGGGCAAGCATGGCGGTCGTGAGTTCGGACTCATCGAGCGGCGCGCTGCCGTTGGTGGAGAATGGGATAGGTGGAGCAACGGCGGCGACCGCGACCGGTGCGGCCAGGCCGCCCAGATTGGCCGGACGCATGGCCGGAACCGGCGCGGCCTGCGGCATGGCGGGCTGGGGCGCTACGGCGGCGACCTGAACGGGGGCAGGGGCGGGCGTGGGGGCGGGTTGATTGTTCTTGCCGCCGAAGAACAGGTCCATCAGCGTCGTGCCACTACCATCGCCTTGGGCAACCTGAGTCCCGGAGGAGGAGCCACCATTGCACGGATAGGCGTGGCAGCGTTTCCACTCGGCCATGGCTATCTGGTAGCCCTCCTGCGAGAGCGGCGTGCCGTCGGTCGGGACGTGCATGGTGCGGCCGTCGGGGAAGATTTCCTTGAGCTGCGCGCGGGTCATGCGCGGCCAGGCGCGGACCGAGCCGGTATCGAGGTGCACGAAGGGGCTCCCGGATGTGGGGTAGAAGCCCACGCCGCCGACCTGCTTGCGCATGGCTACGGCGCGCAGCTTGGCCAGGGGGACACCCGGGATGAAGAAGTCCATCGCGTTGCCCTTGGTATGCTGGCTGTTTTCGGCGACGCCCGAAGACGAGGCGCGCAGCATTTCGTTGGTGGCGGGCGAGCGATAGGCGGAAACGATGTTGATCGGCTGGCTGGCGCCAACCTCCTGGTAGACTTCCCAGATCAGATCGAACAGGCGCGGGTCCATCCGGGCC
Organism: Devosia lacusdianchii; assembly: GCF_022429625.1. NCBI lineage: Bacteria > Pseudomonadati > Pseudomonadota > Alphaproteobacteria > Hyphomicrobiales > Devosiaceae > Devosia > Devosia lacusdianchii. The sequence goes on along the minus strand of NZ_CP092483.1, from coordinate 3,529,280 downwards.
GGTTCATTGCGGCGCCAATCGCGCAGGAACTGGTTGAGCTCGTTGAGGCCCGATTGCACATATTGCCCGTTGCGCTTGAAGACGATGCGGGCCGTTTCCTTGGTGTGCGTGTAATAGAGAAACAGGGCGCGCTCAGTGGCGGCGGCAGCCGGGATAACCGCCTGCGGCAGGATGACGGTGATGCTCATAAGGGCGGCAATCACAAGCCGCACGATATGGTGCCGTATCAAATAGGAATTCCCCGTCACGCCAAACTCTGCCGGTTATTGCCAGTTGCCGTCGGACGTTAGCGTATAAAAGGATCGAATTGATTAACGCTAACGAGCTGTCAACCGGCTAATGCCGGACCCCTCACGCTTAGTTTATTACGGGCAAAACGGGGCGCAACCAAGGCGAAATTGTAAACCGGAGGTTAAGCGAGCCTTCAGGGGGAGAGCTCGTTGACCACCGGCGCCGCATCGGCGGTGATGTCGGGGATGGCCGATGGCGTCGGCTGCTCCAGGCCCATGGCAGCGATCAGCTTGGCATTGTGGCCATAGACGTCGCCGAACGACTTGAGCGAGCCATCGGGTTGCACGCGCACAGTGAAGTAGGCGATGTGCACCGGGATCTGCTTATCCGGATTGACCCAGCGCTCGGCGGGACCAAACATGGCCTCGAGCGAGGCGCGGCTGATATTGGCCTCGTTGGCCATCAGCGCATCGGCGAACTCCATGGGGTTCTGAACGCGCACGCAGCCGTGGCTATAGGCGCGGAAGCTGCGCGAGAACAGCGACTTGGACGGCGTGTCGTGCAGGTAGACGTCGTGCTTGTTGGGGAACAGAAATTTGATCTGGCCCAGGGCATTGCCCGGTCCGGGACGCTGGCGCACGCGGAAGGGGAAGGTGTCGCCGACCACGCCCCAATTGACCTGCCAGGGGCTGACCACGTCGCCATTGTAGATCAGGTCCATGTTCTGGCTGTCGATATAGCCCGGATTGGCGCGCGTCTTGGGCGCGATCTCGCCCTTGATGATCGAGCTGGGGACGTTCCAATAGGGGTTCACAACGATGTGGCGGATGTTGTCGGAAAAGACCGGGGTCTGGTTCTTGACCGTGCCGACCACGACGCGGGTGGTGTATTCTTCGACGCCGTCGCGGCTGATGGCGAGACGATATTCGGGAATGTTGACGAGGACGTTGAAGGCGCCCAGTTCGCGCGGCATCCAGCGCCAGCGCTCCATATTGGCGATGATATCGGCACGCGTTACCGGAAGGCCGCCATTGAGCGCAGCCAGCGTGGCGGGACCCATGACGCCGTCGACATCAAGGTCGAGAGTGCCCTGGAAGGTCTTCATCGCCGCGACGAGAACGTCATCGTAAACAACGTCCTCGACAGGCGTAAGGCCCAGGCGCACACGCAGGGCCGGCACACGCGGGTCGCTCATGCCGGGCTTGAGCGTCTGGCCTTCGGCGATCGGGGTGGGGCGGTCGACATTGCTCTCGTCAAAGGTGGCGAGGGCCGCCTTGAGGGCGAGGAATTCGGGGTGGGTCGGCTCGAGCTTGGCCAGCACAGCGACAGGATCGGGGCTCGATGCCAGCTCGACCAGGAGCGTGGCCTCATCGAGCTTCTTGGGCTCGATATCGAGCAGTTCGTTGACCGAGCGGGGGGCGACACGGCCGGTATAGATATGGGTCGCGTAGCGCAGGGTGGCGCCGGAGAAAGCGGTCTCGAGCGCCGCCATCTTGAGCGGGTCACCCTTGGCGCCAGCCGGGTCGAGAGCGGGCGTCAGGTAATCGCTGGGACGAAGGCCCTCGCTTTCGGCGGCTTCGAAGAGCTTGAGGATCTTCTGGGCCGGCTCGGAAAAGGCGATGTCGCCATTGGGGGCTTCATCGAGCCAGATCGGCTCGAAATGGCGGGCGCCATAGAAGAAATAGAGCTTCTGGGCCTCCCCATAGGCGGCGGTGTCCTTGCGGGCGCCATAATAGGACGCCGACAGCCCGGCCTTGATGGTCTGAGCCAGCGGGCTCTGGGGCGGCGCGATGATCACCGGTCCGGCGGCGAGGCCGGCGGCATCCTGGGCCATCGCCGGCAAAGCGATTCCAGCGCCGAACAAGGCGGCGACGAGGCAGACCAGGACTTTGTTCATGTGAGCTCCATGCACGGCGTCGCAACAGCCAACCTGCCGGCCCGAAAAACCGGACTCAGCAAGACGCCCCCGCGCAGCAAATCAATACTCTGCAAACCTTAACGGGAACAATCGCTCTCAAAGTTGTGAGCAGGTTTTGTTGTGCCGCAGCAACGGTTGTGGTCGCAGCCAGGCCGCATCAAAGTCGCGCCAAACGCAATACTGTGTGGGGCGGCCGAGTTATGGTCGCACCGCGGCCCGGCAACCCCCAGTTGGGTTCTGAAACGCCTAAAACTTGACGGTGAGCCCGGCTGTGCCGGCAAGGCTGTAGCTGCCGCCGAAATTGACGAGACTTGTATTGACGCCAGCCTGGCCGTGGAGGGCGTACTTGTCGTCGCCCCAGGTGTACGTGCCGCCGACCCCTACGCCACCCCACAGATTATCCTGCGTGTTGACGAGTTGCACTCCGGCGAGGTTGGTCCTGCTATCGGGAAGGACGTCATAGTAGAGGTTGGCAATGCCATAAGCATGGATACGGCTGGTGTCGCCGGCTTCATCGATCCAGGCGTCCTGATAGTCGGCCGAAAGGCCCAGCCGGATGGTGAGATCATCGCCCTCGGCCAGTGAGACGGCGGCACCGAAGGCATCGGTGAAGCCACTGTACCTGACATCGGAATAGGTCAGCTGGGCCTGGGGTGTAATCGACCAGTTCTGGCCAAGCGCGATCTGCTGACCGGCCTCGACACCAAGGGCATAACCGAAACCGCCATTGCCCGAAACCAGACCGGTCGCGGCGGTTGAGGAAGCCAGTGCACTGTCATACCAGGTCAGGTTCGCCTGGGCATCGAGATAGAACCCACCCGAACCATACCAGGTCAGCGATCCACCCAGGCCATAGCCGGTGCTGCTGATCGAGCCGTTTCCGAACGGCGAAGTCACGTCACCGGCAATGGTGCCGTACCGCGCCGAAAGGCCCCCAACAAGGTTGCCAGCGTCGCCCGCATAGAGCTGTTGATCGGCACCGGCCTGCAATTGCCAGATGCCGACATCGAGGTCAGCACCGGTGGTGGAGAATTTGGAGCCCATGCTGGCGTGACGGCCGACAATGCGGCCCCAGATCCCGCTATTGGCGCCTGCTGCCGCAGGCACGGCACCCGTTTCAATCGTACCGGCCATCCAGGACCGGTTGCCGACGCGCTGCTGCAAGGTTTCAAGTTCATTGAAACTCTGTAGTGCCGTGACATAAGCCTCGTAGACAGGCGCCCCGGCCTGGTAAAGCGGTACCGTCGGGGTACCCCCATCGACTAAGGCCGACCGCAAATACCAGTCACCGTCGGCAGGCGTGCTGACGCCCCCTTGGTAAAGACGATAGGCATAAGCTCCGCCAACCACTGCGGGAGCCCCTTCGAAGGTATAGCTGCCAAGCAGCGTGAAATCGCCAGCGGACACGCCACCCACATTGACGATTTTTATGCCTTCATTGGTCTGCGCGCCGGCACCGCCGAGATTGATGACTCGAACATTGGTGCTGCCGGACGTATCGCCGGTCACCACCAGCAAGTCTGTGGACGAGCTGTCATCGCCAAGAACCGTCTCGATTTCGAGCGTACCGCCGTTGCCGACATAATTGCCTGCCACGGTAAGCGTCCCGATCGAATTGCCGGGTGCGATGGTGCCTCCGGCAAAGTTCGTCGCTGCCCCCACCTGGCCGGTACCCTGCAGTCGTCCGCCTATGGCCTCAATCGACCCGCCAAGCGTGCCATTGACCGAGAGAATGCCGTTATACACTCGCGAGACGCCCGACAGGCCGAAGCTGTTTGCACTAAGCGTGGTCTGGCCGGAGCCTACCTGCCAAACGCCACCCGTCCCGGCGATCGTTCCGCCGAAGGTCACCGCATCCGAGCGATTGAAGGCCAGCACGCCGCTATTGGCGACGTTCCCCACGATACTGCCGCTCTTCCCGCCATTGCCCAGCTGCAAGGTGCCGGCCGTGATTGTCGTGCCACCGCCATAGGTGTTGGCGCCGGTGAGCGTCAGCGTGCCCAGGCCATCCTTGGTCAGGCTGCCCGCGCCGGTCATGACAGGGGCAATGCCGATATTGTAGCCATTGGTGTCGATGATGCCGCCGCCGGCGCCAAGGGTAATCTGCTGAGCGCCATAGTTGCTGACGAAATCGGTATTGTTGCGGATGGCCCGGACGATGCCGCCATCGAGGGTGACATTTGCAGTGCCCATGCCGCCCCGGAAACCGCTGGTTTCCAGCACACCGCGCGCGCCTGGTGTGCCCAACACATTCAGCGTACCGCTGGCTGTCGCGTCAGAGATGCCCAGATAGACACCGGTTTTCGCATAGACCCGCCCGCCATCTGCGATGGTCATCGCGCCGACCCCGTAATTGCCCAGGGTAAGGTTGAAGCTGGTCATCTCCCAGCCCGAACCCGTGCCAGTCACCGTTACAGTGCCATTGCTGCCGGCTTCGGAGCCTACATAGCCCTGGTTGCTGGTGACGCTGGCCCAGTCTTCAATGCGCAGAACGCCTTCATCACCCCAACCGACCGTGAGCTGGCCCGCCATGGTCCAGGAGGCGCCCGAAGTCAGGAGTACTTCACCATGCTCATAAAGGCCGAGCACTGCATCATTGCTCGACAGAGTGGCGCCATCCGAGAGCTCGATATTGCCCTGTCCGTTAAAACCGACATTGACCCGCCCGGCAACCGCGACATGGCCCAATTCCGCAACATTGAGCGTTCCTGTCCCCGGATATCCGATGTTCAGATCTCGCCGAAGCGACCAGGTCGAAGCGTTGCCCGAACCATCCGCGCCTGTCACCGTCACGACACCGACGCCGCCCGCACTGGCACCTATATAGCCAGTTTCGCCGCTGACGAACCCGCCCGCCTCAATGTCAAGCGTCCCATTGCCAGACTGTCCAATGACAACGTCACCGAGATTGTCCCAGCGCGAATCCTGCCCCGAAACCGTCACCACGCCGACGCTGCCGACATCGAGCCCCACGTAGCCGGTGGCATTGGTCAACGTGCTGCCATTGAGAATGCTCAAGCTACCAGCACCGCTTACACCGATTTGCAAGTCAACACTGCCGTCTATGGCCGCAGGATTTGACGGTGTGCTATCGCCGCCAATCGACACTTGCGCCAATGCAGGCGAGAGCGTCGCTAGCGCGACAACGAATGGCGCTGTCGAAATGAGCAGGTACTGGCGGGACGACGAACCACCTTGGGGAAAACGGCTTCTCTGCATAGCAACCGAGCTAAAGCTTAATTCAGGCAATGTCTGAGCTTGCGAACATTATGCTTAATTATTCACTAATTCCCCGTCTCGGCGCTCAGCGAAGTCTGCTCCCATCATTGCTGAAGACGCGGATGTGAGCGGCCTCGATCGCGCATTCCACCTGCGCCGCTGTCTGGGACAGCCCGCGCTTCTCGACGACGACATTTTCACCTGCCGGGCCCCTAGCATAGACGAAATTGGTGGTGCCAAGATGCTCGACCACGTCGACCGTGAGCGTCAGGCGCGCATCGGGCGACACGCTGTCCATATGTTCGGGCCGAATGCCGATCTGTACGTCCTGGCCCGGCGACGGCGGCGCGGACAGGTGCGGCACGGGCAAGGTCTGGCCATCGGCAAGCAGGAATGCCGGTTTGCCATCGCGTTCCGAGACGGTTCCCTTGAAGAAATTCATGCGCGGGGAGCCCAGGAAGCCGGCGACGAAGGCATTGTCCGGGTCGGCGTAAAGCTGCAGCGGCGGGCCGGCTTGCTCGATTACCCCGGCGCGCATGACCACGATCGTGTCGGCCATGGTCATGGCTTCCGTCTGGTCATGCGTCACATAGATCATGGTGGTGCCCAGGCTTTTATGCAGCCTCGAAATCTCAACGCGCATCTGCACGCGCAGTTCGGCATCGAGGTTGGACAGGGGCTCATCGAACAGAAACACCTTGGGGTCCCGGACGATGGCCCGGCCGATGGCGACGCGCTGGCGCTGGCCACCTGAGAGCTGGGCGGGACGACGGTCGAGCAGGGGCGTGATCTGTAGAATGTCGGCGGCCTGGGCGACCCGTGCGGCGATTTCGGCTTTTGGCGTACCGCCCATGCGCAGACCGAACCCCATGTTCTCGCGCACGCTCATGTGTGGGTAGAGCGCATAGGACTGAAAGACCATGGCGATGCCGCGATCGGAAGGATCGACATCGTTGACAGGTTTGCCGCCAATACGCACCTCACCCGAGCTTGCCGTTTCGAGCCCTGCGATGATGCGCAAAAGCGTGGACTTGCCGCAGCCGGAGGGACCGACAAAGACGCAGAACGCGCCGTCCTCGACCTCCAGATGGGTGTCCCTGATCACTTCGTGCTTGTCGAAGCTCTTGCGGATGCCGACCAGTTGCAGATGTGCCATTGCGAGGTCCTTTCGGTCAGCGACCGCCGAAGCTGCCGGCCGTCAGGCCGGAAATGAAGGCCCGGTTGCCAAAGATGAAGATGATGAGCACCGGTGCGACGGCCAGGACGCTGCCGGTCATCAGCAGCGGCCAATCGGTATTGTACTGCCCCTGCAGGGTGGAGAGGGCCACGGTCACGGTCTGCATTTCCGGACGTGTCGTGGTGATCAGCGGCCACAGGAAGTTGTTCCACTGCGATACGAAGGCGAAGATGGCCAGCGCTCCAAGCGCCGGCCGCGCCAGAGGCAGGACGATGAAGAGGTAGATCCGCCAGTGCCCGCAATTGTCGAGCCGCGCTGCCTCCAGCAGTTCGCGCGGAATGGTCTTGAAATACTGGCGCAACAGGAAGGTGCCGAAACTGGAAAAGGCGAAGGGCAGGATGAGGCCCTGGTAGGTGTCGATCCAGCCGAGGGTTCGCACCAGCATGAAATTGGGAATGATGGTGACTTGGGGCGGGACCATAAGGGCGGCCAGATAGATCAGGAACACCGTCTCGCGCCCGCGGAAGGTCATGCAGGCAAAGGCATAGGCGGCCATCGAGCAGATGATGAGCTGCAGCACGGTGATGGCGAGCGTCACGATCACCGAATTGACGAAGGCCCTTCCAAAGGGAATGGCGAAGAAAATCTCAATGTAGTTCCGCCATTGCGGATCGGCGGTGAACACGGTGGGCGGATAGCGGAAGACTTCGGGATCAGGCTTGATCGAGGTCGTCAGCATCCAGGCAAAGGGGCCGACCGTGACCAGTGCGCCTACCAGCAGAAGCACGAATATCAACCAGTCGACCGGCTTGTTGCGCGCGGTGTCAGCCATAATGCACCCACCGGCTCTGCAGCCCGTATTGGACCAGGGTCATGATGAGCACGATTACAAACAGGACCATGGCCGCGGCGCTGGCATAGCCCATCTGATAGAACTGGAAGCCGTTCTGATAGATGTAATAGACCAGCGTGTTGGTGGCGTTGGCAGGCCCCGCCTGGGTCATGACAAAGACCAGTTCGAAAATCTGGAAGCTGCCGATGATCGAGATGATCAGCACGAAAAAGGTCGTGGGCGAGAGCAGGGGCAGGGTGATGAACCAAAAGCGCCGCCATCCCCTGGCCCCATCCATGGCGGCAGCATCGTAGAGATCGGCGCGAATGTTCTGGAGGCCGGCCAGGAACAGCACCATGGCATAGCCCAGATTCTGCCAGATCGAGACGATGATCACAGCCGGCATAGCCCATTGCGTCGATGCCAGCCAGCGCGGCACGTCGGTGATGCCTGCAAGGCTCAAAAACGCATTGATGAGGCCGAAATTGGCATTGAACAGCCAGGCCCAGACCAGGGCCGCGGCAATGGTCGACGTGACGACGGGCAGGAAATAGGCGATGCGGAAGAATGTCTGCCCGCGAATGCCGCGATTGAGGGCCAGAGCGCAGCCGAGCCCGAACAGCATCTGGATCGGCACCGAGAGGAGCACGAAGTAGGCCGTATTGCCCATGACGCGGGAGAAGATGGGGTCGCTGAGAAGCTTGCTGTAATTGCCCAGCCCGATGAACTGGGCCGGGTTGAACAGATCCCACTGGGTGAAGGATATGCCGAAGGCGGCAATTACCGGAATCGCCGTAAAGGTCAGGAAGAGAACGAGGCTTGGCAGCAGGAAAAGCCAAGCCGTCAGTTCATCCTTGCGCGCAAAAGCCGGTGTGCTCATTCCGCCTCTTCGACACCGAACATGCGCGCCGCGTTGCGGTAAAAGATCTGGTCCTGTTCGTCGGCGGTCAGACCCATGGTGTCAAAGGCCGCCTTCCAGCGAAGGATGTCGGCCTTCATGCGGCGGTGATCGCTGTCCGAGCCGTAGATGAGTTTGCGCGGGCTGATTTCCTTGCCGATATAGCCGCCCTCGACAATGTGGTTGTGCACCACGTCGCCGCCGGAAATGTCGAAATAGACCCGTGGCCGCCAACGCGCCACGGCCGACGAGGTGCGGTAGTCCGGCCAGCCCATATGGGCGCCGATGACGAAGAGTTCAGGGAAATAGAAGCCGATCGTATCGAGATAGATTGGCTGCATGCGCGCGCTGGAGTAACCGAAGGACTCGCGCTTCATCTGTCGGCTGAGGCGGGTGACGAGCTTTTCCTCGTCCTCGGTATTGGCGGCCGGTGGCGCCTTCCAGGCGTCTTCCTTGCTGCCTTCGAGGTAGTCCACCGGACCACCGAGAATGCCGGTATGGAAGAGGATGCGCAGGTCGCGCGCGGCCGCGGCCTCATAAAAGGGGAAATAGGCCGGGTCGTCGTAATTGCGCGACACGCCGGAAATCTTGATGCCGTGGAAGCCACGCTGGTAGAATTCTTCCACGAGCGACACCGGATCGTGGTCCAGTTCCAGTCGCCCCATGGCGACAACCAGGTCGGGCCGCGCTTCGAGCGCCTTGGACAGCTTGGCATTGCCGAGGCCGGGATTGGCGAGGAGCGCAACCTTAACGATGCCGGCATCCTCGCAGACCTCAGACAGTGTCTCCAGAAAGCCCGTTTCTGCATCGCGGGTGAACAGCTTTTCCCAAAAGCCATAGTGGACGTGGGCGTCGAAGACCCGCATGGGCATGCTCCCTGACAAAGCGAAATGAGGGCTGGGCGGCACCGGGCCGCCCAGTCTGATCGGTTACTGCGCCAAGCGCGCCTGAACGTCGGCGGTGATGCCGTCGATGGCGTCCTGCGCCTTGGCTTCGCCGGTCCACACCAGGTCGAGCGCCGGCTGGATGTAGAGATTGGTGATGTCCACATAGCCGGCGAATTGCGGGAAGAGCTTGCCGTACTCGCTCTCGGCCAGGAATACGTCGGCGAAGGGGGCCTTGAACGCGGCACGCACGGCATCGTTGCCGACCATGGCCGGTACGGCCGAGGCATTGGCCGAAGCAAAGGTGACCTGACCCGGCTCGCCGGCGAGGTAGGACAGGAAGTTCCAGGCGGCTTCCTTGTTCTTGCTGAACGCATTCATGGCGAAGCCGGCGCCGCCGAGACGGTTGGCGTGTATGCCGGTGCGCCCGGTTGGCAGGGGAGCAACCGCCCACTCGAAGCCCGCATCGGCGAAGGTGCCCAGGCGCGCAGCATTGGTGACGACCATCGCCACCTGCTCGCCGAGGAACAACTGGCTGGTGCCGCCGCTCTGCTGAAGCTCCTGGAAGCTGGGCATGACGTGATCGACGTTGATCATGTCACCCAGGAACTGGATCGCCTCGGTGGCCTCGGGCTTGTTCATGGTGAAGGTGGTCGGCTTGAGCGGATCGTCGAAGACGTCGCTGCCATTCTGGATGATCCAGCGCGGCCAGTCGTTGGATTCGGTGGCAAAGCCGTACATCGACACGCGGTTGCCATCGCGCCTGGTGAGCGCCAGGGCCGCCTCGCGCAGGTCGTCCCAGTCCCAGTCCGCCTGCGGATACGCGACGCCGGCGGCGTCGAAAGCGGCCTTGTTGTAGTAAAGTGCGTTGGTATCGTTGTCGCGGGCGATGGAGTAGAGCGCCCCATCCAGAGAGTGGATCGCCAGTGCCTCCTTATTGTACTGGTCGATCGGAAAACCGCTGTCGGCGATCCACTTGTCCAGGGGTTCGAGCTGGTTGCGCGCGGCATAGGCCGGCACATTGGTGATGAAGAACACGTCCGGACCCGCGCCGGCGGCCAACTGGGCATCGAGGCGGGTGAAATAGCCCGACCAGGGTGCATGCTGCACTTCTATGTCGATGCTGGGATTGGCCGCTTCGTAGTCAGCCACGATCTTTTCAAATGGCGGCAACTCCGCCGGATCGCCCCAATAAGCGAAGACCAGCTTTGTCTGATCCTGGGCCATACTCCCGACGGTCATCGCGAGCACGGTCGCGGCGGTCGCAAACAGCAATCTCTTCATTTTCGTTCCCTCAATGATTGACGACAAGGTCAGGCCGTGTCGCGGCCAGTTGGTGACGGAAAGCGTCCAGCGCCTCCGCTGTTGGGCACGCTCTTCCGCCGGTGGCTGTTGTGGACAGCGCCCCGCAGAACACGGCCAGTTGCACGGCCTCATCGAGGCGTGAGCCACGGACCAGGCCAAGCAGCAGGCCCGCGTTGAAACTGTCGCCGGCTCCGACCGTGTCCACGACGGACACCCGGGGTGAAGGGATGCTGAAACGGGACGATGCGCCGAAAACTTCAGCGCCGGCCTCGCCGCATTTAATGACGATGGTTGGCGCCAGTCGCGCGAGCCTGGTACCAGCCTCATCGATCGAGCCGGCACCGGTCAGCCGCAACGCTTCTTCGGCATTGGGTGAGAAAATATCGGCCTTGCGGATCAGGGTCTCGACCCCGGCAGTGTCGAGATCGAAGTCGCCGCCGCGGCAGTCGAGCAGCACTTTTGCGCCTCGTGCCCTTTGCGCCGCGACGAAGTCGATCCAGTCCGGCTCGAAACGGAATGTCTGCAATAGCCAGCTATTGTCGATGGTCTGGTAAAGCGCGGGCGCGGGTGGCGTCACGGCAGGACGGCTGAAGCTGATGAAGCCGCGTTCTCCCCCAGCGGCGTAAGCAACCGACACCCGCTGCACCGGCCGGTCGACCAGGGTGAAGGCTGATCCGTCAATGCCGTCAGCTGCCGCCATGTCCCGGACGTAGCGAGAGAAAAGGTCATTGCCGAAGGTATTGGCCCAGCGTGTTGCGACGCCCAGACGGGTTAGGGCCAAAGCCATGGTGTAGGTGCCGCCCGGCATGATGGCGAGGTCTTCCGCCATGTGTTCAGTGCCCATTCGCGGCGCCCCGTCGAGGCCGGCAAAAACCAGGTCGCAGAAATACTCGCCGGCGACCAGCACATCACACCGCGTCATGCCCGCCCCCATTCGCCGACATGGGCGGCGTGCGCACTAAGGTAGCGCTCAACGAGCGGTTGCGCCCGTGAATAGGATTGCACCAGCGGGTGCACGACCAGGGCATCGACGGCCAGTGAGCGGTCGCTGTCGCGAATGGCGGCAACGGTCATACGCTCATAGGTCTTGATGGTCTGGACCAAGGCGGCCTGCATCTGCGGCATCTCGCCGACATGCTGCGGATGCACGCCGTCGCTGTCGATGCGGCAGGTGATCTCCACCACGTCCTCGTCGCGCAAACCCGTAATGGCGCCGTTATTGCGGGTATTGAGGCCGGAGCGGATGGGAGCGCCACCGGCCAGGGCTCCAATAATGCCCAAGGCCACACCGGCATAGCCCTCGCCATCGTCGGCCGCCGGATGAACGGTGGGCGCTGCAATGCTGCCGGACTGGTTGGCTTTGGCCATATAACCGGCGCTGCGGCGGTGCTCGTAGTTGAAATAGACGTCGAGAGCGCGGGCAGGGTCCTGCGTCACGCCGGCCGCTTGAAGGTCCGGTAGTAGCCGGTCATTCAGGGCCTTGATCTCCTCGCCGCGCGTTTTGCCCGACTGCAGCGATTGCAGCGCCTTTTCGGCATAGTAGAAATAATAGAGGTATTCGTTGAGCCACATGCCCTGCCGGCGCACCACGTCATGGGCGAAGACGCGCTGGGCCGTGGTGTCCAGAAAGCGGTCGTCGGCCAGCGCTTCAGGCAGCACATCGCGGCCATTGAGCAAGGCGCGACGGGTGAAGGACAGGTGGTTGAGGCCAAAGAGATCGGCGTCGATGGCCTGATCGGGGACATCGAACCACCTGGCCAGCGCGCGCTGCGCGCCATTGGCGCTGTCGCAAATTCCGATGACTTTGACAAAACCGGCATCATGCAGCGCCTGGGTGACCAGGCCCGCCGGATTGGTGAAATTCATCAGCCAGGCATCGGGGCAGTATTCGGCCATCTGCCGCGCATAATCGAGAATGACCGGGATAGAGCGCAAGGCCATGGCAAAGCCGCCGGCGCCTGTGGTTTCCTGTCCCAGAACGCCGATATCGAGCGCTATGCGTTCGTCGGTGATCCGCCCCTCGATGCCGCCGGGCCGGATCGTGGTAATGACGAAGTCGGCGCCGGTCAGAGCCTGGCGGCTGTCGGTTGTCATGGTGATGCGGGTGGGGCTGCCTTGCTGGCGCGCCAGTTCGACCGCCAGAGCGCCGAAAGTCTCGAGCCCGCTTTCGGGCAGGTCCATGAGGCAGAGCTCATCGAGGCCGAGCGCTTTTGCGCGCCGCAAAGCGGACTGGACGAACAAGGGGGCCCTCACCCCGCCGCCTCCAATCAACGCCAGCTTCATCAGCAGCCTCCCCAGCTCGCTATAACTGGATATAACCAGCTATAGTTGGGCTAGTAAAGGAACAAAATTGGCGTATAGGAAAGGGGCTTAGAAATCCTGTTCTGTGGACGCGAGGCAGGCAGAACCCATGTTTGAAGCGGTCAGTCGCGACAATCCGCTCCCGCTTTACAAGCAGGTGAAGTCCCATATTTTCGAGATGCTTTACGGCGGCACGGTTCCCGCCAATGGCAAAGTGCCGTCCGAGCGTGAGCTTGTCGATGCGCTGGGCGTCAGTCGGATTACCGTGCGCCAGGCACTCAAGGAACTGGTTTCCGAGGGCCACCTGACGGCGCAGCCCGGCAAGGGTTTTTATGCGACGGGCGGCGGTGCGCCGCAGGGCTACGAGCTCGAACTGCTGCGCAGCTTCACCGAAACGGCCATCGCCCACAATCAAAGGCCCGGTTCGCGCATTCTCGAGGTCGCGCGCATCCGCGCTGACGAAGAGATTGCCCGTGCCCTGCGGCTGACGCATGACAGGACCGTCACCTCGCTGCGACGCCTCCGATTGCTCGACGGCGAGCCGGTTGCCATCGGGCATGACTGGGTTCCGCTCGACCTGGCGCCAAACCTGGCCGAGCTGGATTGGTCGGTTGATAACCGATCGCTTTATGCGGAACTGCGCGATCGATATGGCCTGGTACCGCATGGGGGGCGCACGGTGCTCAGCGCCTCCAATGCCGATCCGGACGATGCCGCGCTCCTCAAGCTCGAAGGCGCCACCGCCGTGCTGAACGTCTTCCAAGTCGCCTTCGACGCTCTTGGACGACCGATCAACGTGACTCGGTCGCTCCATCACCCACAAAAATACCCGCTCGAGCTCGAGCAAATGAAACCGGGTATCTACTCGCCCCCAGGATCCGCTGAGCGGCCGTAGGCACAAGGCCGCCAGCACCCCCAAACTGCTGATACTGCCGGCGCCGGGGTGCTGCCTCAATAGTCGCTGGCGCGAGTGTGGCGATCTTAACTTGACAATGAAGTCATTAATTCTGGTGCCAAGCTGCTATCGGCTGGCATGCGGGGGCCGTGGTCGGCGCCGGCTATCTGCTGGTCGTGGATGTCGCCGCCCGCATGCTGTTCCGGCCGGCCGAAATCTCCACCGGCATCGTCACCGCTCTGATTGGCGCGCCAATTTTCATCTATCTCACCCGCAAGCGGGCACACTGATGAGCACCGCTGTCGCCTATCGCTGGCATGTGCTGCGTCTGTTCGGCGAGCGGATCGCCCTGCGCCTGCCGGTGGCAGCTTTGGCCTGGCTCACGGGCCGCGACTTCGTGCCTTTCGAGGCCAAATGAACGGCGTAGGCAGCAAGTCTTCTGCCGAACCATGACCCGGAGTGCGGCGCTTGGGGCGCCGCGCGACGAGGACAGGACGATCACGGCGTCCCGTTGTCGTCCTGTCCTAGGCCGCGGCGTTGTCGCTGTTGAGGCCGGTGATCATCGACACGATCTCGTTCTTGTCGGTCACCGCGGTGGTGCGGACGCCGATCTGCTTGCCGCGGCGCAGCACGCAGATGCGGTCGGCGAGGCGGAATACCTGGTCGAGGCTGTGGCTGATGATCAAGACGCCGATATTGCGCGCCTTGAGCGCGGCTACGATGGTCTCGACCTTGGCGGTTTCGGCCACGCCGAGTGCGGCCGTTGGCTCATCCAGCAGGATCAGCTTCTTGGCCCAATGGGTGGCGCGGGCAATTGCTACGCCCTGACGCTGCCCACCCGAGAGGTCGCGAATGGTGGCGTGCGGCGAGGGGATGCGCACGTCGAGCTCGTCGACCAGCCGCTGCGTCTCAGCGATCATCGCCTTGCGGTCGAGTTGCCCGAGCGGTCCCTTGGTCAGCTCCCGGCCGAGGAACAGGTTCATGTAGACTGACTGCTGCTCGGCCAATGCCAGGTCCTGATAGACCACCTCGATGCCATTCTCGCGTGCCTTGGTTGCGCTCGACATGGCCACATGCGCGCCGTCGATGACGATGTCGCCCGAGGTCGGCGTATAGACACCGGAGATGATCTTGATCAGTGTCGACTTGCCGGCGCCATTGTCACCCACCAGAGCGACGATTTCGCCCGGGGCGATGGCGAGGCTGAAATCCTCGATGGCGACGACGCCGCCAAAGCTCTTGCGGATGTTGCTGAGGGCCAGAACCGGCGCCGTTTGAGACTGGGTCATCTTGGCTCCTAGACCGGCCAGGCTTCGGCATGACCGAAGCTGTTTTCGATGGTTTCGACTTTCGGATTGCCGGTCGATATGCCGGACACGCCCACGACATAGGCGCGGGTCACGAAGGCCTGGCCCCGGAAACCGAATACGGCGGTGTCGCCCGGCTCCGGCACGCGGGCGGTGTTGGCGTCGATCATCGCGTAATAGTCGATGGCCGCCGGGGGCGGGATTTCGACATCGAGCAGCGCCCGCGCATCGGTGGTCGGTTCGCGCGAAACGATGGCCTTGACCGGATAGTCCGGAAACACCGGATCGATATAGAAGCCGCCGCCAAAGCAATAGGCCTTGCCGCCCGAGAGGTGCGACACCTCGGTGAGGTAGAGCACCGCCGGTAATTCCGGCAGGTCTTCCACTGCGTGCAGGGCCGTCGTGCCATGGAGCCCATTGCCCGGCTCGCATTGCGTTGCACCCGCCGCGGCCAGCGCCCCCAGCAGCACCGACGAGGTGGTGCCGGGTGCATTGACCTCGATATCGCTACGACCGGCACGACGCAGCGCCTCGGCCGTGCGCGTGAGTGTCGCCAGGTTCGGTGTCGGCTTCACCTTGCGGCTGGTCTGATCGAACAGCAGCGCCGGGAAGGTGGTTATGCCGGCAAAGCGACCGCCCTCCAAATGGTCCATCGCGTCAGCGACGGCCACGATATCGTCGGCATCGAAACCGCCCTCATGTCCGCGATAGAAGGTGTCGCCATCGGCCTTGATCCGCGCCAGCAGGTTTTGCACGCGGCCGGACTTGCGCGCTCCAGCCGCCGCCTCGGCGGCCTTGGTGGCGTTGAATACCGTCCAGTAATCCGGGCGCAGCGTTGCCGCCGCCGCATCGGCCTCAAACCGCGCCACCTGCGACAGGTGCCCGAGATGGCCAACCTTCATGCCCGCACCATGCGTGGCGCGGGCGCAGGCCATGTCGACGGCCACCGATTTGGCAATGCCGCCCGCCATGACGGCGCGGCAGAAGCTTGAAGAGCGGCCGACCTGCTTGGTCATGGCGTAAATCTTGAGGCCATGCCGATCGGCCTCGTCCTTGAGAACCTTCGCATTGGCGATCACTGCATCAAGGTCGAGCACATAGGCATTGGCCGGGATGCGGCCCTGCTGGTGCAGTGCCATGGCGGCTTCGATGAAGCGCGGGTTGCGGCGGCGCAGAACGTCGAGAAACATGATGGCTCCTTCAGCGCGCGGTTTCGCGCAGCGACACGGCTACGGCGACGAGAATGATGAGGCCGCGCACGATCATCTGGTCGGAAACGGAGAGGCCCATCAGGATGAGCCCGTTATTGAGCAGGCCCATCATCAGCGAGCCGACAAGCGCACCAATGATCGAGCCCTTGCCGCCATTGAGCAGCGTGCCGCCGACGATGACCGCGGCGATGACCGTCATCAGGTCGGTCTCGCCCAGCGTATACTTGGCGGCCTGCAGGCGGCCCGAATAGAGCAGGCCGGCGAGACCCGCCATGGCGCCGCTGATGAGGAATACCGCGAGGCGTACGCGCGGCACCTTGATGCCGCTGACCATGGCTGCCCGGGAATTGTCGCCAGTTGCCAGCACATGGGCGCCAAAGCGTGTCTGTCGAAAGGCGAAATGGCCGATGGCAATCGCGGCGATGGTCCAGATGACCAGCGACGGAATGCCGAAAAGTGAGCCGGAGCCGAAAATGCCGGTGAACAGCGGGTCGGTCACCGGGATCGAGCGCAATTGCGTCAGCGAGCGCGCCACGCCGGCAAACAGTCCCATCGTCGCCAGCGTCACCAGAAACGATGGCAGCCGCAGATAGGCAACCAGGATGCCGTTAACGAGCCCGATCGCCAGCCCCGCCCCGAGACCTGCGGCCACTCCGATGAAGAGCCCGGCCTGCGGCACGGCGGCCATGGCCATGGCGGCGCATAGCGCCGACACTGCGACCGTGGACCCGATCGAGAGGTCGATATCGCCAGCGGAAAGCGCGAAGACCAGGCCGATAGCCATGATCGTCGCCGGCGCCGTCTGTAGCACGATATTGATGAGGTTGCGCGATGTCAGGAAGCCGCTGTCGCGCAGCACGACCGCGAAAAAAACGAAAATGACGACGAAGCCGACATAGACCACATATTGCTGCAGGTTGAGGCTCGTGAGCCGGGTCCGGAACGACGGCGTAGGATCGGTGGCGGTCTGTGGCGCAGCCATGGCGAACTCCTTGGAGAGGCCGGGCGGGAACTTCTTGCCCCCGCCCGCAGGTATTACTGACCGAGCACCGAAGCCGGGGCGTCGCGATGCAGCGACTGCTGCCAGCCTTCGGCAACATTGGCGGCGGTGACGGTGAGGGCAGGGGCGACGACGAAGGCCGGCACGTCCTCGCCGAGCAGGCCCTTGAGGCCGGCAGCGGCCATGGCGCGGCCCAGCTCATAGGCTTCGTCGGCAACCAGACCCACCACATTGCCGCCCTTGACCATGTCGAGCGCCACCGGCTCGGACAGGTCGAGCGTCACGATCTTGGTTTCGGTATTGCCGGCACCGCGCAGGGCAGCCAACACGCCTTCGGCAGGCTCGGCCCAGGTCACGTAGATGCCGTCGAGATCGGGGTTCTGCAGCAGCATGGCGCTGGCCAGTTCCTCGGCGCGTGCCGGATCGGAAATGCCCTGTTCAGCAACGATCTTGATGCCGGGATAGTCGGTCTCGATCGTGGTCTTGAAGGCCTGGTCGCGCTGGTTGGTCACGTAATAGGCCGCATCGTGGAAGATGTAGCCCACCTCGCCCTCGCCGCCGATGGCGCTGGCCAGCGTATCGGCTGCCTGCTTGCCCATCTGGAACAGGTCGTCGGTGACGATGGCGGCATAATCCGTACCGTGCACATAGTCGGCAGGCAGGTTGGACAGGAATACCAGCTCCACGCCCGAAGACACCGCCTCGCGGAAGGCCTCGGCCGACGTCACCGGGTCAAGCGGCAGCGACAGGATCACGTTTGGCGAAGCCGCCAGCGCCGTTTCGATATCCGAGCGCTGCTTGGCTGCGTCGAAACCGGCATCGGTGGTCACGACCACTTCCACACCGGCGCGGGCGAACTCGTCCTTGGCGCCGGCCGACACGGCGTTGATGAAGTCCGACGAGGTGTGCCAGAGCAGCGCCGCCTTGTAGCCCTTGCCGGTCAGCGCGGTGATGTCGGTATCGCTGAGCGCGACTTCGGAGGAGGGTGTCGCGGTCTCGCCATTCGGCCCGACGGTCTGGGCCTGCGCAGCGATGGGGCCAAGGAGTGTTGCAGCCAGCAGAGCCGCCGCCAATGTACGTGTGGTTTTCATGTTCAGTCTCCCTTGAAGATACAGTTCCCTACGATTGGTCTTCCACGCCGCAATAGCGGGCGATGAAGCTGGCAAAGGCGACGATCCCGGCGAGGTATTCCTCGACGCTGACGCGCTCCTCGAATGTGTGGCAGTTCCGGATGTCGCCCGGCGCGCAGTAGACCGTCGGTATGCCCAGGCGATTGACCAGGAATGGGCTTTCCGACCAGAACGGCGCGCCCTCCAGCGCACCACGGCCGGGCATTGCGGCGGCGACCGCCGTGCTGAGTTCGGCCACAGCCGGGTGGCCGGTGTCGACCTCGGCCGCCGTGCCGCCCAGCGGATGATCGCGCCCCGCCGGATAGTTGATGGAGACGCTGATCGCCGGATCGGCGACCGCTCCACGAATAACCGTCTCGAGCTCCGCCGCTGCGGCATCGAGTGACTCGCCGGGCAGGAGTTTGCGGATCAGCGACAATGTGCAGGCCTCTGGCACCGCGATGAAACCACCACCGGTCAGCGTCGTAATCAGCAGAAAGCCACGTCCGATCAGCGCGTGCTCAGCTCGACTGGCGACTTGATCGGAATGCGCCCACAGCGCCGACATGATGGCGTGGCTGGCCTTGAGGGCGTCATGGCCCAGCTCCGGCACGCCGAAATAGGCCGACTTTCCGGTCACCGCGATATCGGCGATGAAAAAACCGATCTGCGCCGGATAGACCGCCAGCCGGGTCGGCTCGACATAAACACAGAAGTCGGGCCGGCCAACGCTGCCGGCCTCGATGCGTGCCACGTAATCCTTGATCCCTGCCGATACGCCGCTGCCCGGCTGGCCGCTTTCCTCGTCGCCGACAAAGGCAAAGGCGACGTCGCCCTTGAGCTTGATACCGGCGCGGTCGAGCAGTGTCAGCGCGGCGAGGCTGGTGCAGATTCCCGCCTTGAGGTCACCCGCGCCGCGACCCCAGATTTCACCATCGATAACGGGCGCGCCAAACGGATCCTCGCGGAGATCGCCGGCCCAGTGCTCACGCCAGCCATCAACATGCACCGTATCGGTGTGGCCGATAAACTGCAGCCGGGGCCCGCCACCCGAGCCCGCCCGATGCCCCCAAACATTGGGGCGTCCGGGCGCGAATTCCGCCGTCTCGACACCGGCCAGACCGCGCTGGCGCATCTGCGTTTCAAGGTAGCCGACGACATTGGCCTCATTGCCGGTAATGCTGTTCTTGCCGATGGCGCCGCGCAGCAGGGTGACAGCATCGTCGCGGTCCAGCGCCGCCCAAAGCCGCTCCTGAAGTTCGGGTAGCGCGCTCACAGCAGCACCTCGCGCATGGAAACGGCATTGGCCGGCGGCAGTGAAATGCGCGCTTCCGGGCTGTCGGCGCCAAACAGGGCATTGTGCAAATGGCTGAGCCCGATCGCCGCCGCGCCGACTAGCGCCGCGTGATTGCCCAGTACGCTGGCCTCGATCTGTACGGGATAGGGGAAGCACAGGGGCAGCACCTGCCGCACCCGCTCCACCATCTCCGGCCGCGCGCCGATCGATCCACCCAGGATCACCTTTTCGGGGTTGGCGATGGCTGCAATTGCGCCGATGCCGCGCGCCAGATAGCGCGCCGTTTCGTCGAGTACCGTCACCGCATGGGCGTCGCCCGCATTGGCGCGCTCGAATATAGCCGGAACCGTCGCGTCGTGTCCCGCCAGTTCACGGTACCGGGCCGCGATGCCAAGCGAGGCCACCTTGCGTTCATAAGCGCCGGCCCGCAGCGATTCCGGCTCGAACGGATCGGCGCCGAACGGCAGAAAGCCGAGTTCGCCGGCGGCATTGGTCGCGCCGCGCACCAACTGGCCATTGAGCATGAGCCCGCCGCCAATGCCGGTTCCCAGCGCGATAAAGGCTAGATTGTCGATGCCCTGGCCAGCGCCGAGCCAGCTTTCCCCCAGTACGGCCAAGTTGACGTCATTTTCCAGCATGACGTCGAAACCCAGCGCGCTCTCCAGCGCTCCGGCGACGTCCATCTGGTCGAAGCCGGCAATATTCGGTGCGAGCAGGACGCGCCCCGTCGTGGCTTGAGGTGCGCCAGGTGCGCCGACAACGGCGATCCGCAGCTTGTCGCGCGGAACATCGCCTTTCTCGGCCACCCGCCAGCACAGGGCCGCAATCTGCTCGATCACGGCTTTTCCGCCGGCAGCATGCGTTGGCTCGCTGTCCTCGGCGAAGACGTGGCTGGACAGATCGCAGATGGCGACACGAACCTTGGTGCCACCCAGATCGACGGCCACGATATAGCCAGCGGAGGGTACCAGCTCGTAGGTGACTGCCGAACGGCCGACGTGGCCGCTGGTTCGCCCGGTCTCGCGCACCCAGCCCTCATCTTCGAGCTGCCGCACGATTTCTGAGATCGTCTGCTTAGACAGTCCCGTTTGTTTAGCAATCGAGGCGCGCGATACCGGACCGCCTTGCACGATCACTTCCATCACGGATCGCAGCGAAAACTGACGCGATATGCGATTCGACTGGCTCACGCTGTGCTTCCTATTAGTTCGGTCATATACCGAACTAATAGAGAAAGCTGAAACATGTCAAGCGGCGGGCGTCGCTACCTCAACTGCTGGCGCAGATTTGAGCTGGAGCACTTGTCAGCACCGCCTGCGATCCGGATCATCAGCGTTAAGTTGACAACTCTGGTCACCAATAATAGGAAATCAGACTATCTTACTCATATTATCGTAGAGTGAGCAGGCTGGAGAAGGTGAATGAGCGGGTTGGCTGGTAGGTGCAAGTGGGTGGGGGCTGGTATGGTTGCGCTTACCCTCGTCGGAACCGCCTTGGCGCAGGACATCGTAGTGACTGACCATGAAGATCGCCAGGTGACATTGGCAGGCCGGCGGAGCGCATCGTCACCATTCCCATGCCGATGGCCTCTGGTGTGATTGCGCTGAGCGGTACCGATAAGACGCTGGTCGGGCTCAACCCGCTGTCGCTCACCGCGATCCGCGAGGGCATTCTGGGCAAGATTTTCCCGGATGCGGCCAACATTTCGGATGCCGTTACCGGCACCGATTTCGTGCCCAATGTCGAGGCTCTCGCCGAGGTCAATCCGGATCTGGTGATCCAGTGGGGCGGCCGAGGTCCCGAGATCGTCGATCCGATCGTCAATGCCGGGCTCACCACGCTGCTGATCAAGTACGGCACCGAAGAGCTGACCCGCCAGTACACGACCATGGTGGCCACCGCCATCGGCAAGCCCGAGCGCATCACCGAACTGGTGGAGTGGCGCGATCAGGTGCAGAAGGACATCGAGGCCAAGCTCGCCGGCATTGCCGAGGAAGACCGCCCGAGCGTGCTCTATCTGGGCCGCTCGCTCTCCGACATCACCGCTGCCGGCAATAAGGGTAGCTACAATGCCTGGTATATCGAGCTGACCGGCGGCCGTAACGCCGCAGCCGAGCTAGACGGCAGTCTATCGATCAATCGCGAGCAGATCGCCCAGTGGGATCCCGAAGTCATCCTGCTCAACAGCTTTGAGCCAGGGCTCGATGTCTCCTGGGTCTATGATGATCCGATCCTGTCGCTCACGAAGGCCGCGCAGAATCGCCGCGTCTACAAGATGCCGCTGGGTGGCTATCGCTGGGATCCGCCGAACCAGGAATCGCCGCTGACCTGGATGTGGCTGGCTGAACTGCTCCACCCCGACGTCTTCGACTACGACCTCCGCGCCGAAATGACCAAGGCGTACAAGGTGCTCTATAATTACGAGCTGACCGACGAAGACATTGACGGCATCATCTGGACCGCCCAGCAGGGTGATGGCTTCGGCTACGACCAGTTCGCGGCGGAATAGGCCGTGACCGCAGCAATCGAGACGGCGGGGACATCTCCCCCCGCCGGGCCGGCTGGACGCGCACGGCAATCGCCTTTGCCGTCTTCATCGCCGCTCTGGCCGTGGCCGTGGTGGTCAGCCTCTGCGTTGGCCGCTTCTCGGTCAGCGCTGGGCGCGCACTCGAAATTCTGGGCAGCGCAATCGTCAATCCCGGACGGACCATCGAGGCCATGGATGAGCGCATCGTGCTGCTGGTTCGTGCACCGCGCGTGATCATCTCTGCCATGGCCGGCGCTGCGCTGGCGACGGCTGGTGTCGCCCTGCAGGGAGTGTTCCGCAATCCGCTGGTGTCGCCCGAAGTCCTCGGCATTTCACAGGGTGCGGCCTTTGGCGGGGCCTTGGCCATTACGCTTGGCATCTGGGGCGTGCCACTGCTCGCCATCGTTTTCCTGAGTGGTTTCTCGGCGCCGGTTTTTGTCGGGCTGCTGGCCCGTATCGATGGGCGCACCGAAATCATCACCGTCATCCTCTCCGGCATGGTGGTGGGGTCACTGTTCTCGGCCATGGTGTCGTTGCTGCAATTCATCGCCGACCCCAATAGTTCGCTGCCCGCCATCGTCTATTGGCTGATGGGATCGTTCGCCACCGCGACCTGGGATCGCGTGCTGGTTTCCGTACCTGGCTTGATGATTGGCATCGGTCTGCTCTGGGCGCTGCGCTTCCGGCTCAATGTGCTGTCGCTTGATGACGCCGAAGCGCGCAGCCTGGGTGCCAATCCCGATCGCGAACGCTGGCTGGTGTTTGCATTGGTCGCCCTGATCGTCGGTTGCCAGGTCGCCGTTTCGGGCATTGTCGGCTGGGTTGGACTGGTCATTCCACACGCGGCGAGGCTGATCGTCGGCTACGACCATCGCCGCCTGCTGCCTGCTACCGCCATTCTTGGCGCGGCCTTTATGGTCACCATCGACACTTTGGCCCGCACCATCACCGCCGCCGAGATCCCGCCGGGTGTGCTGACGGCTATTGTCGGTGCACCGGTTTTCGCGCTGCTGCTGCGCCGGCATTTTCGAGACAAGGAAGCCCGATGATCGGCCTCACGGATGCCGTGGTGCGTTTCGGCAATCGCACCGTCCTCGATGGCTTGAGCTTCAGCGCTCCGGCAGGTCGCAGCCTCGCCATTCTTGGCCCCAATGGCCGCGGCAAGACCACGGCCCTGCGCACCATGCTCGGGTTCCAGACACTGCATGGCGGCAGCCGCACAGCGCCGGCCATTGTTGGCTATGTGCCGCAATATGCGTCCAGCAACCAGAGTTACAAGGTACTCGATGTCGTGGTCATGGGCCGCGCCGCCGGCCTTGGGCTGTTCGGCCAACCAAGCGCGAAGGACTTCGCCGCGGCCCGCGAAGCGCTGGAAAAGGTCGGCGCCATCAGGTTTGTCGATGAGCGCTTCGACCGTCTCTCTGGCGGCGAGCGGCAACTCGTGCTGCTGGCCCGGGCACTGGCGACGGGCTCCAGCGTTCTGGTTCTCGACGAGCCCGGTTCGGCGCTGGACCTGCACAATCAGGAGCGGCTGCTGACCCTGCTGTCCTCGCTTCGCGCGCCGCGCGATCGAACCATCGTCTTCACCACCCACGATCCGAACCACGCGCTTGCGGCGGCCGACGACGCCTTGCTGATGTTGCCTGATGGTCCGGCCCTCTTTGGCCCTGTCGAGCAGACCATCGTGCCTGAGCACCTCGAGCATCTCTATGGGGTCCCGATGCGGCTGGTCAGCCTGACCGGCGCTGATGGTACGCTGCATCAGACCGTACTTCCCGCCTTTGCGGGCATGCGTGCCGCATGACCGTGTTGTTGATCCACTCGCACTATGGTCCACCGCCGGAAGGCTACGCTACGGCGGCGGTCGACGGTCGTCTTGCCATCGTTCGCGAGCGCGATCTGACGGCGGCTGATTTCGCGGCGGCGTCGGGCCTTATCACCACGACCCATCTCGACCAAGTCGGATTTCTGACCCATGCGCAGGCCTACACAGCCCTGCTGGATCGCGGCGGTCGGTGGTTCTTCAACGGCCACATGCTACGCTATTTCATCGATGGACTGGGGCTCTACCGTCCCTTGGTCGCGCCCAAGCGTGCTGGCTATGCGCTGACCCGGCTCTACGATCACCCGATCTTTACAGGCATCGACCAGCGCGGCCTTGAAGAAAACAAGGGCGTCGCCGGTTTCTATGGCCGCGGTCACAACCCACTGCCGGCCGGAGGCATTGCCGTCAACGGCATCGGGCCTGAAATGCACGCCATCGACTGGGTCTGGGCACGGCCGGATGGCGGGCAGGTATTTTCCCACGCCGGCAATGATCTTGGCGGCATGGGTGGCGAGACCGGCAATGGCGCGCTGCTGACGCAACGCATCATCGCGTGGTGCGCGGGGGAGCTGGGCGCATGAGCATTCTCGTCGTCCATCCCGGCGCCTACTATCATATCGAGGGCTTCGAAAGTCCGCGTTACGCGGGCTATTTCGACGCGCTGGTCCGCCCTGAGGACCTGCCAAAGACTGACTTGTCAGTGCACAATGTCGTATTGATCCCCTGTCGGACACCGGCCGATCGGATGCAGCCGCATGTGGCACAATTGCGTGCCTACCTTGATGCTGGCGGCACCGTTGTCGCCACCGGCGAGAGCGAGAGCCAGTTGTTCCTGCCCGGCATTACCTTCACGCCGCAACCCACTAATTTCTGGTGGTGGCTGACGCCGGGCGCTGATCTCGGGGTGCGCATTGCTGCGCCCGACCACGCTTTGTTCGAGCACCTCGCCCAGCGCGATGTGACCTGGCACCTGCATGGCTGGTTCGATCCGCCTGATGGTGTCGAGGTGCTGGCGGTTAACGGCGAGGGCAAACCGATCCTCTATGTCGATGACATCACCACCGCGGGCCGGATGGTCATCACCAGTCTTGACCCCTTCTTCCACCATGGCAGCCATTTCATGCCGGCAACCACGCGCTTCCTCGATGGTTTCCTGCCGTGGATGCGCAGCGAACTCGACCAGAAAGCCCAGAAATGACCGACGCGATCACCGTTCACGAGGGCGGGCAGGAGATGACCTTCACCTTTGCCGACCTGGCGCGTTATCACGGCTTCGGGTTTCCCGGCGGCGTGGCCCATTCGTTCAAGGTCATGCAGCGCGCCTTGCCGCTGCTGGACGAGGGCCGCCCGGTTGAGCGGCGGGAAATCTCCATCCGCACGCCGTTCAAGGGGCCGGGCGCTCGTGACGGATTCGAAATGGTGACCCGCGCCACCAGCGAAAGCCGCTACACGATCGATGACGGCCTGTTGGCGCTCGAACGCGGCGAGTTCCTCAAGTGATAGGTCTTCATCCTGACCTATCGCGGCAAAACCTTGAAGCTCACGATCCGCGAGGGCATCGTCCGCGAAGAATTCATCCTGCTCAGCCGTAAGCCCGACAGGACCGAGGCGGAGAACGAGCGACTGGCAGCGCTCAAGACAGACATGGCCAACCACCTCCTGGCCCTGCCCAGCGAGCAAGCTTACGACGTGAGCCAGGTCGCCTAGGTCCGAGCGGCCGGCCGCTTGCCTCAGTCGCCAAACCGGGCATTGGCGAGCAGGTAAGAAGCACCGGCCTGGATATCCTTGACGATGGCGGCGCTGGCGGCGGCGGCGTTCCCGGCTTCCAGCGCGGTCAGGGCGTCTTCGTGATAGTCGATCGCCAGAATGCCCGACAGGTCACCATCGAAACCCTCGGCGAAGCGGCGCAGGAATGGGCCGACCTGCATCCAGAGCGTTTCGATAAGGAAGATCAGCGCGTCATTGCCGCAGTGGCGGTAGATCGAGAACTTGAAGTCATAATTGGCAGCCAGATAGGCGCCAATATCGCCCGCACGGGCGGCCTCGGTGAGCTCGGTGCTGAGGCGCCGAATAGTGCGCAGGTTGTTGCCGTTGAGCAGCGTCGAGGCCCGGGCGGTAGCGCCACCTTCGACGATGGTGCGGGCATCCATCAACTGCCCGAATGCCTCGACCGTCATGACAGGGACTTCCAGACTGCCATTGGGCAGTGCATTGAGCGCGTGCAGCGCTTGCAATCGCAGCAGAGCGCTGCGCACGGGCATGTCGCTGGTGCCCAGTTCCTTGGCCAGCTTGCGCGACGTCAGCTTCTGGCCCGGCTCAAACTGCCCGGAAATCAGCGCCCGTACGATCTCACGATAGACCTTCTCGTGCAGCGGTTCGGTTTCAAGTGCCGCGAGGCCAAACTGCGCCCGTTTTTCCACCTTAGTCTCCATCTGTGTGCCAAGTCGGACGCAGTCTGCCGCCCATGCAATATAACTTCCCAGCCTCGCGTGTCATCTCTAGGCTCCTAACCTGGTAGAAAATTCTGCGATCGGTGATCGTGATGGTCGAGCGCTAGCGTGTCGCCTTACCGCATCGCCAAAGGCGGCGAAAATTGCGGCTGAGGTGGGATCGCTGGTCGCCCAGTACTCCGGATGCCATTGAACTCCGAGCGCGAACGCTTGGGCGTTGTCTGGGGATACGGCTTCGATAATCCCATCCTCCGCGAAGGCCTCGGCGCGAAGTCCGGCCGCGAGCCGGTCAATGGCCTGACGGTGCAGGGAATTGACCTGGATGGGTGCTGCTCCGGCAATGGCGGCAAGGCAGGTGCCGGGGGCTGCGGTCAGCGTCTGGCGCGGCGCGTAGCGTTTGTCGCGGGTAGGAGCGTCGGGCATCCGGTGGTCAAGTGCGCCGTCCCGCTCCTGGATTTCGGTCTGCAGGGTGCCGCCCAGAGCCACATTAAGTTCCTGCATGCCCCGGCAGATCGCCAGCACTGGAATGCCACGCTCGAGCGCCTTCCGGATCAGCGGCAAGGATGTCGCGTCCCGCGCCGGATCGTAGGGGCCGTTGGCTTCGCTGGCGTCGCCGCCATAGAGCGCGGGATGCACGTTGGACTTGGAGCCGGTCGCCATTACCCCATGCACAGCATCCAGCACGCGATCAAGATCGAGCGTGGCGCCCAGCGCCGGCACCAGCAACGGCGTTACCCCGGCGGCATTGGCGGCCGCACTGACGTATTGCTGCTGGGTTGCATGCCAAAGGGCGCCGTCAAACTCACGAGTGTCGCAGGTCACGGCGATGAGGGGGGTGTTCATGCTCACACGGCTTCCAGATAGGTCCGGTATTCGAACGGGCTGACATGGGCCGCGAAGATGTCCATCTCCTGCCGCTTGCAGGCGAGGAGCGACTGGATCAGCTCAGGATCGAAGATTTCCGCCATCATGGGACCTGCTTCAAAAGCGTCGGCGGCGGCGCGCCAGCTATTGGGGAGCTTCGGCAGGTCGTTGGCATAGGCGTCGGCCAGGCGTGGCTCGCCGGGAGCCATGGTGCGTTCGATACCGATCAGGGCGGCGCCGAGCATCACGGCCATCACCAGGTAGGGGTTAGCGTCCGCTCCGGCCACGCGGTGCTCGATCCGCCTTGCCTTGTACGATCCGCCAGGAATGCGGATGGCGACCATGCGGTTTTCATAGCCCCAGGCGACGGCGGTGGGGGCATAGGAATTGGGCCGCAGGCGGCGGTAGGAGTTGTAGTGCGGCGCGAAGATCAGTGTGCTTTCCGCCATGCCCGCCAAGAGGCCGCCAACGGCGTGGCGCATCATATCGGTGCCGCGGTCGGTGCCGTCGTCAAAGACGTTCTTGCCCTCGCGGTCGAGCAGGCTCATGTGAATGTGCAGGCCATTGCCGGAGAAGTTGCCATAGGGCTTGGCCATGAAGCTGGCAGCAAAGCCATGCTTGCGGGCAATGCCCTTGACCGTGCGCTTGAAAAACACGGCATCATCCGCCGCCCGCAGCGCATCGGGCAGGTGGCCCAGATTGATCTCGAACTGGCCGCTGCCATTTTCGGCGATTGTCGTGTCGACCGGAATGTCCTGCTGACGGCAGGCGGCGTAGACCTCGTGGAAGTAGGCCTCGAACTGGTCGACCTCCTCCATCGCCATGGCGGCGGCCGTATCCAGGTTGCGTCCTGTGGTTGGTGAAACAGCGCCTTTGGGGATGTCGCCACTGGCGTCGACGAGGTGAAACTCCAGCTCAACCGCCGTCATCGGCGTCAGCCCCAGCGCCGCATAGCGCGCCAGAACTGCGGCAAGGGCCCGGCGCGGATCGGCCAGGTAGGGGACGCCGGCATCGTTCTGCAGCCAGACGGGCAGAAAAGCCGTCGGATGCGCTGTCCACTCGACCGGCAGGATGCCGCGCCCGGTCCAGGCGCCGATGCCGTCGACATCGCCGGTGTTGAACACCATGGGATTGTTGTCGATGTCGCCGCCCCAGATGTCGAGGCCGACCACGGACAGCGGCATGCGCAGGGTGTTTTCCATGACCTTGCGGGCCTGGTCGACCGGAATGCGCTTGCCGCGCATCACCCCGTTCAGGTCGCAGACGGCGGCGCGTATCGTCTGGATGTCGGGCCGCGTCTCCAACCAGTGCAGGACATCGGCGATTGTCGAAGGATTGTGCAATTTCAGCTCCGGGGCTTGGTCGCGCGGGGCAACCACAGGCTTGTGTCAGTTCTTGAACCGAATCCAGGTGGTTTTGAGCGCAGTGTATTTCTCGACCGCGTGGCGCGAGAGGTCACGGCCCGAGCCGGATTGGCGGAAGCCGCCAAACGGTACAGCAGGATTGATCGGATCGACGACGTTGACCCCGACCACGCCGGCGACCAGTTGTTCGGACACCCGATGGGCGCGCGACAGGTTGTCGGTCCATAGCGAAGCGCCCAGGCCGTAGATGCTGTCATTGGCCAGGGCGATGGCCTTGTCCTCGTCCGAAAAGCCAAGCACGGCCAGCACCGGGCCAAAGATCTCCTCGCGGGCGATGACGGCATCCGGGTGCACATCGGCAAAGATGGTCGGCTCGATGAAGCTACCGCTACCGTCAACCTGGACTGCATTGCCACCGGCGACCAGCGTCGCCTCGCGCCGCCCCGCCTCGACATAGCGCATGACGTTGGCGGCATGCCTGGCCTCGACCATGGCGCCCAGGCCCGATCGCGGATCGAGCGGATCGCCCGGTTGGTACTGGGACAGGCGCGCCGTCAACAGGTCGAGGAACTTGGTGCGGATGGAGTTCTGCACGATCAGGCGCGACCCGGCTGAGCAGACCTGGCCCTGATTATAAAAAATTCCGGATGCGACCTGGTCGGCCGCGGTTTCCAGGTCCTCGCAATCCTCGAAGACGACCACCGGAGATTTACCGCCGCATTCCAGCCAGACCTGCTTGAGGTTGGAGTCGCCGGCATAGCGGAGGAACATCTTGCCGACGGCGGTCGAGCCGGTGAAGGCCAGGCAGTCGACGTCCATATGACGCCCCAGCGCCTGCCCGGCCGTTTCGCCAAAGCCCGGTACTACGTTGAGCACGCCCTCGGGCAGGCCCGCTTCCAGCGCCAGTTGCGCAAACCGCAGGGCGGTCAGCGGCGACTGTTCGGCAGGTTTGAGCACGACGCTATTGCCGGCGGCGAGCGCCGGCGCACACTTCCAGACCGCCATGTTGAGCGGAAAATTCCAGGGCACTACAGCGCCGACAACGCCAAGCGGCACCCGGCGAATGAGACCGATATTGCCCGGAGGCAGTGGGGCGACCTCGTCGTAGACCTTGTCGATCTCTTCGGCATGCCACTGCAGGATGTTGATGGCGGTAGGGATATCATTGCCGGAGGCGTCGCGCACGAGCTTGCCCATATCGAGCGATTCCATCGCGGCCAATTGCTGCTGCTCCGCGCGCATCAGCTCCGCCAGCCGCAACAACACCTGCTTGCGGGCTAGCGGGCTCTGGTTGCGCCAATGGCCGGCGTCGAAGCTGCGTCGGGCCGCGGCAACGGCGGCGTCGATGTCGGCAGCGTCGCCCTCGGCGATATCAGTCAGCAGCGCGCCAGTCGCCGGATTGATCGTCGCGAAACGTTTTCCGGAGCGCGCATCCACCTGTTGCCCGCCGATGACGGCCTGGTTGGGCAAGGCGACCGATCCGGCCAGGGCATGCCAGTAATCCCGATCCCCAACACGCGCACTTTCGGTCATCTATCATGCATCCCAATTTGTAGTTTTTTCGCAGGCAGATCGGCCAGTGTCGAATTTTTCCGCAATTATTCTAATGCTGTAGGCGGAATTAGCCTGAAATTATCAAACGTCATTGCGCGATTTGCGATCGCAGTATATTGATGCCTGCATGACTTGCCAAGCACCTTGTGAGTGCCTGTCAGCATAACCTTTCGAGAGCAGGACGAGGCGAATATACAATGGACAAACTGGCAGTTCGCGCCAACCTGATCGGTGGCGCTTGGGTGGATGGCGCCGAGGCGCGAGAGAACCGCAGCCCTTCCGACATCGATGACGTCATCGGGCTCTATGCCAGCGGCACAGCCGCTTCGGTCGATGCGGCGGTCGACGCCGCGCGCCATGCGCTGGCCTCGTGGTCGCTCTCCACGCCGCAGCAGCGTTTCGACATTCTCGATCGCGCCGCGACGGAAATCCTGGCCCGCCGCGATGAATTGGGTGATCTGCTGAGCCGTGAGGAGGGCAAGATCCGCGCCGAGGGACGGGCCGAAGTCGTCCGCGCCGGCATGGTTTTCAAGTTCATGGCCGGCGAAGCCCTGCGCAATCCGGGCGACGTGCTGCCATCTATCCGCGCCGGCATCAAGGTTGAGGTGACGCGCGAGCCGGTCGGCGTCGTCGGTATCGTTACGCCGTGGAATTTCCCCATCGCCATTCCGGCCTGGAAGATCGCGCCCGCGCTCGCCTATGGCAATACGGTGGTGTTCAAGCCGGCCGATCTGGTGCCGGCCTCGGCCTGGGCCCTCGTCGACATATTGCGGCGCGCCGGCCTGCCGGACGGCGTGCTCAACATGGTCATGGGTCCCGGCCGCGTGGTCGGGCAGGCGATCATGGAGCATCGCGGCATCGACGCGGTATCGTTCACCGGGTCAGTGGCCACTGGCCGCGCGGCCATCGCGACCGTCGCCGGGCGCGGGGCGCGTATTCAGGCCGAAATGGGCGGCAAAAATCCTTATGTCGTGCTCGACGACGCCGATCTCGACATTGCCGTGGAAGCCGTGGTCAGCGGCTCCTACTACTCCACCGGGCAGCGCTGCACGGCCTCGAGCCGCATCATCGTCACCAAGGGTATCCACGACCGGCTGCTCGACGCGCTGCGCACGCGGATCGAGGCCATCCGTGTGGGCCATTCGCTGGATGACGCGAGCCAGGTTGGTCCGGTCGTCGACGCGCGGCAGTTGCACCAGGACCTGGACTATATCGCGATCGCCAAGGCGGAGGGCGGCGTGCTCGAAGCGGGCGGGGAGCTTGTGGATCGTCCGACCAAGGGCTTCTTCCTGCAGCCGGCGCTATTCTCGGCCACTAGCAATGCCATGCGAATCAATCAGGAGGAGGTCTTCGGCCCCGTCGCCTGCTTGATCCGCGTCGAGGATTACGACGAAGCGCTGGCCGTTGCCCAGGACACCGAATTCGGGCTGTCGGCCGGCATTGCCACCACTTCGATCAAATATGCCGAGCACTTCAAGCGTCATTCGCGCAGCGGCATGGTGATGGTCAACGTCGCCACGGCGGGCGTCGATTTCCACGTGCCCTTCGGCGGCACCAAGGCGTCCAACTACGGTCCGCGCGAGCAGGGCGCCTACGCCAAGGAATTCTACACCACGGTCAAGACCGCCTATTCCGGCTGGTGACGCCATGGACGGGGCCGGGCCGCAGCTCGACAGCATCCATATCTATCCGTTGAAATCGGCTGGCGGCACTGCTGTTGGCAGTGCGCGGCTGGAGGACAAGGGACTGGCCGGCGATCGCCGGATGATGGTGATCGACGCCGGCGGCGTGGCTTTGACGGCGCGAACCGCGCCAGAACTGCTGACCATCTCGGTGCAGGTGGACCGGGACGAGATCGTGCTGACGGCGCCGGGCAGGGCGCCGTTGACCATTTTCCTGCCGAGCCTTCTCCCCATGACGGGCCAGGCCAGTGTGTGGGGGGACGCGGTCGCGGCGCTCGATGGGGGCGATGCGGCCGCGGACTGGCTGGCCGCACTGCTTGAGCGTCCCTGCCGGCTGGCCCTTGAGCATGCCGGAACGAAGCGTCAGGCTGGACTGCCGCAAGGCGGGCCCGTGAGTTTCGCCGACACGGCGCCGCTGCTGCTGGTGAATGCGGCCTCGCTGGCGGCGGTCAACGCGCAGCTCGAGACGCCAGTCGACATCGCGCGCTTCCGGGCCAATCTGGTGGTGACCGGCGCGGCCGCCTTCGCCGAGGATAGCTGGGAGAGCATCCGCATCGGCGATGTCGAGTTCACCGTGGCCGGTCCCTGCGACCGCTGCGTCATGATTACGCTCGATCCGGAAAGCGGCGCCGCCGACCCGCAACGCGAGCCGCTGTCGCTCCTGGTGCGCCATCGGCGCGGGGCCGATGGCAAGGTCTATTTTGGCCAGTTCCTGGTGCCTCGCTCGCGCGGCCGCATATTTGCCGGCACGCCGATCGAAATCCTGTCGCGCAAGCCGCCGCCTGAGCTGTCCGGACCGCCTCTGGTGGCGCCGGTGTCATCGCTGCCGGCGGCGCGGCCTGCCCCCGGTGGCGGGCGTTCCGAACTGGTGCTGACCTGTGTCGGTCGTGTCGCTGAAACCGCCGACATGGTGAGCTTTCGCTTCGAGGCGGACCGCGCCTTCGACTACCTGCCTGGCCAGTACCTGGCCATCCTGCCCGAAATCGACGGGGAACCAGTGCGGCGGAACTACACGATTTCCTCGTCGCCATCGCGGCCGGCGCATCTGTCGATCTCGGTCAAGCGCGTGCCAGGCGGTGTCGTCTCCAACCACCTGCATAACAAGCTGCGCGTTGGCGACCGGCTACGCGCGGTCGGGCCGGGGGGTAAGTTTCACCTCGGGATCGTCGACGCGGCCCGGCCGATCCTCATGATCTCAGCCGGCAGCGGTATCACGCCGATGATGTCGATGCTGCGCTACATCGCCGATCATAATCTCGATCGCGACATACGGTTCCACCACAGCGGCCGCGATGGGGTCGACCTGCCGTTTCGGCGCGAGCTGGAGGTGCTGCAGCGCCAGATGGCCGGGCGGCTCAGCATCACGTGGAATGCCACGGGCCGGCCCGCCCGCGATATCCATGCCGGCCGCCTGGATGCGGCCATGCTGGCGGCGGTGGCGCCGGACCTTACCGAACGTGCGGTGCTTTGCTGCGGACCGGAGGGCTTTCGTGCGCTTGTCAGGGACCTGCACGCGAATTGGCCCGTGCCGGTTCGTGGTTCCTATGTGGAAGAAAGCTTTGGCGGAGAGAGGGTGGATGCCCGCGCGCTGCCGCGGATCGGGCGTTACGATGTTACCTTCGTCAATAGCGGTCGCACCGCGACCGGCGAAGGCGCGCGGACGCTGCTCGATCTGGCCAGAGATCGGGGCATCATTCTGCAATCCGACTGCGAGGCTGGCATCTGTGGAACTTGTCGCTGCCGAATTCGCAGCGGCCAATGGCAACTCGCGGCGAACTGTGCCGATCCGGCGCGTAACGTCCTGTCAGATCAAGAAAAACAGGATGGGTTCGTGCTGGCTTGTTCGACCAATCCTGTGGGTTCCGTCGAGGTGGAACTCTAGCGTCTCAGCGTCGACGGGTCATTCTGCCTTGGATGCTATTGTGCGATCTGCGATCGCACTATATAGAGTCGGTGGAGATCAGTTTTGTGGGCTCGGACGTGCGGGTTCCGGGGTCGGAGGGAATGTTGTCATGCATGGTGCGCTTGGTGCTGCAGCCGCGGGAATCGATGCTTTGAAGGCGCAAGACCGCGCGTCCTTCTTCCACCCGTTCACGGCGATCAGGGACCAGCAAGCGGTCGGCCCTATCGTCATGGATCGCGCCCATGGCTGCACTGTCACCGATATCGACGGACGCACCTATCTTGACGGTGCGGCGGGCCTGTGGTGCGTCAATGTCGGCTATGGCCGCGAGGAGATTTCGGCGGCTATTGCCGCGCAGTCGCAGCAGTTGCCGTTCTTTCACTCGTTCAACGGCATCAGCAATGCGCCCAGCATTGCCCTGTCGGAGCGGCTGCTGCGGCTGGCGCCGGCGGGGATGAAGCGAGTGTTCTATGGCTCGTCGGGTTCGGACGCCAACGACACCGCGGTCAAGATGCTGTGGAGCTACAATATCTGTCGCGGCAAGCCGGAAAAGCGCAAGATCATCTCGCGCTCCTACGCCTATCACGGCGTGTCGGTGGCCTCGGGCAGCCTCTCCGGCGTGCCCATGGTGCATCAGCATTTCGGCCTGCCGCTGAACTTCGCCCGCCATGTGTCCAAGCCCGATCTCTACCGCGACGCGCCGGCCAGGCAGTGCACGAGCGAGCTGGCCTATTCCACCATCCTGGCGCGTGAGATCGAGGACATGATCCTCGCGGAAGGTCCCGATACCGTTGCCGGTTTCATCGCCGAGCCCGTCATGGGCACTGGCGGCGTGCTGCCGCCGCCCGAAGGTTATTTCCAGGCCATTCGCGAAGTGCTTGAGCGCTACGACGTTCGCCTGGTGGCTGATGAAGTGATCACCGGCTTTGGTCGCCTCGGCACTTGGTTCGGCTCGGATCTCTACGACATGCAGCCGGACCTCATTCTCGCTGCCAAGGGTCTGACCAGCGGTTATCTTCCGCTGTCGGCGGTGCTGGTTGGCGACAAGATCTGGTCGGTCTTCGAAGCGGCCGCAGCCGATGGCCGGGTGTTCGCGCATGGCTTTACCTATTCGGGCCACCCGACCTGTACGGCTGCCGCTATGGCCAATCTCGATATCCTCGAGCGGGAAGGGCTGGTGGAGCGCGTGGCCGAAATCGCGCCGACCTTCGCCCGCATGTTTCCCGACACGCTTGCCGGTCTCGACCTCGTCGGCGATATCCGCTCGGCCGGTCTGATGATGGGCGTCGAACTGGTCGCCGACCAGGCCAACAAGACCGCCTTCGCGCCGACAATCAAGGCAGCCGGGCGGGTTGCCCTCGCCGCGCGGCGTCGCGGCATTCTGGTCCGCGCATTGCCCAATTCCGATACGATTGCGCTGTCGCCGCCCTTCATTGTCAGCGAGGCCGAGTTGGCGACCCTGGCCAATAGCCTGCGCGATGCCATTGCCGACGTCGCCGTTGAACTTCGGGCGGAGGGGTGCCTGTGAGTCAGGGTCCGTTCCGGTCCGCGGGCATAGCCACCGTCGCCATCGTTGGCGGCGGGCTCATCGGCGGGGCGTGGGCGGCGTTCTTCCTGAGCCGCGGCCTCGCCGTGCGCGTGCATGATCCGCGACCGGATGCCGAGGTGGCCATCCGCCCGATCATCGAACAGGCTCTGGCCGATCTGGCGCAGTTGTCATCCTTGCCCACCATCCCGCCCGCGGCGCTGCAATTCTGTGCGGAGTTGGAAGGTGCCGTTGGGCCGGCTGATTATGTGCAGGAAAATGCACCGGAAGTTCTTGAGCTAAAGCAGGCGCTGCTGGCGCGCATCGATGAAATTGCCGCGGCTGATGTTCTTATCGGCTCCAGCACTTCATCGCTGCGAGCCACCGACCTGCAGCGCGATTGCGGGCATCCCGAGCGCGTGCTGGTTGCTCATCCCTTTAACCCGCCGCATCTGGTGCCGCTGGTGGAGCTGGTGCGCGGTGACAAGACTGCGTCGGAGGCTCAGGAAGCGGCCTATGCCTGGTTCGAACGCCTCGGCAAGGCGCCCATCCGCGTAGCCAAGGAAGCCCGAGGGCACGTTGCCAATCGCATGAGTTCGGCGCTGTGGCGCGAGGCGGTGCATATCGTCGCCGAGGGCATTGCCAGCGTGGAGGATGTGGACCGTGCCATTCGCTTCGGACCCGGCCTGCGCTGGGCCGTCGATGGCCCGCATATGCTCTATCATCTGGGCGGTGGCGCCGGCGGCATGGCCGCGTATCTCGATCATCTGGGTCCTGCCCAGGAAGCCCGTTGGGCCGAGCTAGGCGCGCCGGCCCTTGATGGCCGCACGCGCGAGATGTTGGTGGCGGGCGTTGCCGACGAGGCGAAAGGTCGGACGATCTCGACCCTCGCCGCCGCGCGGGATCGACGGCTGATTGCCGTGCTGCAGGCGCTGGACGAAACGCCATGATGACCCTGCCACGCATCATGGTGGCGCCCACCGGCGCCCGGCGCACCAAGGCGGACCACCCGCAACTGCCCATGACGCCGCAGGAAATTGCGGCGACGGCGCGGGAATGCCAACTGGCCGGCGCCGACGCTATTCACGCCCATGTCCGTGCTGACGGTGGCGGGCACCTGCTTGATGCCACCCGCTATCGGCAGGTGATCGATCTCGTCGCGGAACAGGCGCCGGGCATGCTGGTGCAGGTTTCGACCGAGGCCGTCGGGCGCTACACGCCGGAAGCGCAGATGCAGATGGTGCGCGACCTGCGGCCCGCTGCCATTTCGGCGGCGCTGCGCGAGCTTGCTCCGGCAGGTTCCGACGAGCCGGCCGCCGCCCGGTTCTACCAATGGTGTGCTGCGGCCGACATTGCCGTGCAGCACATTCTCTACGATGCGGCCGACCTTGAGCGGCTCGTTGGCCTGGTCGCCTCGGGCGCGGTAGACGGCGCAAGCCTGTCACTACTCTATGTGCTGGGCCGGTATTCCGTCGACCAGAGCAGCGCGCCATCCGACCTCGAGTCTTTCCTCGACGCGGCGGGTGGGCTGTCGCATGCACCCGACTGGATGGTGTGTGCCTTCGGGCAGGGCGAAACCGCTTGCCTGGCAGCGGCGCTGCGCGCCGGCGGCAAGGCGCGGGTCGGCTTCGAGAACAATCTCCTGCACGCCGATGGCAGCGTTGCGCCGTCAAACCAGGCGCGTGTTGCCGCCATTCGGTTGATCGCTGAAGCTATCGCCTCCACTCCGCGTCAAGGCGAAGGCCAACCATGATCGCCGTTCCCACCCCATCGTCTTGCTGCAAGTATTTCGAGCTGATGCGCTTGTGCGCGCGCATCGGCTATTCGCCGCCCGCCCAACCCTGAGCGAACCGTCGACCACCTCTTAGAGACATCCATCAGGACTTATGTGATGACCACCAATACCAAATACTCCCGCGCCCAGTTGCAGCAGGCCGACACCCACCACCTGCATCCCTTCACCGACCACAAGGAGCTGCGCGCCAATGGCGCCCGCATGATCGTGCGCGGCGAGGGGCCCTATATCTACGACACCGAAGGCCTTGAACTGCTCGACGGTATGGCCGGCCTGTGGTGCGTCAATGTCGGTTATGGCCGCAAGGAGCTGGCCGACGCCGCGGCTCGGCAGATGGAGGAATTGCCCTTCTACAATTCCTTCTTCCGCTGCTCGACGCCGGCCCCGGTCATGCTGGCTGCCAAGTTGGCCGAGATCGCGCCCGAGAACATGAACCAGGTGTTCTTCGGCACGTCCGGCTCGGAGGCCAACGACACGGCGCTGCGCCTGGTGCGTCACTTCTGGGCGCTGGAAGGCAAGCCGGAGAAGAACATCGTCATCGCCCGCAACTCGGGCTATCACGGCTCCACCATTGCCGGTGCGTCGCTGAGCGGCATGACCGACATGCACAACCAGCTCAATGGCGCCGTGCCCAACATCGTGCATGTCATCCCGCCCTACGCCTTCGAGCTGGCCGAGCCGGGCGAGAGCGACCACGATTTCGGCCTGAGGGCGGCCCGCGCCGTCGAGGGCGCCATCCTTGCGGCCGGCGCCGACAAGGTGGCCGCGTTCATCGGTGAGCCCATTCTGGGCGCTGGCGGCGTCAAGATTCCGCCCGCCAGCTACTGGCCCGAAATCCAGCGCATCTGCACCAAGTACGACGTGCTGCTGATGCTGGACGAGGTCATCACCGGCTATGGCCGTACCGGCAACTGGTTCGCCGCCCAGACCTTCGGCATAGAGGCCGACACCATCACCACGGCCAAGGCGCTGACCTCGGGCTATCAGCCGCTCTCGGCGCTGCTGGTGGGCGACCGGATCGCCAATACCCTGGTCGAAAAGGGTGGCGAGTTCTTCCATGGCTACACCTATTCGGCCCATCCGGTGTGCTGTGCCGTGGCGCTCAAGAACCTCGAGATTATCGAGCGTGAAGGCCTGATCGGCCGGGTCCGCGAGGAAACCGGGCCCTATCTTGCCCAGATGCTGCAGGAGCGGATCGCGGGCCATCCGCTGGTCGGCGAAGTGCGCAGCGTTGGCCTGATGGCGGCTGTCGAACTGGTCAAGAACAAGACGACCCGCGAGCGCTACATGCCGTCAGGCACCGCCGGCACAAAGGTGCGCGACCACGCTATCGCCAATGGGCTGATGGTGCGTGCCGTCGGCAGCTCCATCATCATGGCGCCGCCTCTGATCTGGGAACGCGCCACAATCGATCTGGCCGGCGACCGCCTGCTGAAAGCGCTGGATAGCGCCCTGGCCGAATTGCGGCCCTGACCTGCGGCGGGCCGCTGCCTTGAACGGCGGCCCGTCGCCCGGCCGGTACTGTCCGGCCCGAAGGAAGTGGAGATTTTCAGTCCGATGACGCCGTCATTCACCCGCAGCGATGTCACATTGGCTAATTGGCGGACCCTGCCTTATTCACAGTGGGCCTTTCACAACGCCTCCGAACTGGTGCCCTCGGCGATTATCGCATCCCGGCGTAAGGCTGAGACGCCAGTGCGCGATCTGGGCTCGCTTGCGTCCCTTCATGTGCGTTCGCTCGCCGGGCCGATGGTGGCACTGCCCGAATTCCTGACCGAGACGTCCACGGATGCCTTCGTGGTGATGCGTGATGGCCTGATCGAGGCCGAATGGTATGCCGCGCATTATGATCCGGCGCGACCGCATTTGCTGTTCTCGATCACCAAGTCGATCACCGGGCTGATCGCCGAAATTCTGGCCGAGCAGGGCAGGCTCTCTTTCGACGCGCTGGTCGGCGACATCATGCCCGACATGATCGGCTCGGCTTATGGCGATGTCAGCGTGCGGCACCTGTTCGACATGCAGGTCAGCGTCGAATTCACCGACGACTTCCTCGATACCAGCGGTGCCTTCGACCGCTACCGCCGCGCCATGCTGTGGAACCCTGAGAAGCCCGGTGATCCGGCGCCCGATCTGCGTCCGTTTCTTGCGACGGTCCGCAAGGCCGCGCATGAGCACGGCACGCGGCATCGCTACCACTCCATCAATACCGACCTGGCGGGCATCCTGCTCGAGGTGATCACGGGACAGCGCTTCGCCGATCTGGTGCGCGACCTGATCTGGCTGCCGATAGGGGCGTATTCGGATGCGCACATCACCGTGGATCGGGCCGGCACGGCCCGGGCGGGCGGCGGCATGTCGGCGACGGCGCGTGACCTGGCGCGGGTGGGCGAAATGTTGCGGCAGGGCGGCAAGGGTATCGTCCCGGCCGACCGGGTCGCCGAACTTTGGCGCGGCGGCGATCGGGCGATTTGGGCTGATGGAGACCAGGCCTACCTGTTCCCCGGTGGCAGCTACCGCTCGTATTTCTATCAGGATGGGGCCGGGATTCTGGCGGGCATCGGCATTCACGGCCAGTGGCTGTGGATGGACCCGGCTACCAAAACGGTCATCGTCCGTCTTTCCGCCGAGCCTTTGCCAAGCGACGAAGCGCTCGACCAGGTCCTCATGGAAATGCTGCGGTCGGTCAGCCATGCCTAAGGCCAAAGTCATCAAACAAGCACACCTGAGTTTTCGGAGGGCCGCATGAGCGCCATTGCCAATTTTCCATTGATCGAGGTGTCCGGCCCGCCGCAGGCGCGTGGGCGGGCTTATGGCGAGGCCGCTCGGCAACGCATCCAGGCGTCCATCGATCTCTATGCCGGCCAGATGACCAAGCTGGATTTCGCGCTCTCCGACCTGCCGCGCCTGACGACTGGTCTCATCGCCAAGATCGAGGCCTGGGCGCCGCACCACATCGAGGAGATGCGCGGCATTGCCGAAGGCGCCGGCGTCGATTTCCAGCAGATCGTACTGGTCAACGCCCGCACCGAGATCGTGCAGATGGTTCGTCGGGAATTCCAGGCCAAATCGGCCGCGGGGGAGCCCGATGGGTGCACGGGCGTGGTGATCCTGCCCGAGGCGACAGCCGAAGGCGACCTGATCCACGCCCAGACCTGGGACTGGCTGTCCGAATGCGCCAATACGTCTGTGGTGCTCAAGGTGCGGCAGGAGGATGGCCCCGACATCCTGACCTTCACCGAGGCCGGTGGGCTGGCCCGCAATGGCTTCAACTCGGCCGGGTTGGCGATCACCGCCAACTACCTGGAATCCGACCGGGACTACCGCCAGGTGGGGATTCCGCTGGCGCTGATCCGGCGCAAGGTTCTGGAGCAGAGCTACCTCGCCAACGCAATTCGCGTTGTCGCCACCACGCCGAAGTCGACCTCGAACAACATGATTATCAGTTCGGTCGATGGCTTTGCGGTGGACCTCGAATGCGCCCCCGACGAAGTCTTCCCGCTCTATCCCGACAACGGGATCATCGTGCATACAAATCACTGGCAGAGCCAGGTCGCGCTGGCCAAGCTCAAGGAAATGGGCCTGGCCTTCATGCCTGACAGTCTCTACCGGGACTATAGGGTGCGCCAGTATCTGCGCCCGCGGATCGGCCACATCGGCTGGGCCGACGTGCGCGACGCGCTTTCCGACAAGTTCGGCGAGCCCTATGCCGTGTGCCGCGCGCCCAATCCTGCCATCACCGGAAATCTGGGTGCCACGGTGGCGCTGGTCATGTTCCGGCCGGCGGATGGGCTCATGGAGGTGACCCCGCTGCCCGCCCTCAATACCGAAGTCACCCAGTATCGTCTCGATATGGACCCGGATGCGATGCAGCGCGCCGCACTGGCAAATCCTGCACGCGACAGCAAGCAGGTGGCCGCCCAGTAAACGCGGCCAGGAGGGGAACGACTATGCTGAAATTCATATTGAGCCGAATAGCGTCGGCAATACCGACGCTGTTCATCGTCTCGATCGTGGTGTTCGCCATCGTGCGGCTGATCCCGGGCGATCCGGCCGAGCTGATGCTGGGCGATGACGCGCTGCCGGGCCAGGTGGAGGAACTGCGCGCCCGGCTCGGCCTCGATCATCCCCTGCCGCTGCAATACCTCTACTGGCTGCGCAATGTGCTGGCGGGAGATTTCGGGGTCTCGATCAATTCGGGGCAGCCGGTGTTGCAACTGGTACTCGACCGCTTCGCGATTTCCGCGCCTATCGTCGTCATCGCGCTGACGCTGGCGGCGCTTGTCGCGGTGCCCGTCGGCCTGTGGGCCGCCTGGCGGCAGAACAGCGCCACCGACACGGCCCTGGTGTCGCTTGTGACCCTGCTGATGTCCATTCCTGGTTTCTGGCTGGGCCTGATCATCCTGACGGTGTTCGGCTTGATCTTGGGCTGGTTTCCGGTGGTGGGCTTTGTGTCCTTCAAGTCGGACTGGGTGGGGGCGCTCAAGTATCTCGCCATGCCGGTCTTCACCCTGTTTCTCGTCGAGATAGGTTCGTTGGTGCGCATGACGCGGGCCAGTACGATCTCCGTCGCCCGGCTCGAGTACATCACCCATGCGCGCGCCAAGGGCTTGTCGGAAGGGCAGATCATCCGCCGGCACGCCCTGCGCAATTCCTTTGCGCCGACCTGGACCCTGCTGGGGTTGAGCCTGGGCGGCCTTTTGGGGGGCATCGCCATCACCGAGACGGTCTTCACCATTCCTGGCCTGGGCCGGCTGCTGGTCGACAGCATTTATGGACGCGACTATCCGGTGGTGCAGGGCTGCATCCTGCTGATCACCTTCATCTATGTGGTCGTCAACCTGCTCGTAGACCTGGTCTACCCCCTTCTTGACCCGCGGGTGACGGAATGAGCATCAAACCGAGTTCCCTGCGGTTGAATCTGGTGGCTGGCGTCACCGTGGTCACCTTGCTGGCGTTTCTGGCGCTGTTCGGCGGCTTTCTTGCGCCCTACGAGCCCAATGCGCTCGATCTTGGCGCTCGTTTGACCGGTCCGTCTGCTGCTCATTGGTTGGGCGCGGACGAGTTCGGCCGCGACACGCTCAGCCGGTTGCTCGTCGGGGCTCAGGCCAGTGCCTGGATCGCGTTCTCTACCCTCGCTTTTGCCCTGACGCTCGGGCTCGTCATCGGCGTCGTCGCCGGATTTTTCGGTGGCATCGTCGATCGGCTGCTGATGATGATCAACGATGCGCTGCTGGCCTTTCCGGGGCTGTTGTTGGCACTCGGCATCATGGCGATCTTCGGCGCCAGCTCCTCGGGGATCATCGTCGCACTTGGCATCGCCTATATGCCTGCTGTGGTGCGGGTGGTGCGCGGGAGCGTGCTGTCGATCCGCCAGCTCGAATATGTCGATGCGTCCAGGGTCATGGGCAATCCGGACTGGATCACCATGTTCCGCCATGTCCTGCCCAATTCGATCCCGCCCATTACCGTGCTGGCTTCGATGATGTTCGGCGGAATCATCCTGTCCGAGGCTGCGCTGAGCTTTCTCGGCCTGGGCGTGCCGCCACCCAATCCGAGCTGGGGCAACATGCTGGCCAGCGCACGGCCCTACATCGTCCAGGCGCCACTGCTGATCCTGCTGCCCGGTGTCTGCATCACCATTACGCTGCTCGGCATCAATCTGATGGGCGACGCGATCCGCGATCTGGTCGACCCTAAAATGCAGGGAGGCGTGTGATGACGCAGCGCATCCAGTCTAGTCATTCTGTGTTGGACGTCACCAACCTGTCGGTGACCGTCGGCAGAACCGGCTACAATGTGGTCAAGGACCTGTCCTTCTCGATCGGGCGCGGCAAGATGCTGGCGCTGGTCGGCGAGTCGGGCTCCGGCAAGACGATGGCCGCCCGCTCGATCATCCAGGTGCTCCCACCCGGCCTCGCCGTCGTGCCCGGCAGCCGCATCCGCCTGGATGGCCGTGATCTTGCTTCGATCTCGCAGCGTGACCTGCGGCGCGTGCGGGGCGCTGAGATCGGTATGGTGTTCCAGGAGCCGATGGTCTCGCTCAACCCGTCGATGACGATCGGACGGCAATTGGCCGAAGGCCTGCGACTGCATACCAAGCTCTCTGACGTGGAGATAACCGAGCGTTGCATGGCGATGCTGGATCGCGTGCAGATCGCCAATCCGGCGCGCTGTATGTCGGCCCACCCACACGAGTTCTCCGGCGGCATGCGGCAGCGCATCATGCTCGCCTCGGTGATGCTGCTGAAACCGAAATTGCTGATCGCCGACGAGCCGACAACCGCCCTCGATACCCTGGTGCAGCATGAAGTGCTGCGGCTGATGGTCGAGTTGTGCGAGGAGAACGACACTGCCGTGCTGATGATCAGCCATGACCTGGGCATGGTCTCTCATTACGTGGAGAACATCGTCGTCATGCAGAACGGGGAGGCGGTCGAAACGGGCGCCAGCCGCCATGTTCTGACCACCCCCCAGCATCCTTACACGCGCAAGCTGGTTGAGGCGCTGCCGCGCCGCTCACCCGCCCGGACCCTCGATCGCAGCGGCGAACCGCTGGTGTCGGTAGAGGGTGTCTGTGTCGACTATGGCGGCAGCACTGGTCCCTTCTCCCGCCGGCAGGCTAAGCGCGCGGTGCAGCAATGCGATCTCGCCATCCATCGCGGCGAGACGGTGGCCCTGGTGGGTGGTTCAGGATCGGGCAAGACCAGTCTGGGGCGGGCAATTGTCGGGCTGGTATCGCCGAGCGAGGGCAGGGTGGCCTATCAGGGCAAGCCGATGGTCACCGCAAAGCAATTGCCGACCCGGGCACAGCGCCTCGATTTTCAACTGATCTTCCAGGACCCCTACTCTTCTCTCGATCCCCGCATGTCAGTGGAGCGCTTAGTCGAGGAGCCGCTGCTGCTGGGCGATAAGCTCGACCGCTCCGCTCGGCGCGAGCGCGTCATCGAAACCTGCATCGCCGTTGGGCTCGACGAGACCTTCCTGCGGCGCCTCCCGCACCAGTTGTCGGGCGGGCAGCGTCAGCGTGTTGCCATTGCGCGCGCCATCGTCAACCGGCCGGTCTTCATCGTCGCCGACGAGCCGGTCTCGGCGCTCGACATGACGGTTCAGCGGCAGATTCTCATCCTGTTGGCGGATTTGCAGAAGCAGTTCGGCTTTGCCTGCCTGTTCGTCTCGCATGATCTCGGCGCGGTCGAGCAGGTCGCAGATCGCGTTGTGGTCATGCACAATGGCCGCATCGTCGAACAGGGGCTGCGCGATGATGTCTTTGATCGGCCCCAACATGACTACACCCGGTCGTTGCTCGAGGCTTCGATGCTGCTGGATCGGCAGAGCGAGCCGTCACACATCGCCTGACCCCAATCGGCGGGCATGCGAGAGATGACCCCGTCACCAGTGGCGGGGTTATCTCGTTTCTCGATCATCGTAAAAAGTGCGATCGCAGATCGCAAAATCTTCTTGCGGT
This sequence comes from Devosia lacusdianchii, assembly GCF_022429625.1. NCBI lineage: Bacteria > Pseudomonadati > Pseudomonadota > Alphaproteobacteria > Hyphomicrobiales > Devosiaceae > Devosia > Devosia lacusdianchii. The sequence continues at coordinate 3,484,739 of NZ_CP092483.1, read as the reverse complement.
GGCGCGGCGTATTCTGTAGCGTTCAGATCCAGTGGCGTGGCTGGAACGCCGATGGTTACCGGGAGCTTCACGATGGCGCATCTGCCGATATCAATGTTTGAAACCGGCGCCTCTTCGGTCACCGCATCGCGTCTCGATCAGCGCTTCTGCTACTGCACTTATGTGCCCAAGGGTTATCAGCGCGATGATACCAGGCACTATCCGCTGGCCGTTATCGTCCATGGCTCCGAGCGGTCCATGGAGGGTTATCGCAATGCCTTCGCGGCATTTGCGGAGCAGCATCAGGTTGTCGTGCTCTGTCCGATGTTCCCCCAGAATGCGCTGCATCAGGGCGACCTGCACAGCTACAAGCTGTTGCGCGGCCACGGTGTCGAGTTCGATACCATTCTGCTCGACATGGTCGAGGAGGTTGCCGAGTGTTACCGCATCAATTCGGGGCGGTTCCTGCTCTATGGTTTCTCGGGCGGCGGGCAGTTTTCCCACCGCTTCCTCTATGCCCACCCGGATCGGCTGCTCGGCGTGTCGATCGGCGCCCCGGGCACGGTAACGCTCATCGATGACGCCGCCGACTACTGGGTCGGTACGCGCAATTTCGCCGATCTGTTCGGGAAGCCGATCGATATCTCCGAGGTGCGCAAAGTGCCCGTGCAGATGGTGATCGGAGAAGCCGATACCTGGTCGCGCTGGGTCGAGATCAAGCCCACCGATCGCACCTACTGGATGGACGGGGCGAACGCCGCCGGCATCACGCGGGTGGCCCGCATGGAGGCCTTGCGGGACAATTTTCAGGCCAACGGCATCGCCGTCGACTACCAGATCTTTCCCGGTATTGCGCATGCGGACGAAACCATGCTCGCCACGGTGGAGCAGTTCTTTGCCGAGTGTCTGAAGCGTTAGTCGAACACTGCATTTCTCATGATTGGAGGAGATATTATGAGACTATCCGCGTGTATTGCCGTTCTATTGGGCGGCCTTGCCGCTGCCAGCCCGAGTTGGGCGGCCACGGCAAACAATGAACTGGTGATTGCCACTTCGAACGACATCCGCAGCATCAACGGGACCGGGCGCGATGCGATTACCGATACCGTCCTGCACCACATTTATGAAACGTTGGTCGGGTTCCGCAGCGACCTGACGATCGGTCCGGCGCTGGCTGATTCCTGGGACGTTTCGGAGGATGGCAAGGTCTACACCTTCCACCTGCGGCCTGGTGCCAAGTTCCATAATGGCGATCCCATCACGGCCGCAGATGTGAAGTGGAGCTGGGAATTTCATATGAATCCCGACCGGGATGTGTCGTGTCGCGCCAATTTCGACGGGTCCCGCAGCATCAAGCTGGAATCCATCGAGGCCCCCGACGATCAGACCGTGGTGTTCACGATTGCCGAGCCAAGCGGTCTCATGTTGACGCGGCTGGCCGAAATTCAGTGCAATCTGTGGGTCGCCAGCCCCAAGAATGCCGATGCGGATGGCAACTGGATTGCCGGTTCCGCCATCGGTTCGGGCCCGTTCATGCTGGACAACTGGGCATCGGGCGAGAGCATTACGCTCAAGCGCTTCGAGGATTACGTGCCCAGCACCGAGCCGCGCAGCGGCTATGCCGGCGACCGAACTGCGCTTGTCGATACGCTCAAGTTCCAGATCATCCCGGACTATACCGTGCAAGAAGTTGCGCTACAGTCTGGCGACATCGACGTGATGAACAACGTCCAGGCGGCCCGGGCACGGGACCTGGAGGCGCAGGGGCTTAACCTGTCCTATTCGCCAGGTCTGGGCTGGACCACGTTCCTGCTGCAGACCAATGACCCGCTGCTGTCCAATGTCGACATCCGCCGCGCCATCGCCATGGCCATCGACTATGACCAAATCGCCGGCATCCGGACGGGCGATATGGCTGGGTCCAATCACTCCGCCGTGGCCGATTCCAGCGCGTATCACAACTCGGCCTTTACCGAGTGGCCGGCATTTGACCCAGTGGCTGCCCGCGCCCTGGCGACCGAAGCCGGGTACAAGGGGGAGAAGATCACCATCCAGACCAATAATCGCTACCAGAGCATGTATGAGAACGCCATTCTGCTCCAGGCGATGCTGATGGCCGCAGGCTTCAACGCCGAGATCGAGACCTTGGAATGGGGTACGCAACTCGACAAGTTCAACAGCGGAGATTTCCAGATTCAATCTTTCGCGTGGTCGGCGCGATTGGATCCGGCGCTGAACTATGGCTCGTTCATCGGGGACAAGGTGGAGGATCCATCCAACCAGTGGGACAGCGACGAAGCTTACAACCTCTATCAGCAGTCGCTGGTCGAGGCCGATCCTGCCAAGCGCCAGGAAATCTTCGAAACGCTGCATAAGATGATGGTGGAGGACATGCCGATCATCGGCCTCTATTATGCGCCGAACGTGGCGCTGACCCGGCCGAACGTGCAAGGCTATAGCGCCTGGCCCGCCGATAATTCGATCGGCTGGGGCGTGTCGAAGAACTAACGCCAAGATGGTCCCCGAGACAGTGTCGCGGGGGCCGTGTCTTTCTAGGCGACAACGCGGCGGCCGGCGGTGCGTTGCCTCTCTGGGGGCAAGCCCAGGTGCATTTGGGGAATCTGCCCGCCGCATGCGGTCCATGTCGGTGCACCTTGATCGTCTTAAGCAGGCAGAGTTGCGCATTAGCGCGGCCAGTGTGGAATATGCCGACGGCATCAGCCTGGTACTGGCGGCGCCCGTGCTCGGCGATGAGGTGCGGGTCGTGCATGCGGCAGGAGCGGAGCTGAGGTTGCCGGCGCCAGCCAGCCGCGTCGCCGCCCTGGGCAATGCGACGGCGCTGGTTGCGGTGATAGACGGCGCCATCGATCGGCTTGTGGGCACCGGCTCTCCTGACGCGTTCAACAATATGCTTGGTGTCGTTTTCCCCGGGACGCAACCTCATTGAGAAGCATGATTTGTTCCCCATGGCGGCGGGTGTTGGTCGGACGAGGCGCGAATGCCTCGCCCGACGGCAGAAGCTAGCCGGCGATCAGGCTGGTGAAGAACTTGCGGATGTCGGCGATGAGCAGGTCCGGCGCTTCGGAGGCGGCGAAGTGGCCGCCGTGGGGCATTTCCGTCCAGTGGACGATGTTGTTCGCGCGCGCGGCAAAGCTGCGGACGGATCGAAAGTCGTCGGGGAATACGGCCACGCCGGTGGGTGTCGGGTTGTTGACCTCCCGATACCCGGCTCCGGTCTGGGTATCCTCATAGTAGACATTCGCGGCGGACCCGCTCGTTGCGGTGAACCAGTAGATGGCGTTGGTGGTCAGATAGAGGTCGCGGTCGACGTGGTCTGCGCCGGCGCCTTCGAAGCCGAACCACAATTCGGCGTTCCAGGCCAGTTGGCCGACGGGCGAGTCGACGAGGCCGTAGGCCAGCGTTCCCGGCCTTTTCGACTGGATGGCCTGGTAGCCGCCGTATTTCTCGAAATTGGCCAGGTTCGCCATACCCTCCATCTCGAAGGGCGAGAGCTTGCTCATTTCGTCTGGCTCGCCGGCCGGAAATGCAAAGATCTGGAGCAGGTGGGTTCCCACGAGGCCCGATGGGGCCAGGATCCCCAGTTCGCGACCGACAAGAGCGCCGGCATCGCCACCATGGGCACCATAGCGCTCATAGCCGAGCCCTTTCATCAAGGTGTCCCAAGCCTTGGCCGTCCTGGCGCTGTCCCAGCCGGGCGACGACATCGGGCTCGAGAAGCCGAAGCCCGGCAACGATGGAATGACCAGGTCGAAGGCGATTGTGGCGTCGAGTCCGTGCGCAGCCGGATCGGTCAGCGGCCCGATAAGACCCAGGAACTCGGCGAAGCTGCCGGGCCAACCGTGGCTGAGGATCAGGGGAAAGGCATTGGGTACCGGCGATTTGACATGCACGAAGTGTATCGGCTGACCGTCAATCTCCGTCATGAACTGAGGGTGACGGTTGAGCTCGCGCTCGTGTGCGCGCCAGTCATAATCGTCCCGCCATTGCTCGGTCAGTTGCTTGACGAGCTTGATGGGTTGGCCTCGCGACCAATCGTCGGTGATGGTGTGCGGAAAGCGTGCTTTTGCGAGGCGGTCTTTCAGGTCGGCGACGGCGGCGTCGCTGATCGCGATCGTGAATGGCTTTATTGAGAGCATTTGGTTTTCCTCCTGGGCTTGGGCGATTGTGGGCGTGTTGGCGATGGCGGCGAGGAGTGACAGCGCACCCCGGTTGAACGTGCGGCGGGTTATGGTCATGTCACTCCCTTTGGGACGAGTTTGATGGCGCCCTCGCTATTGCTGGCGAAGGCCGGAGGCCGCTACGGAGCGGTCCTGTGTGGGGCTTTAGCGGCGGCCTAGATCGTCAACGTGCCGCGCATCACGACGATGCCAGCGCCCGAGATTTCGGGGTCGGGCGCGAGGCTGACGCGGATTATGCTCCTGCGGCCCATCTTCGTACCCTGCTCTATCTCGATGGCATTGGAGAGCAGGCCTTCGCTTGCCAGATAGGCGGCAAGCGGGCCGGCCGCCGTGCCGGTGGCGGCGTCTTCCCACAGACCAACAGTGGGGTTGAAAAACCTGGCATAGGCGCGAACCGGCGCGAAACCATCGATCGCGTAAGCGTAGCATCCCTCCGCGGACGCCGCGCTCAGGACCTTGAGAAGCCCCTTGGCCGAGGGGTCGGCCCGATCGACCGCCGCGGCATCCCGAAGGCGTACAAGCAGGTGCGCCACGCCGGTATCGGCAACACGTGGGGCCGGCTCGGGGATAACATCCTCAGGGGCCAGACCCAAGGCTGCCGTCAGCGATGCAATATCGGCCAGTGGCGGCCCCAGCCTGAGCGCGGATTGCTTCATGCGCCCAAAGATGCGCCCACCCTCCGAGCGAAGCTCGATCGGCAGAATCTCGCCGCCAATTTCCTGATGGTACAGACGAGGACCGTGGATCGGGCCGAGCTTTCCTTCCTCGGCGAGCCAAAGCCAAGCGCCGAGCGCATTGTGGCCGGCGCCGCCCACCTCGGCCCCGGCGGCGGTGAAGGATCGCAGCTTGAGATCGGCCCGATCGCTACGCATGACGAAGGTGGTTTCGGCCTGGTTGAACTCACCTGCGATCCGGCGCATCTGGGCGTCGGACAGGGCATCGGCGCCTTCAACCACTGCCAATGGATTGCCGCTCAGCGACGTGTCGGCGAACACGTCGATAAGTCCGGCAACCAAGTCTGAACTGCTCGATTGCGGCGCCACGGGATAGCTCCTATCGTTCTGACAGGAGCAGTCTGCCTCAGGGCGAGCGCGTCATAAAACGCGCATTCCTTGCCCCAATGACAAGGGAAACTAATCATTCGGCCCTCGCTTGAATCGCTTCGAGTCCTTGAGATGTGCGTCAGCGCGGGCAGTTTTGCCGGTGCGGCGGATCGACTGGCGCTCACCCCTGCCGCCGTCAGCCTGCGAATTCGCACCCTGGAGGCAGAACTTGGCCAATCTCTGTTCACGCGTGTCGGCCGCGGTGTGGTGCCCACGCCGGCTGCCGTGGCGCTGGCCGGCAAGATTCGAGACGCATTGGATGGCATCACCGGGGCGCTTGACGCGTTTCAAGTCGCGACCGTTCCGCTGCGGGTGACCGTGCCGCCGACCTTCGCATCGCGCTGGTTGGCGCCACGCCTGTCCGGCTATCGCGCGCCGGGCGGTGCCGCCATTGAGCTCGATATCTCGTCGGATGTGCGCGACGCGGCGGACTTCGATGTCGCCATAAGGACCGGGCGAGGTGGATGGGACGGCCTCGATGAATATGCCCTGACGCCAGTCGACGTCACGCCAATGCTGGCACCCAAGCTGCTTGGTTCCCGAGCGCTGGCTGAGCCCAGCGACCTGGTGGAATTCGAGCTTTTGCCTCACCCCGACTGGGGCAAGTGGTTCGCCCGGGCGGCGCAACCCATGCCGAGCGGCTTGCGGTTTGTCGGCGTCGACTACTCGATCTTCGAGCTGATCGCCAATGCAGCGGTTAGCGGTCTTGGGGTGGCTTTGCTATCGCCGACGCTTTTCCGGCCGCTGGTGGAGGCGGGCCTGCTGGTTGCGCCACTCGACACGGTCTTGAAGGGCCCCGATTGGTACTACGCCTTGATCCGCGAAGGCGATCGGCGGCCGGCGCCCCGCGACTTCTGCGACTGGCTCCGAGAGCAAGTCTCGTCGTCCGCAACAGCGTGAGGTCACGGCAGTCTCTCAATTCGACGCGGCCGAGGCTTCGCCACATTTCTGGCTGCTCGAACCAGACCATGTCCAAGGCGCCGGCCGGTGCAAGGGGTTTGTGCGCAGTCGCGGTGTTGAGCGGCGGGGTTCGGGGCTGGTCCGTGGTGACTGCGCCAGCTTTCCCGACACCGAAGCAATCTCGGCCTGTACGATGCCGTCGGCACCGCTCAACATAACAGTGCCGTCCGAGCTGTTGTTCAGAATGTCGGGCAATAGCGAGCGCAGCGCCGCTGCCGCCCTTTGAGGGTGGCGGGCGTGGACGGGCACGGCGACGCGGTGCAGCGCCCAGCGTGCATGCCCTGTCAGTGTCGCCACGATCATCACCGCGGTCAGCCGCCCCCCGGCATCGCGCTGCACCTGCAATTGCATGGCGAAGCGCAGCGTGCCGGTGGCGCTCGGCATGACGCCGCGGCGTGCGGTCTGGAACAACACCGTGCCGTCGGCATCCCCAAGCGGCTCTGCGTCATCCTGCGGGCCAAGTGGGCTCCACAGCACCGGTACCTCCGGCGCCGTCGCGAATACGTCCATGGCAAAACCCATCCCGATCATTCCGATCTCTCCTTGTTAGTCGTTTCACCGATTACACAGTCCGGCGTCGCCGCCGCGCAGTGTGCAAAGCCTTCCGGGAGGTCGCGGCGGATGAGCACCGTCCCAACCGCCAGCTCGAACCGCTCGATCCCGCCCGCGCTCCGCACCGCGAAGGCGCAAATGCCGGTATTGCTCGCCCGGCAATCGAACTCCGTCCTTCGCTCGTTGCGCTCGATATGGGCCGACAAGGTCACCTCGCCGTCTTCGACCGCCTCATACCGCGCGCCCGACTTACCATCCGAGCAGGCAGCCAAAATCCCTGCGACGAGCAACACGGTGCCGCCGCGCCAAGCGATGTGCTTGCGCATTTGAGTAATCCTCTGTTGGTTCTAGTCGCCTACATGGCGCGGAAGAGCGTCATGTAGGGTTGGCTCACCGTCAGCCGTTCTGGCCGCGTCTTGAGCTTGAGCGTTCCCTTGCCGGTCTCGTCACGGCTGACCGAGGCAATGGCTTTCAGGTTCACGATCGTGGATCGATGCACCTGCTTGAAGAATTGTGGGTCGAGCTCGGCGATCAGCTCGCGCAGTGGCTTGCGCAGCAGCATCTCGCCCTCCTCGGTCATGGCAACGGTGTACTTATTGTCGGCCCGGAAATAGGCGACGTCCTCCACCATGAGCAGGCGCGTCTCAACGCCCTTGCTGGCCGCGATCCAGGTCAGCGGCGGCTTGCGGACGCCGGGAAGGGTGCCGAGAAGCTGCGCCAGCTTTACAAGCGCCTCCGGATCGGCCCCCGCGCCCAGCCGGGTTTTCAATCGGGTGATCGTCGCCGTCAGCCGCTCACGACTGATGGGCTTGAGCAGATAATCGACAGCGCCTTTTTCGAAGGCGTCCACCGCGTATTGGTCATAGGCGGTGACGAATACCACCTGGGTCGCCGGGGAGAGGTCGGCGCTTGCCGCCGCCACTTCCATGCCGGTCAGGCCAGGCATGCGGATATCAAGAAAGGCCACATCGGGTTTGTTGAGCGCGATGGCTTCGAGGGCCGCGCCGCCATCCTCGGCCAGGGCGAGAATTGTCAGATCCGGCCAGCACTCGGCCAGAAGGTCGGCAAGGGCGCGGCGCAGGATGTCTTCGTCTTCGGCGATTACGCAGGTGGTCATCTCAGGTCTCCACCGTCGGTACTACAAGCGTGGCGCTTACGCCGGTGGGGAAATTGTTGGCGATCGAGAGCCGCGCGGCGTCGCCGTAGATCAGCCGCAGCCGCTCGCGGACATTCTTGAGCCCGATGCCGGTGCCCGAGCCTTCGGTCGAGAGGCCCCGTCCGTCGTCGGCTACCGTTACTTCCATGGCACCACCGCCGATGCGTGCCCGGATCCAGATCGTGCCGCCGCCGGTCTTGGGCTCCAGCCCGTGCTTGATGGCATTCTCGGCCAGCGTCTGCAGCATCATGGCCGGCATCGGCACGGTCTCTGCCTCGGGCGGCACATCGATGGACACGGCTAGCCGGCTGCCCATACGCACCTTGAGAATATCCAGATAAGCCTTGGTGCGGGTCATCTCGGCGCCGAGGTTCGACATCTGCTCGTCGGCCTTCGGCAGCGAATGGCGCAGATAGCTGATCAGGTTGCCCAGCATCTCGTCTGCGCGGGCCGGATCGGTGCGTACCAGCACCTGGGCGCTGGCGAGCGTGTTGTAGAGAAAGTGCGGCTCAACCTGGGCCGACAGCAGACCAAGTCGTGCCTCGGATAATTCCTTTTCCGTCTCGGTCTGGCGGTGGCTCTCCTGCTCGCGGCGGCGCTTACTGGTCGACCGTCGCGACAGCGAGCGGCGAAGGGATTCGACGGTTTCGTAGTTGCTGGCGTTGTCCACGAGGAACCAGTCATTCCACACCCCGCCGGCGGGCTCGCTGACGATTGTCACCAGCGCGGTTTCGTCGCCCGGCGTCACGGTGGCGCGCAGCAGGTTGCGCTTCGCCCCGAACCAGGACAGCGGGCTGAACAGGCCGAACAGGGCGCGCTTTACTGGCCGCACGCGCAACACCGTAGCCTGCACCGAATAGCTGCCCGGTTCGGCGTCGATATCATCGACACGGGGAAGCTCACGAACCGCGGCTTCGACCATGTCGAAAGCTTCCATAGGCTCATAAGGCAGTTCGAGCTGCAGCCGCTGGCGGTTGGTCAGTACGCGATTGCTGAGTTTGCCGGCCACCAGGTGGGCCCGGTTCAGGTGCGAGATCGCTCCCACGAGCACCAGACCCGCAACGGCCAGCGCCACGAAGACCACGCCGCCCACTTCGCCGTAGGACACATTGTGCCCCGCTATGAGCGCCACCGGCAGGATGACGGCCGTCCAGGCCAGCGCGATCCTTACGATGAAAACGATACCTGCAAACATGAAATCAGCCCGTGCTTCGGAACGCGGCCACCATAGCTGAGCCGTCCGGCGCTGTATCACCCAAGCCGACGAAACACTGATGGCGCCGACGAAATGGGGGTTGGGTGGCGGGAAACCCTTGAGCGCCGTAGTGAGTGGCGTCTCCTGCGGCGCGAAGCGGCAGAAGAGCGCTGCTTCTAGGCGGCTGGCTCGACCATGTTGGGCAGAGGTTTGCCAACGGCCGCGGCCAGCGCGCCACTCCTTATGAGGCTGGTTGCCGCGGCCATGTCGGGCGCCATATAGCGATCGCCCTCGAGGTGAGGCACCGTCTGGCGCAGCAGGGCGCGGGCGGCTTCGAGCGAGGTGCTGGAGGCCAGGGGAGCGTGAAAGTCGCAGCCTTGAGCGGCGGCGAGCAGTTCGATGCCGATGACGTTGGCGGTGTTGGCGGCCATAGGGCTGAGCCGGCGGGCGCCATGGGCAGCCATCGAGACGTGATCCTCCTGATTGGCGGAGGTGGGGATGGAATCGACGCTGGCGGGGAAGGCTTGCTGCTTATTTTCAGAGACCAGGGCGGCGGCGGTGACTTGGGCGATCATGAAGCCGGAATTGAGGCCGGGAACCGGGGTCAGGAAGGCGGGGAGCCCCGAAAGGGCGGGGTCGACCAGCATGGCGATGCGGCGCTCGGCGATCGAGCCGATCTCGCAGAGGGCCATGGCGATCATGTCGGCGGCGAAGGCGACTGGCTCGGCGTGGAAATTGCCACCCGAGATCACCTCGCCGGTATCGGTGAAGACGAGCGGGTTATCCGAAACCGCATTGGCTTCGATGGCGAGAGTGGCTGCGGCCTGCCGCATGAGGTCGAGGCAGGCACCCATCACCTGGGGCTGGCAGCGCAGGCAATAGGGGTCCTGAACGCGGGTATCACCGAAGCGGTGCGAGGCGCGGATGGGGCTGCCGTTCATCAGGTCACGCAGGGTGGCCGCGACTTCCGACTGGCCGCGGTGGCGGCGCACGGCGTGAATGCGCGGATCGAAGGGACCATCGGAGCCGCGCGCGGCGTCGGTCGAGAGGGCTCCCGTCACGAGGGCAGCCCGGAACACGTGCTCGCCTTCGAAGAGACCGGCCAGAGCCAGGGCGGTCGAGACCTGGGTGCCGTTGAGCAACGCCAGGCCTTCCTTGGGTCCCAGTTCGAGCAGGGGCAGGCCCGCATCGGCCAGCGCGGTCGCGGCGGGAACTTGCTTGCCGGCGACGAGGAAGGCGCCGACACCCATCAGGGCGGCGGTCATATGAGCCAGAGGGGCCAGATCGCCGGATGCGCCGACCGAGCCCTGACCGGGAATGACCGGGATCAGGCCGCGATCAAGGCAGGCCGAGAGCGTGGCGATAGTCTGCCAGCGCACGCCGGAAAATCCCTGGGCCAAGCTGGCGATCTTGAGCGCCATGATCAGGCGGACGACGGAGACCGCGAGGGGGTCACCGACGCCGGCGGCGTGTGAGAGCACGATGTTGCGCTGGAGTGTGACCAGGTCTGCGTTCTCGATGCGGACGCTCGCTAGTTTGCCGAAGCCAGTGTTGATCCCATAGACCGGCTCGCCTTTGGCGATAATCGCGTCGACAGTTTGCTCTGCCGCTCGTACGCCGGGTTCGGCTGCCGTGGCGAGGCTGCAGGCAGCGCCAAAGTAGATGTCGCGCCAGATCGAGAGCGGGACGTTGCCGGGTTTGAGCTCGTGGACTGTCGTCATCGGTTCCTCCAGACGCGCCTGTGCAGTGGATTGAATCCGAGCCGATAGACGAGCTCGGCTGGGCGTTCGATGTCCCAGATCGCCAGGTCGCAATATTTGCCGGCCTCAATCGTGCCGGTCTCGTTGAGCTTGCCCAGTGCACGCGCCGCCTCGCGGGTCGTGCCAGCCAGGACTTCGTCGATCCGCAGGCCGAACAGGGTCGCGGCCATGTTCATGGCCAGCAGCAGTGAGGTCATCGGCGAAGTGCCCGGATTGGCGTCGGTGGCGACGGCCATGGGTACGTTGTAACGGCGGAAAAAATCGATCGGCGGCAATTGCGTCTCGCCCAGGGTGTAGAAGGCGCCCGGAAGGAGGACGGCAACGCTTCCGGCCCGCGCCATGGCCGCCACGCCATCCTCGTCGGTGTATTCGAGGTGATCGACCGACAGGGCGCCAAACTCGGCGGCCAGCTGGGCACCATGCAGGTTTGACAACTGGTCGGCATGGAGCTTGATCGGAAGGCCCAAAGCCCTGGCCTTGTCGAAGACACGCGCGGTTTCGGGGCCGGAGAAGGCGATGCCTTCCATGAAGGCGTCGACGGCGTCGGCGAGGCCTTCGGCTGCCATTGCCGGGAGGATGGTATCGACCACCAGATCAAGATAGCCGGCCCGGTCATGCTTGAACTCGGGCGGTACGGCATGGGCGGAGAGGCAGGTAGTGACTACCGATATGGCGCGATGCTTATCTAGCGCCCGGGCCGCCCGCAGCATGGTCAGTTCGCTCGCCAGGTCGAGCCCGTAGCCCGATTTGATCTCGATGGTCGTGACGCCTTCGGCCACCAGCCGGTCGAGCCGGGGCAAAGCGGTGGCGACGAGGTCGTCGAGGCTGGATTGGCGGGTTGCCTGCACCGAGGCGATGATGCCGCCGCCGGCGCGAGCGATTTCCTCGTAGGTTGCGCCGGCCAGCCGCATCTCAAATTCGCGCGCGCGGTCGCCGCCATGCACCAAATGGGTGTGGCAATCGATGAGGCCTGGTGTGATCCAACGTCCGTCCAGGTCCATGCATTCGGCACCGTTGGCGATGGTTGGCAGATCGTTGTGGTGCCCCACCCAGACGATGCGGTCACCTTCCGCCAGGATCGCGCCGCCCTCGATGATGCCGATACCGGGGAGGTCGGGCGCCATGGTTGCTATGCGGGCGTTAGTCCAGAGCCGTTTCATGACGGGTTCCTCAGGCGATCGGCGTGGCGTGCAGCAGGGGCCGCAGTGTCTCGACGTCGCCGGCTAGCGGCCGGTCGTCGGCGTAGCTGGGGACGATGGCGCGGATGGCGCGCCAGACTGCGGCGGTGGCGGGGGCCTTGGCCAACCCATCGGTGCGAAGGTCGGCGGCCTGGGCGGCGGCCAGCAACTCGATGGCCAGTATCGCCTCTGCATTGTCCAGCAGGGCGAGCAGCTTCAGCGCCGCCGGGGTGGGATGGCAGATCAGGTCTTCCTGCAGGCCCGAGGTCACGCCGGCATCGAGGCTGGCCGGCGCGGCCAAGCGGCGGTTTTCGCCGACCAGCGACAGCGCCGTGTATTGCAGGATCATGAAGCCGGAATTGGCGCCGCTATCTGCGGCCAGGAATGGTGGCAGCCCGCTGACCAGCGGGTTGACCAGCCGATCGGTGCGGCGCTCCGACATCGAGGCGACTAGACCCATGGCCGGGGCGAGAGCGTCCATGGCCAGCGCAATGCCGGCGCCGACGGCATGGGCTTCGGAAAATACCTCCGGCGCCGCCTCTGTACCGCTGACCACCGGGTTGTCGGTGACTGACCGCAATTCGGTATCGACCACGGTGCCGACGTACGCGAGGAGGTCGCGTGCCGCGCCATGGACCTGCGGTACCGATCGTAGGCTGAGCGCATCCTGCGTTCGGGCACCGGCGCTCTGCGCAAGGATTTCGCTATTGGCCAGGAGGGCGGAGAGGCGCCGCCCGGTCTCGCGCAATCCGGGTGAGGCGTGCAGGGCCAGCGATTTCGGGTCGAAGGCTGCAATCTGTCCGTTGAGGCTTTCAAAGCTCATGGCCGCGGCAATATCGGTCCACGACAGCAGCCTGTAGGCGCGGGACAGGGCGATGGCGGCGAGGCCGGTGGCGCAAGGCGTGCCATTGAGGATGCTCAGGCCTTCCTTGGCCTCCAACACGAGCGGTTCGCGGCCGACACGCTTGAGGGCTTCCGCGCCGGTGAGCCGTTCACCATCGGCCAGCACGTGGCCTTCGCCGAGCAGTAGCAGGGCAATGTGAGCCATATGCGCGAGGTAGCCAACTGAGCCCTGCGACGGCACTTCCGGCGCGAAGCCAGCATTGAGCAGATCGAGCATGGTCTCGACCACGTCAAGGCGGACGCCGGAATATCCGTGGGCGTGGTTGTTGACTGCAGCGGCCATGATAGCGCGGGCTTCGAGCGCCGACAGCTTTGCGCCAACGCCTACGGCATGGCTCATGATTAAGTTGCGCGACAGTTGCCGCTGCCGCGACACGTCGACCACGGTGTCGCTCAGGGCACCGACGCCTGTATTAACCCCGTAGGCGCGAATGCCCTTGGCGACGATGGCTTCGACCAAGGCCCGGGCGTGGCTGATTCGGTCCTTTGTCGCCGGCGACAGGATGAGCCGCGCACCGGCGGCGACGGCGGCCAGATCGCGCCAGGAGAGGGGAGCGTCGCGGACAATATCGGTCATGGTCAATCGTGGGCGAGAGCGTGGTGGGCGTGGCGCTGGACGAAACGGGCAACGTAGTCGTTGGCCGGCCTGGCGAGGATCGAGTCGGGCGTGTCGACCTGCACCACCTTACCATCGCGCAGGATGGCGATCTGCGAACCGATGCGCAGCGCTTCGTCCAGATCGTGCGTGATGAAGACGATAGTCTTGGCCAGCGATCGCTGCAGCTCCAGCAGCTGGTCCTGCATTTCGGCGCGGATCAGCGGGTCGAGCGCGCTGAAAGCTTCGTCCATCAGGATGACGTCGGTATCGGCGGCCAGTGCGCGGGCGAGGCCGACGCGCTGCTTCATGCCGCCGGAGAGTTCGAAGGGATACTTGCTTTCGTAGCCCTTGAGCCCGACGGTTTCGATCCATTTCATGGCGGTGTCGCGGGCGACACTGCGCGGTTCGCCGCGCACGGTCAGCCCATAGGCGGCGTTCTGCAGCACCGTGTAATGCGGCATCAGCCCGAAGCTTTGGAACACCATGGAGACGCGGCGGGTGCGGAAGGCGCGCAGATCCCGCTTATTGAGCGTCAGGATGTTCTGGCCGTCGAAGAGGATTTCCCCACTGGACGGTTCGACCAGCCGGTTGAGATGGCGTACCAGGGTCGATTTGCCGGAGCCGGAGAGACCCATGATGACGAAGATGCGGCCGGAAGCAATGGTGAGGCTGACATCGGCTAGGCCCATATTGCTGCCGGTCTTGGCGAGAATGGCGGTCTTGTCGAGACCCTCCCTGGCCAGCGCGATGGCGGCGGCGTTGTTCTGGCCGAAAATCTTGTAGACGTTGCGGATTTCGATCTCAGCCATTGCGGGCCTCCTCGAGGCGCGAGCGGCCGAAGCCCTGCATAATGCGGTCGATGACGATGGCCAGGATGACGATGCCGATACCGGCCTCAAGGCCACGGCCGACATCGAGCGTCTGGATGCCGTTTAGCACCTGCTCGCCCAGACCGCGCGCGCCGATCATCGAGGCGACCACGACCATGGAAAGCGCCATCATCACGGTCTGGTTTAGGCCGGCCATGATGGTGGGCGTGGCCAGCGGCAGTTCCACACCGAACAGCAGGCGAGCGGGGGCAGTGCCGAAGGCCGTGGCCGCCTCCACGACTTCGGAATCGACCTGGCGGATGCCCAGATCGGTGAGGCGGATCAGCGGCGGCACGGCATAGACGACCGTGGCGAGGATGGCCGGGACCTTGCCCAGGCCAAACAGCATCAGCACGGGAATGAGATAGACAAAGCTCGGCATGGTCTGCATCACGTCGAGCACCGGCAGGGTGATGGCGCGGGCGACGCGGTTCTTGGCGCAGAGAATGCCGACGGGCAGTCCGATGATGACCGAAACCAGCGTCGCCACCAGCATCAGGGCCAGCGTCTGCATGGTCAGATCCCAAAGGCCGAGCACGCCCACCGCGACCATCAGCACGCCGACCGCGATGCTGAAGGCGATCTTGCGGGAACTGGCCCAGGCTAGCGCCATGAAGATGATGATGATGGCCCACCAAGGCAGACCGCGCAGGACACTTTCGACAACGAGCACGACCTGCAGGATGGCGTTGGAGATGGCCTTGAACGCCGCGCCGTAATTGACGACGAGGCTTTCCACCCAGTCATTGATTTGCGACCTGATGGAGAACTGGAGAGTTTCTGGAAACATGACCGGCGTCCTCGTCCGCTGCGTTAAGGAGATGGCACCACCGGCCCGGGGGCCGATGGCGCGGCTTTATCAGAGACCGGCGACGATCTTGGCGCGGGCTTCGTCGCTCACCCAAGGGCCCCATATATCCTGCTTGGTCTTGAGGAATTCGAGCGCGGCGGCTTCGCCATCCACTTCGTTGTCGCTCATATAGGCGAGGCTCCCATTGACTTCGGCAAGTGGGAAGTTGGCCTTTTCGAGCACGTCGATCAGCTCGGGCGCCTCGGCCGCGAAGGTGGCATTGACGCCGTAGGACACATCGACGGAGGGGAACGCACATCCCTGCTCGCGGGTGCCATCGGCGCTGGTCAGCTGGGTCCAGCATTCATCCGAATAGGCTGGCTCTTCGAGCTGTACCAGATCGAACTTGCCCATGGCCGCGGTCGGGGACCAATAATAAAACAGGATCGGCTCGCCCTGGAGGTAGGCCGACGAGATCGCCGCATCGAGGGCGGCGCCGGTGCCCGGGCGGAAGTTCACGTAGGACTCAGTGAGGTCGTAGGCGTCGAGTTTGGCGGTCGAGACGCCTTCGCAGGTCCAGCCCGAGGGGCAGTTGAGGAAGCGGCCCTTGCTGGGCTCTTCGGGGTCCTTGAACAGGGCTACGAGAGCGGGGTTGGCGAGCTGGTCAACGCTCTTGAGGTCGGGCGCCATCGGCGCTATGCCGCGTTCGGCGTCGCCTGAGATCACGTAAGCCGGGACGAACCAGCCCTCGGCGGCGCCTTCGAAGGTTTTGCCGATGGCCAGCACCTTGCCGGCGGCGGTGGCTTCGTTCCAGACGTCTGAGCGGCCCAGCCATTCTTCGGCGAAAATCTGGACTTCGTTATTGGCGGTGGCCTGTTCCAGCGTCACCGAATTGCCGGGGATGGCGTCGACCTGACAGTCATAGCCCTTGGCGAAAATAGTCTTCATCACCTCGGTGATGAAGTCGCCGCTCTGCCAATCGATGCCGGCGAACATGACGGTCTTGCCGTCGCTGCAATAGGACGCCTGGGCCGGCGCCGCGGCCAATAGAAACGTGGCGGTCCCCAGAGCGAGGGAGGTAGCGAGCAGTCTCATGTTTATTCCCCTTGGTTGAAGGACTGGCGTCCCGTTTCACGAGTGCATTGAGAGATCAGCAGAGGCGCTTGAGCACCTCAGCAAAGGCCTGGTCGATGGTTTCGTCGAGGCGGTGCCGGCGGTCCTGAACCTGCCAGGCTCCGGCCACCATCACGTCGCGCACGGCGTGGTCGCCGCGTGCAAAGATCCAGCGGTCGAGAACGGTGTCGCCATCTGCCGCGGCGATGAAGGCATCGTTGCCGTCGAGAACGACAAGGTCTGCGGCGGCGCCAACCTTGAGGCCAGCGGTTGGCTGACCCAGAGCCTGCGCGCCGCCCGCAAGGGCTACCTCGAACAGATCGCGGCCATTGGAGCGGCCGGGACCGTCGACCAAGCGCACCCGGCGCTCGTCGCGCAGGCGCTGACCGTATTCTAGCAGGCGCAGCTCTTCGCTGGAGCTGACCGAGACGTGGCTATCCGAGCCGATGCCGAAGCGTCCACCATGGGCGCGAAACGCCGTCGCGGGAAAAATGCCGTCGCCGAGGCTGGCCTCGGTCGTCGGGCAGAGACCAACGACGGCGCCGCTGGCGGCGATCCGCTGGACTTCGTTGGTGTCGGCATGGGTGGCGTGGATCAGGCACCAGTTGCGATCGACCGGCATCTCGTCGAGCAGCCAGCCCAGCGGCCGCCGTCCCGACCAGGCGAGGCCGGCATCGACTTCGCCCTGTTGCTCGGCGACGTGGATGTGGATTGGGCCCTCGCCGGGCGCTGCCGCAAGGATTGCATGCATTTCGTCAGGTGTCGCGGCGCGCAGCGAGTGAATGGCGAAGCCGAGGGTGGCGTTGACCACCGCCGTGCGGGGGCGCAGCGTGTCCATCAGCGCCAGGAAATCGTCGACGGTGTGGATAAAACGGCTCTGGCCGTCATTGGGGGCGGCGCCGCCGAAATTGGCGTGGGCATAGAAGACAGGCAGTAGCGTCACGCCGATGCCGCTTGCCGTCGCGGCGGCGATAATGCGGCCTGACATTTCGGCGCGGTCGGCATAGGCCACGCCGCCGCGGTCGTGATGGAGATAGTGAAACTCCCCAACGCGGCCATAGCCGCATTTGAGCATGTCGACATAGAGCCTGGTGGCGACCACCTCGACATCGTCAGGCGAGAGCCTGTCGACCATGCGGTACATGGTGTCGCGCCAAGTCCAGAAGCTATCTTCGCCGCGGCCTGAGACCTCAGCAAGTCCGGCCATGGCGCGCTGGAAGGCATGGGAATGGAGGTTGGACAGGGCGGGGATCACCGGCCCGGCGGCGATGGTATCGCCAGCGCGGGGCGAGGCGCCGCTCTCGACTTCGGTGATGGTGCCGTTCGGCCCAACCGACAGCGCCACGTCGGTGGCCCACCCGTTGCCGAGCAGGACCTGCGAAGCGAAGATGCGGTGAGCTGCGTGCTCGGCCATTCCATCTGCCTGTCATTGGTTGTATATGGAACCATAGATAATTAATGCTAGCGCGCAAGCGAAAAATGTCAAAACTGTGCAAATCGAGATTCTGCGGAAAGTGACGCCATGAGCAAATCAGCCGGCGACGGGGTGGAAACGGCATTGGTGGGGCAGGGTGCCTTTGGCGCGCATGCACTTCAGGGCGCCGATGCCGGCCCGCTCTATGTCGCGGTCAAGCAGCTCATCCATGCGCGCATCGACAGTGGGGCCTGGCCGCCCAATTTCCGCGTGCCTTCGGAAAATGAGCTGGTGAACGAGTTGGGCGTGAGCCGCATGACTGCCAACCGGGCGCTGCGCGAGCTTGCCAATGAGGGTGTCATCAAGCGCGTCCAGGGCGTCGGCTCGTTCGTGGCCGAGCGCAAGGGGGGAACAGCGCTGTTCGAGGTTCGCAACATCGCCGAGGAAATCCGCAAGCGGGGGCATGTGCACACCGCCGAAATCATCCGCATGCAGCGGGATTCTGCGGCTCCGGAGATATCGGATGCCTTGGGGATCGGGATCGGCGACGTGGTTTTTCACTCGATCATCGTGCATCAGGAGAACGGCGTGCCGGCGCAGGTCGAGGATCGCTATGTCAATCCTGCCGTTGCCCCCGACTATGCCGATCAGGATTTCACCCAGACCACGCCCTACGCCTATCTGACCGCCGTCGCGCCGCTGTCGCAGGCCGAGCATGTGGTCGAGGCGGTGTTGCCGCAGGGGTGGGAGGCCAAGCTCCTGGCGATTTCACCGGCCGATCCGTGCCTGTTGATCCGGCGCCGAACATGGTCAGCCAATCGATGCGTCACGGCCGTGCGGCTGCTCTATCCCGGCGCGCGCTATCGTATGGAGGGATTTTTCAACACGCAGTCGCGGGGCTAGCTTGGCCTCCTCATTTTGCCGGTTGCCAATGCCGTAGAGTTTGATAACTTACATATACAACTCTATACAGGTGGAGCCGTTCATGCTGAGCAACAGCCGTTACCGGGACATCGAAATCCGTGCGCCGCGCGGCGCCGTGCTGACGGCCAAATCCTGGCTGACGGAGGCGCCGTTGCGCATGCTGATGAACAATCTCGACCCTGACGTTGCCGAGAACCCCAAGGAATTGGTGGTCTATGGCGGCATTGGTCGCGCCGCGCGCGATTGGGACGCCTATGACCGGATCGTCCAGACGCTGCGGCGGCTCGAAGGCGACGAGACGTTATTGGTGCAATCGGGGAAGCCCGTCGGCGTGTTCACGACCCATGCCGATGCCCCCCGCGTGCTGATCGCCAATTCCAATCTCGTGCCGCACTGGGCGACGTGGGAGCATTTCAACGAGCTCGATCGGCAGGGGCTGATGATGTACGGCCAGATGACGGCTGGCTCGTGGATCTATATCGGGTCGCAAGGCATCGTGCAGGGCACCTACGAGACCTTCGTCGAGGCCGGCCGCAAGCACTACCGCGGCGATCTCGGCGGCCGCTGGGTGCTGACGGCAGGTCTTGGCGGCATGGGCGGGGCCCAACCGTTGGCCGCGACCATGGCGGGCGCGGCGTGCCTGGCCATCGAGTGCCAGCAGCAATCGATCGATTTCCGCCTGCGCACCCGCTATGTGGACATGCAGGCTCGGGACCTCGACGAGGCGCTCAGCATGGTCGCCGACGCAACTGCCAACCGCAAGGCGATCTCGATCGCGCTGCTCGGCAATGCCGCAGAAATCCTGCCCGAATTGGTCCGTCGCGGCGTGCGACCAGACATGGTGACCGACCAGACCTCGGCGCACGATCCGCTCAACGGCTATCTTCCGGTTGGCTGGAGCTGGGCGGAGTACCGTGAGCGCGCCGCTAGCGATCCTGCGGGGACGGTGCTGGCCGCCAAGCGGTCGATGGCCACACATGTCGAGGCAATGCTTGCCTTTCATGCGAACGGCGTTCCAACCTTCGACTACGGCAACAATATCAGGCAGATGGCCAAGGAAGAGGGCGTCGCCAATGCGTTCGACTTTCCCGGCTTCGTGCCGGCCTACATTCGTCCGCTGTTCTGCCGCGGCATTGGCCCGTTCCGCTGGGCGGCGCTCTCCGGCAATCCGGACGATATCGCCAAGACCGATGCCACGGTCAAGGAACTGATCCCCGACGATCCGCACCTGCACAACTGGCTCGACATGGCGCGCGAGCGCATCGCCTTCCAAGGCCTGCCCGCGCGCATCTGCTGGGTCGGCCTCGGCGATCGCCACCGGCTGGGCCTCGCCTTCAACGAAATGGTCGCCAATGGCGAGTTGGAAGCCCCCGTCGTCATCGGCCGCGACCATCTCGATTCCGGCTCGGTCACCTCGCCCAACCGCGAGACCGAGGCGATGAAGGACGGCTCGGATGCTATCTCGGACTGGTCGCTGCTCAATGCTCTGCTCAATACGGCGAGCGGCGCGACCTGGGTGTCGCTGCACCATGGCGGTGGCGTGGGCATGGGCTTTTCCCAGCATGCAGGCATGGTGATCTGCGCCGATGGCACGCCCGAAGCGGCCAAGCGCATTGCCCGGGTGCTGTGGAACGACCCGGCCACTGGCGTGATGCGCCACGCCGATGCGGGCTATGAGACTGCCCAGGACTGGGCGCGCCAGAAGGGCCTCGACCTGCCATCGCTGGCACGCTGATGCCGGTTCAGATTCTCGGTCCGGATGACTTTCGCGCCATGCCCTGGCGCAACGGCCGGGGCACGACCATCGAGATGGCGCACGAGGACGACGCGGGGGGCGTAATGCTCTGGCGTATTTCGGCGGCGGATGTCGTCGAGGCCGGACAATTCTCGGCGTTTCCCGGCGTGGACCGCGTTCTGACTCTGATCGAGGGACCCGGCTTTGATCTTGATTTTTCGGGGCATGGACGGGTCCGGGTGGAGATGCTCAAGCCGGTGGTGTTTTCCGGTGACTGGACTACGCAAGCGGAGGCCGTGCTTGGTCCGTCGCGGGATTTGAATGTGATGACCGCGCGTGGCAGGGCTTCGGCCGTGGTGAACATCCATCGGGGTGCGGGGGCGGCGCTGCAAGCGGCGGATCGGAGCCTTTTTCTCTGCCTTGATGGGCAGGCTGTGCTGACTACGGGGGCGGAGGAGTATCATCTGGCTCCGGGGCAGCTCGCGCGGTTTGCTGAAGTTGGCGATATTGCGATCAGGGAAGCGGGTATGCTGTTGCAGGTGGATGTGCGCTTGCTCGGCTAGCTACCGCCACCGCGTTATTCCCGCGAAAGCGGGAATCGTCTTTCTAAATCGCAGGTCCGGTAGGGAGATTCCCGCTTTCGCGGGAATGACGCGCTGGGATTTGACTGGGTCCGCTGAACCTCAACGCCGCTGGGTAGGTAGAAGGTCGACGGCCTAGTGGGCCGTTCGGCCCGCGCCCAAGTTGGTGTAGCGCGACTACCAGCGAGTACCGCCACTGCAGCGGCCGGTGTCCACCGAATGCGTGCTCAACGACGCCTCGATATGAAATATATTTCTTGCTATGAATTTTATTGACAGGCATACTGCGGGGCGTGCAGTGTCCGCTCGCTGAGGTTCGGAGGAGCCCTGGCTTTCAGATATCGCCGCCGACATGGGTCGGTGGCAGTCAATTTTGCAAACGGCCTCGGCCGTGGGGAGGAATCTTGCGCAAATTTTTGGGCATGCTCGCAATGACGGCCGTGGCTACGAGCTTCGGCGCCGGTCATGTCGCGGCACAGACGGAAAATCCGTTCAAGTGCGAACCAGGCGAGAAGTACGTGATGAACGTCATGGTCTCGGGCGTCGAATACTGGTTCCCGGTCTATGAAATGTTCAAGCAGGCCGGCCAGCAGTTCGGCTGCGAGACCGAATATACCGGCACGACCGAATATGACGTGACCAAGCAGATCGCCAGTTTCGATCAGGCGCTGGCGCAGAACCCAGCCGGCATTCTGGTGCATCCGATGAACTCGGACCCCTTCGTCGAGCCGATCAACCGCGCGGTCGATCAGGGCGTGGCCGTGGTGACCTTTGCGGCTGACTCGCCGAACTCCAAGCGCACCTCGTTCATCACTTCGGACAACCTGGCTGAAGGCACCTATGCTGCCGACGCCGTGGCCGAGGCCATGGATGGCAAGGGCGAATATGCCGTGCTGGAAAATCCGGGCCAGGACAATCACGATAAGCGCGTGGCGGCCTTCATCGCCCGCATGGAAGCCAAGTGGCCCGAGATGAAGCTGGTCGGTCGCGCTGCTTCCAACCAGGATCCGGCAAAGGCCTATCAGGCCGTGCTGAGCCTGATTCAGGCGAATCCGAACCTCGGCGCTGTGTTCATGCCTGAAGCCAACTCGGCCATCGGCGCGGCGCAGGCCAGCAAGGAAAATGGCGGCAAGGTCCGCGTCATGTTGGCCGACGTCAACGAGAACATTCTCGACATGATCAAGGCCGGCGACATCTTCGGCTCGGTCAATCCGAACCAGGGCATGCAGGGCTATATGGGCTTCATGCTGCTGTGGATGGCTGCCCACCCTGAGCTGATCGATCCGATGAACGACTATGCCCGCTCCGGCGACAATGCCATGGCCGTGCCCTTCGTCGACAATGGCTTCTCGATCGTCACCGCCGAAAACGCCGATGACTTCTATTGGGACGACTACCTCAAGCGTCGCGGCACCAAGGGCATCGAAGAATAATCTCCCGCCGACCTGCCCGGGGCGCGCGAGTGCCCCGGGAACCGACCTAAGGAGGACCATCATGAGTGACTACGGCGTCCTCGATATTCGCGACATCTCCAAGAATTTCGGCCCGGTCCGGGCACTGACCGATGTCTCCTTCTCGCTGGCGCAAGGCGAGGTTCATGCCCTCTGTGGCGAGAACGGGGCCGGCAAGTCGACGCTGATGAACATCATCGCGGGCGTGCTGCAGCCCAGCTCTGGCAGCATCCTGCTCAATGGCAAACCTGTCACGGTCGCCTCGCCGGCAGCGGCGCAGAAGCTAGGTATTGGCCTGGTGCATCAGGAAATCGCGCTGTGCCGCGATGCGACGGTGGCCGAGAACATCCTGATGGCGACGACCAATGCGCGCCGCGCTCCGCTGATGAACTATCGCCAACTCAATGCGCGCGCCCAGCAGGTGATGAACCGTCTGGCGCCCATTCCGGTCACGAGGCGGGTGGCGGAGCTCTCCATTTCCAACCAGCAACTGGTCGAGATCGCCAAGGCGCTGACGCTCGATTGCCGGGTGCTGATCTTCGACGAACCTACGGCGGCACTGACCGAAAGCGAAGCCCAGGCTCTGTTCGGCATTATCCGCGAGCTCAAGGCGCGCGGCATCTCGATCATCTATATTTCTCACCGTATGGCCGAGATTTTCTCGCTGTGCGACCGTGTCACTGTGTTGCGCGACGGGCGGCATGTTTCAACTGATCGCATCGCCGACCTGACACCCGATTACGTGGTTCGCCGCATGGTGGGGCGCGAAATCACCCAGATGTATCCGCCAAAGGCGCAGGCCATCGGCGAGGAGACCTTGCTGGCTGTCGACAGCCTTATGTCTGATGACGTCGGCCCGGTTTCGCTGGCGCTCAAGCGCGGGGAAATCCTAGGTATTGGCGGGCTCATCGGCTCGGGCCGCACGGAATTGGCCTTGGCGCTCTGCGGGCTAACGCGCAAGACCGGCGGGTCGGTGCGGGTTACCGGGCAGGATGTCGATATCGGCAGCTATGCCGACGCGGTACGGCAGGGGCTGGTCTATCTCTCCGAGGACCGTAAGCATTCCGGGGTCTTTCTCGATCTCTCGATTGCCCAGAACATTTCGGCGCTCGACCTCGGCAAGCTGACCCGAAGCGGCTTGATCGACCGGCGCGCCGAGACCTCGCAGGCGATTTCGTTGGCGGCGCGGCTTGGGATCAAGATGGGCGGCATTGCCGACGACGTGGCGTCCCTATCGGGCGGCAACCAGCAGAAGGTCGCGATCGCCAAGCAGCTTTCGGTGCAGCCCAAGGTCATCATCATGGATGAGCCGACGCGCGGCATCGACGTCGGCGCCAAGTCTGAAATCCACAAGCTGCTGCGCCAGCTCGCCGATGCCGGCACCGGCATCATCGTTATCTCGTCAGAGTTGCCTGAACTCATCGGCATCGCCGATCGGGTGCTTGTCATGCGCGAGGGCCAGGTGGCCGGTGAACTGACGCAGACCATTACGGAGGAAGCGGTGATCCGCCTCGCCTCCGGCCTCAGGGAGGAAAATCATCATGTCGCTTAGCCAGGAGGACCGGCCCATGGCCGCTGCCGCGCTCGATTCGTCGCGTTTCTCACTGGGAAAGTTGGGGTCGATGCGCGAGGCCGGGCTCATCGCCATCATCGTTGCCATGTGCGTGGCCATGAGCTTTGCCTCACCGCACTTCGCCACCTGGGGCAATGTGCGGGCCATGCTGATGAGCTTCTCGGTCGAGGGCATCGTCGTGGTCGGCATGACGGTCCTGCTGATCGTGGGCGGCATCGACCTAGCGGTCGGCTCGGTGGTGTGCTTCGCCATGGTGATCGGCGGCTCCCTGTTCCTCATGGGGCTCGACCCGTGGAGCGCCAGCATTATCGCAATCGCGGCCTGCGGTCTTGTCGGCGCGGTCAGTGGTTTCTTCGTGACGGTCGTGGGGCTCAGCCACTTCATCACGTCGCTGGCTGCCATGGTCATCGTGCGCGGGCTATGCCTGCTGATCACCAAGGGTACGCCGCTATCGCTCTTCACGCTGCCGCCGGAGTTCAAGGCGATCGGCCAGGGCGAGTTCTATGGCGTACCCGTTGTCATCATCATCTTCTTCGTGGTCGTGGTGATCTTCGACTTCCTGCTGCGCCGGGCGACGGCCTTCCGAAAGGTGTTCTACACCGGCAGCAACGAGAAGGCGGCGCAGTATTCCGGCATCAAGACCAACCAGGTGAAGTTCTGGGTGACGGTGCTGTGCTCGGCGCTGGCCGGGCTGGCGGGGGTCATCTACATGAGCCGGTTCGGCTCGGCGACGCCGACCTTCGGGGTGGGCATGGAACTCAACATCATTGCGGCGGCGGTGATCGGCGGAGCTTCGCTGACCGGTGGCTCGGGCAGCATTTTCGGGGCGATCCTCGGCATCGGCCTGCTGTCGGTGGTTACGTCCTCGCTCATCCTGCTCAACGTGCCGGTTTATTGGCAGGACGTGATCCGCGGCTGCATCCTGCTTTCGGCGGTCTCACTCGATCATTTGCTGCATCGCGGCCGGTCGGCCTGACGCACGCCGCTTTTCACGAAGGTTATTCTCATGCCTCCCACGAATGACGACCTCACGGCGGCCCGGCAGATGCATCAGGCATTGGTGCTGCACTTCGTCGAAGGGCAGACCCAGGCCGAAATCGCCAAGGTGCTGGGGCTCAGCCATGCCACGGTCAACCGTCTCATCAAGCGCGGTCGGGCGCTGGGTCTGGTCGAAATCAAGGTCAAATCGCCGGTTCAGCATCTGGTCGGAATCGAGGAGCAGTTGGTGGCCATTGGCGGCATCAGCCGCGCCGTGGTGGCGCCGGCGGTGAGCGACAATGTCGAGACGACGCTGCTCGGTGTCGGGGCTCTGGGTGCAAACCTCCTGCTCGAAATGCTTGCTGATGGCGATCGCATCTGCATCAGCGGTGGCAAGGGCGTCAGCGCCATCGTTGCCGGTCTGGCGCCATCTCGGCGCTACGACGTGGAGGTCGTGCCGGCGACGGGGTTGGTGCAGGGCAAGCACTATACCGACGTCAACCACGTAGCGACGATGCTGGCAGACCGCCTGGGCGGTCGAGCCTATCAGATGCATGCGCCGCTCTTCGCCGATAACCAGGAAGAGCGCGAAATGGTGATGCATATGCGCTCGGTCGCTGATGTATTCCGGCGGGCGCGGGAGGCAACGATTGCCATTGTCGGCATCGGCTCGATCCTCTCCGACGACAGCAGCTATTATGATCTGCATCCCTCGTCCTCCGAAGACCGCAAGGCGATCGAGCGGTCGGGCGCGACGGGCGAATTGCTGGCCCACCTGGTGGATGGCGATGGGCGCGTGGCCGATTACGCTCCCAACCGGTCGCTGGTGGCACTGACGCTCGATGAACTGGCTACCATCCCGCGCACCATCGGCATTGCCAGTGGGCCCAACAAGGTGGCGCCGGTGCTGGCGGCCATGCGCGGCAACTATCTCGATACGCTGGTGACCGACGAAGTCACAGCTCGTGGCATCATCGACCTGGCGGAGGCAGCATGAGCCAGCTTTTGCGCGATATCGGCCGCTCGGGCATTGCTGCCTCGGCCGTTGGCCTGGGCACTTGGGCCATCGGGGGCTGGATGTGGGGTGGTACCGATGAGGCCGCAGCCGTCCAGGCGATCGAGGCCTCGATCGACGCGGGGATTTCGCTGATCGACACGGCACCGGCCTATGGCCTGGGGCGAAGCGAGGAATTGGTGGGCGAGGCCATCAGGGGCAAGCGCGACGGGGTTGTGATCGCCACCAAGTGCGGGCTCAACTGGCATCACGGCAAGGGCAACCACTTCTTTGACGAAGCCGGTAAGCCGGTGCACCGCTACCTGGGTGCGGACGGCATCGTCTTCGAGGTGGAAGAGAGCCTGAAACGGCTCGGGACCGACTACATCGACCTCTACATCACCCATTGGCAGGATCCGACGACGCCGATCGCCGAGACGATGGAAGCGCTGGCCCGGCTTAAGCAGGCCGGCAAGATCCGGGCGATCGGGGCCAGCAATGTCAGCGCCGACGACCTGCGCGCCTACGTGGTGGCCGGGAAGCTCGATGCGATCCAGGAACGCTATTCGATGCTCGATCGCGAGATCGAGACGACGCTACTGCCCATCGCGACAGAAGCTGGGGTCTCGACGCTCAGCTATTCGTCGCTGGCACTGGGCCTGCTGACCGGTACGGTAGCGGCGGACCGCGCCTTTGGGGGCGATGATCAGCGAGCCGGTGATCCGCGCTTTTCGGTCGAGAACCGACAACGTGCGGCTCACTTTGCGACGGCGTTGCGGCCGCTGGCCGACCAGCACGGCGCCAGCGTCGCGCAATTGGTCATCGCCTGGACGCTGCGGCGGCCGGGTATCACCTTTGCCTTGTGCGGGGCGCGCAATCCGCGTCAGGCACTGGACAATGCCCGGGCAGGTACTCTGGCGCTGAGCGCGGACGATCTGGCCGTGATCGACGCGGCGCGGACGAGCCATCTGTCGGCCATAGCATGACCCGCAGCGAGACCATCGCCCGGCTCCGAGCCCGGCCGCAGGCGGCCGTGCTCGTCATCGGTGGCGGCATCAACGGCATCTCGGTGTTCCGCGAGCTGGCGCTCAATGGCGTCAACGTGGTGCTGGCCGACAAGGACGACTTCTGCTCGGGAGCCAGCGCGGCGCTGTCGCGCATGGTCCATGGTGGACTGCGCTATCTCGAAAACGGCGAGTTCAAGCTGGTGCGCGAGAGCCTTTTGGAGCGCGACCGGCTTTTGGCCAATGCGCCGCATTTCGTGCGGCCTTTGCCAACGACAGTGCCGATTTTCGAGACTTTTGCCGGCCTCGCCAGCGGGGCTTTCCGTTTCCTCGGGCTGACGCGGCGGCAGAGCCGGCGTGGCGCGGTGGTGATCAAGATCGGGCTGACGCTCTATGACTTCTTCACCGGGGGGCGCAGGGCGCTTCCAGCGCACCAGTTCCATGGCCGTCGCAGCACGCTGACGCGCTGGCCGGCAATGAACCCGGCGGCGCTGGCATCGGCGACCTATTATGACGCCTGGGTCAGCCGGCCGGAACGGCTGGGACTTGAGATGCTGCAGGAGGCGATCGCGGCCGGGGGGCTGGCGCTCAATCATGCGGCGGTAGTGCGGTCCGACGAGGGCCTGATGCTGCATGACCGTGTTGGCGGCGAGGAGGTCGCCATCGTGCCCGAGCTGGTGATCAACGCGACCGGCGGTTGGATCGATCTGACCAACGCGGCCATCGGTGCGACCAACCAGAAGCTGATGGGCGGCACCAAGGGGTCACATCTGGTGGTGGCGAACCGGGCGCTCTATGAGGCGCTGGACGGCCACATGATCTATTACGAGAATGAGGACGGTCGCATCTGCATCGCCTTCCCCTATCTCGGCAATGTGCTGGTGGGTTCGACCGATGTGCGGGTGGACGATCCGGATGCCGTGCGGTCCGGCGCCGACGAGCGGGCTTATATCCTGCAGTCGCTGGCGGTGGTGTTCCCATCGATCGTGATCGCTGACGAGGAGATCGTCTTCCAGTTCGCCGGCGTGCGGCCACTGCCGGCGAGCAATGCCGCTGCCACGGGAGCCATTCCGCGCGACCATTTCTGCGAGCTCATCGAGGGCGCGCCGCCTGTGCTGTGCATGATCGGCGGCAAATGGACGACGTTCCGCTCGTTCGGTGCGCTCGCCGCCGACATGGCGTTGGAACGGCTGGGTGGCGGCCGGATGGTCGATACCGAGAACCTGCCGATCGGCGGTGGCAAGGATTTCCCCGCCAATCCGACGGCTTGGACTGACGCTGCCGCGAAGCGCACCGGCTTGCCGCGGGCCCGTCTGGCCGCACTGCTGGAACGCTATGGATCAGGGGCGGATGCCATGGCCGACGCGGCCGGGCCCGACGATGACATCGCCGGATATTCGCGCGCTGAACTGGCGCACCTGGTGGCTACTGAACACGTCGAAGCGCTAGGTGACCTCCTGCTGCGGCGCACGACCATTGGCATTACCGGCACGCTGTCGCTGGCCGTCATAGACGCCGCGGCGGCGATCCTGGCCGAGGCAAAAGGCTGGTCCGCGGCCCGGCGCGAGGCGGCGCGCGACGACTTTCTTGCCGAACTTCTGACCCGGCACGGGCTTGACCGCGCCACGCTTGCATCTCGTGACCAAAGGACCATTGCATGACCAGCCACAAGTTTCGTCTCAACCGCCTGTTCGGCAAGGGCAAGTGCCTCGATGTGGCGATCGATCACGGTGTGTGTAACGAGCCGAGTTTTCTCGATGGGCTCGAGGATATGCCCAGCGTGGTTTCGGCGCTGGTGAGTGCTGGTCCCGATGCCATCCAGATGAATTACGGTCAGGCTGATTTGCTGCAAGCCGTACCGGGCAAGGACAAGCCGGCGCTGGTCATGCGTCTCGACATGGGCAATCCCTATAACAAGCAGCGTCATCGCAGCATGTGGGCGCTGCTGCAGAACGAGGCCGAGCCGTTGATCGGGGCGCTACAGATGGATGCCGCCTGCGTGGTGGTCAACCTGTTCATGCTGCCCGACGAGCCGGACCTGTTCCGTCAATGCGTGGCCAACATTTCGCGCGTGCGGGCCGACTGCGAGAAATACGGCATGCCGCTGATGATCGAGCCGTTGGTGATGCAGGGCAATTCGGACCGTGGCGGCTACATGGTGGATGGCGACGCCGAAAAGATCGTGACGCTGACGCGGTTGGCCCGCGAGATGGGCGCAGACATCGTCAAAGCCGATCCCACCACCCATGCCGAGGACTTCCACAAGGTGGTCGAAGCGGCGCGGTGCCCGGTATTGGTCCGCGGTGGCGGTAAGGAAAACCTCGAGGCCGTGTTCGAAAAGTCGGCGGCATTGATGGGGCAGGGCGCGCAGGGCATGGTCTATGGCCGCAACATCTATCAGCATGCCAATCCGGCGGCTGTGGTGCGCGGGTTGATGGCACTGATCCACGACGGCGCGACCGGGGCACAGGCCTGGGCCACCTACCAGCAGGGCTGAGTGATGACCGACTATCTCTTAGGACTGGATGCCGGGAATACGGTCATCAAGGCCGTGCTCTTCGACGCCGCCGACGGCCGCGAACTGGCTTATGCCGTCCGTGACGGCCGCGCCACCATACCGGCGCCCGGCCATGTGGAGCGCGATCTCGACGAGCTCTGGGCCAATGCGGTGGCAGTTATTGCCGACTGCATTGCCAAGGCCGGCATCGATGCGCACCACATCCGTGCCATCGGCTGCGCCGGTCATGGCAATGGGCTTTATGCACTGGACCGTGACGGCAAGCCGCTGATCGGCATCCAGTCGCTCGACACGCGGGCGACCGGTGTGATTGCCGATTGGGCCAGCCAGGCACTTGGTGAGCGGCTCTATCCGCTCTGCCTGCAAAAGCCTTGGGTCGCGCAGACGCCGACGCTACTGGCCTGGGTCAAGCGGTATCGTCCCGAGGTCTATGCCCAGATCGGCACGGTGCTGCTGTGCAAGGATTTCGTGGTTGGCCGGCTGACTGGCGCACGAGTGACAGATACATCCGATATGACCGGCTGCGGGCTGGTCGAGATCGCGTCGCGCCGCTATTCGGCGGAGTTGCTGGTGGAATATGGGCTCGACGATGCCATGCCCATGCTGCCTGATTTGCTCGAAAGCGCCGATATCGCCGGGACGGTGACGTCGGAGGTTGCGCAGGCAACCGGGCTCGCGGCGGGAACGCCCGTTGTGGCCGGTCTCTTTGACGTGGTCGCCAGCGCCCTGGGGTCAGGCGTCGAGGCAACCGGCTCAGCGTCGATTATCGCCGGCAGTTGGAGCATCAACCAGGTAGTCTGCGATAGCCCGCTGCGTGACCCGTCGGTGTTCATGCTCTCCACCTTCGATCGCGAGCGGTGGCTCGCCATCGAATCCAGCGCGACGTCGGCCGCCAATCTCGAATGGCTGGTGCATCAATTTATGGAGCATGGCGAGGGCAACGCTTTTACCCGGGCCGGGGAGCTCGTGGCTTCCGTACCCGCTTCGGCCGACATGCCGATTTATCATCCGTTCCTCTACGGGGCGCAGCAGGATGGCAATGCGCGGGCCGGCTTCTATGGCATTGGCGGCTGGCATACCAAGGCGCATCTGGTGCGGGCCCTGTTTGAGGGTGTCGCGTTCGAGCACAAGCGTCACGTTGACGTGCTACGCGGCGCGGGCGCTACGATTGCCTCGGCTACGCTGTCCGGCGGCGGCTCACGCAGCATCATCTGGCCGCAGATATTCGCCGATGTGCTGGGCCTGCCAGTCACCGTGGCACGGAGCCAGGAGACGGGGGCGCTGGGCGCGGCCATCGTGGCTGGCGCGGGGGTTGGGTTGTTTGCCGATTATGCTGCTGGCGTCGCCGCGATGACGGCGCCGGCACGTCACTATGCTCCGGCGGGCGAGGCCGGCATCCACTATGGGCGGCGCTACGACCTTTACACCAAGCTGGCGCAGGCTATGGGCCCGGTCTGGTCGGAAATGGCCCGGTCATGACCGACGATCTCGGCACTTACGACTACATCATCGTCGGCGCGGGTTCGGCTGGTTGCGTGCTGGCCAATCGCCTGAGTGCCGATCCGGCCAACCGCGTGTTGCTGCTCGAAGCCGGCGGCAGCGATCGCTACCACTGGATCGATATCCCGATCGGCTATCTCTACTGCATGGGTAATCCCCGCACCGACTGGATGATGAAGACCGAGCCCGAGGCCGGGCTCAATGGTCGTGCCCTCAACTATCCGCGCGGCAAGGTGCTGGGCGGCTGTTCCTCGATCAATGGCATGATCTATATGCGCGGTCAGGCCGCCGACTATGATGGCTGGCGTCAGCTCGGCAATGTCGGCTGGGGCTGGGACGATGTGCTGCCCTATTTCCGCAAGTCGGAGAACTATCATGCCGGCGCCAGCGACCAGCACGGCGCTGGCGGAGAATGGCGGGTGGAAAGGCAGCGGCTGGCCTGGCCGGTGCTCGATGCCTTCCAGGCCGCGGCCGAGGAATTGGGCATTCCGCGTGTCGCCGATTTCAATACCGGCGATAATTTCGGCTCGGGTTATTTCGAGGTCAACCAGCGCGGCGGGGTGCGCTGGAATACCTCCAAGGCCTTCCTGCGCCCGGCACTGAAGCGGCCGAACCTGCGGGTGCTGACCAATGCCGAGGTTTTACGCCTCGAGCTCGACGGCACACGGGTCACCGGCATCCATCTGCGCCACAATGGCGTCGAGGCCACTGCCCGCGCGGGTCACGAGGTGATCCTGTCGGCTGGCGCGGTCAACTCACCCAAGCTGCTGGAACTGTCCGGCATCGGCCGGCCGGATGTGCTGGGACCATTGGGTATCCCCGTGCGGCATCAACTCGATGGCGTCGGTGAGAACCTGCAGGATCACCTGCAAATCCGCACCGTGTTCAAGGTGCGCGATGCCCAGACGCTCAACACCCGCTACCACAATCTGGTATCGCGCGCCGGGATGGGGCTGGAATACGCCCTCAAACGCAGCGGCCCGCTATCAATGGCGCCGAGCCAGCTCGGCATCTTCGCCAAGTCCGACGATCGGCTGGCGACGGCGGACCTCGAATACCACGTGCAGCCGCTCTCCACCGACCGGCTGGGCGAGCCACTACATCGCTTCGACGCAGTGACGGTGTCGGTCTGCAATCTGCGGCCGGAAAGCCGGGGCTCGATCCATATGGAGAGCCCGGATGCCACCAAGGCACCCAAGATCAGGCCGAACTACCTGTCGACAGCCAATGACCGGCTGGTGGCGGCCAACTCCATCCGTCATGCCCGGGCGCTGATGGCGACCAAGGCAGTGGCCCGGTTCCGACCCGAGGAGTTCCTGCCCGGACCACAGTTCGCCAGTGATGCTGAACTCGCGGCCAAGGCGGGTGACATCGCCACCACCATCTTCCACCCGGTCGGCACCTGCAAGATGGGCAGTGACGCCATGGCGGTGGTGGATGACAAGCTCCGGGTTCACGGGCTCAGCGGGCTGCGGGTGGTCGATGCCTCGATCATGCCCAATATCGTCTCCGGCAATACCAACTCGCCCGTCATCATGATCGCAGAGAAGGCAGCAGAGCTCGTGTTGGCGGCGGGCTAGTTATGTCAGTGGCCTAGGGCAGTCACAGTGGTTTTTTGAGCAATCGTGCAAGGACGCCGATGATGCCCTCGCGGAACAGCAGCACGCTGATCACGAAGATCACCCCTTGCAACACGGTGACCCAGGCCCCGAAGCCGGCGAAGTAGTTCTGCATGGTGACGATCGCCGCCGCGCCGATCAAGGGTCCGAACACGGTGCCCATGCCGCCGAGCAGGGTCATCAGCACCACTTCGCCCGACATGGTCCAGTAGACGTCGGTCAGCGAAGCGAGCTGGAAGACGATGGCCTTGGTGGCGCCGGCGAGGCCTGCGAGGGTGGCCGACATGACGAAGACGGCGAGCTTGTAGCGATTGACCTTGTAACCCAGCGAGATGGAGCGCGGTTCGTTGTCCCGGATGGCCTTGAGCACTTGCCCGAACGGGGAATGGATGATGCGGTAGATCAGCAGCAGGGCGCTGAAGACGATGGCCAGCACGACGAAGTAGAGGGTGCGGTCGGAACTCAGATCGATGAGACCGAAGAGCTTGCCGCGCGGCACGGCCTGAATGCCGTCCTCGCCGCCGGTAAAGGGCGCTTGCAAGGCGAAGAAGTAGACCATCTGCGCGAAGGCCAGCGTCACCATGGCGAAGTAGATGCCCTGACGACGGATGGCGAGCACGCCGATGCCCAGACCCAGCACTGCGGATGCGGCGACGCCGAGCAGAATGGCGATTTCCGGATTGAAGCCCCAGACCTTGGCGGCGTGGGCGGCGACGTAGCTGGATGCGCCGAAGAAGGCGGCATGTCCGAAGGACAGCAGGCCACCGAAGCCCAGCAGCAGGTTCAGCGCGCTGGCGAAGAGGGCAAAGCACAATACCTTCATCAGGAAGACAGGGTAGAGCACGGTTGGCGCCAGGAGCAGCAGCACCAGGAGCCCGGCAAAAATCATCAGGTGATGGCGGGGCGTGCCGATCGGCAAGGCAGCGGTGGCGGAGGGATGGCCGGTATCCGATTGGGGGGTCATCACTGGGTCCTTCCAAACAGGCCAGCGGGCTTGACGAGCAGTACGATGGCCATGATGACGAAGATCACCACGGATGATCCTTCGGGATAGATGACGCGGGTCAGGCCTTCGACAATGCCGAGGCCGAAGCCGGTGAGGATGGCGCCCAGGATCGAACCCATGCCGCCGATGACGACGACGGCAAAGACCACGATGATGAGATCGGCGCCCATATTGGGATTGACCGAGTAGATCGGCGCGGCCAGCACGCCGGCGAGCGCGGCCAGGGCTACGCCGAACCCGTAGGTCAGCGTGATCATGCGCGGCACGTTGATGCCGAAGGCGCCGACCAGGGTGGGATTTTCCGTGGCGGCGCGCAGATAAGCGCCCAGTCTGGTCTTCTCGATTGCGAACCAAGTGGCAAAGCAGACGACGACCGAGGCGACGATCACCCAGCCGCGATAATTGGGCAGAAACATGAAGCCCAGATTGGTGCCGCCGGCGAGTTCGGTGGGAATGGAATAGGGCAGGCCCGACACGCCATACTGGTTGCGGAACAGGCCCTGGATGATCAGCGCCAACCCAAAGGTCAGCAACAGGCCATATAGATGGTCGAGGTGGTAGAGCCGGCTGATCATCAACCGTTCGATGACAACGCCTGATGCACCGACCACCAGTGGCACGATCAGCAGTGCCCACCAGTAGTTGATGCCGCCATAGGTCAGCAGCATCCAGGCGACGAAGGCGCCCATCATATACTGCGCGCCATGGCTGAAATTGATGATGTTGAGCAGGCCGAAGATGACCGCCAGCCCGAGGCTCAGCAGGGCATAGAAGGACCCGTTGATCAGGCCCAGCAGCAGCTGACCGAACAATGCCTGTGGCGGTATGCCCAAAAGCTCGAACATGAGAGTGATCCCGGTGAGAGCGAGGGCGCCCCGGCCGGAGCCGGGACGCCTGGGGAGGTCAGTTGGAGACGAAGGCGCAGCCGCCATCGGCCAGCGGCCGGAAGGCTTCGGCAGCGGGGATGGTGGCGAGTAGATTGTAGTAGTCCCATGGGCCGGTCGATTCAGCCGGCGACTTGACCTGGAACAGGTACATGTCGTGGATCTTGCGGCCGTCTTCACGGATCGTGCCTTCGCCAAACAGCGGGTCGCTGGTGGGGGTGGCCTTCATCGCGGCCATCAGGGCTTCGGTTTCCTTGCCACCGGTCGATTCAACGGCCTTGAGATAGTGCAGCACACTGGCATAGACGCCGGCATGAACCATGGTTGGCTTGGCGCCGCCGTGTTGAGCAGCAAAGCGCTCCGACCAGGCGCGGGTCTCATCGTTGAGGTCCCAGTAGAAGCTCTCGGTCAGCACCAGACCCTGGGCCGTTTCCAGTCCCAGCGCATTGATGTCGGTGATGAAGATCAGGAGGCCCGCAAGCGCCTGGCCGGCCTGGGTGATGCCGAATTCGGCAGCTTGCTTGATGGTGTTGACGGTGTCGCCACCGGCATTGGCGAGGCCGATCACCTGAGCGCCAGAGGCTTGCGCCTGCAGCAGGTAAGACGAGAAATCGGTGCCGGGGAAGGGATGGCGCACGGCGCCCAGGACTTCACCGCCGGCAGCTTCGACAACGGCCGTGGTATCCTTCTCGAGAGCCTGGCCGAAGGCATAGTCGGCGGTGATGAAGAACCACTTGGTATTGCCTTCCGCCACCATGGCCGAGCCGGTGCCATGGGCCAGAGCCCAGGTGTCGTATGTCCAGTGGACCGTATTGGGCGAGCACTGTGCGCCGGTCAGGTCAGCCGAGCCGGCGCCCGAGTTCATGAAGATCTTGTTCTTTTCGCGGGTCACTTCATTGACGGCGAAGGCGGCCGAGGAGGTCGGCACGTCCACGATCAGGTCGACGCCGTCCTGATCATACCAGGTGCGGGCGATCGTCGACGCCACGTCGGGCTTGTTCTGGTGATCGGCCGAGATGATCTCGACGGTGATGCCTTTGCCGGCAGCATCGAAATCTTCCACCGCCATGCGGGCGGCGATAACCGAGCCCTCGCCGCTGAGGTCGGCGTAGACGCCGGAGCGGTCGTTGAGTACGCCGATCTTGACGGATGTCTGGGCCATGGCCGTGCCGGCCAGCAGCAGGCTGGTGGCTGTCGCCAGTATCAGGGTCTTGAAGTTCATTATCGGTCTCCTCCCGAAATGGTGCCGTTTTGGCTTGGTGCTAGACGCCCAGATAGGCGTGCAGCTTGTTCATGTTGGCGGCGAGGTCGGCATTGGGGATGGTGTCGATCACCCGCCCCTGTTCGACCACGTAGTGCCGATCCGCGACCGAGGCCGCGAAGCGGAAGTTCTGTTCGACCAGCACGATGGTGAAGCCCTGGCTCTTGAGCTGGCTCAGGGTGCGGCCGATCTGCTGCACGATCACCGGGGCGAGGCCCTCGGTGGGTTCGTCGAGCAGCAGGAATTTGGCGCCAGTGCGCAGGATGCGGCCGATGGCCAGCATCTGCTGTTCACCGCCCGAGAGCTTGGTGCCCTGGCTGGAGAGCCGCTCGCGCAGATTGGGGAACATTTCGAGCACCGCCTCGCGCGTCAGCCCGCCCGGCTTGACCTGCGGCGGCAGCATGAGGTTTTCGTCGACCGAGAGGCTCGAAAAGATGCCGCGCTCCTCGGGGCAGAAGGCGATGCCGGCATGGGCGATCTGGCGTGGCGCGAGGCCGATCAGCTCGCGGCCATCGAAGCGCACCGAGCCCTGGCGCTTGCCCAGAATGCCCATGATGGCGCGGAGCGTCGTGGTCTTGCCGGCGCCATTGCGGCCGAGCAGGGTGACCACCTCGCCGGGACGCACGTCGAAGTTGATGCCGTGCAGAACATGGCTTTCGTCATACCAGCCGTTGAGGTCGCGGACGGCGAGCAAGCTGTCGGTCATGGTCTGCGCCTCACTCATGGCCCGCTCCGATATAGGCTTCGACCACGCGCGGGTCCTTGGAGACGGCTTCGTAGGGCCCCTCGGCCAGCACCTGGCCACGGGCGAGTACCGTGATGCGATCGGAGAGATCGGCGACGACAGAAAGATTGTGCTCGACCATGAGGATGGTGCGATTGGCCGAAATCTTGCGGATTAGCGTGGAGATGCGGGCTACGTCTTCCTGCGCCATGCCGGCCATGGGCTCGTCGAGCAGCAACATTTCAGGTTCGAGCGCCAGCGTCGTGGCGATTTCGAGCGCCCGCTTGCGGCCATAGCTGAGCTCGCCGGCGGTCTCGTTGGTGAAGCTCGACAGGCCTACCTCATCGATACGGGACATAGCCTCGGCATCGAGTTGGGAGAGCACGGTCTGCGAGCGCCAGAAATCGAAACTGTCGCCACGTCGGCGCTGGAGCGCGATGCGTACGTTTTCGAGGACGGTCAGCTTGGGGAAGACGGCGGATATCTGGAACGAGCGGACGAGGCCGAGGCGGGCAATGCTGGCTGCGGGCATCTGGGTAATGTCGCGGCCGTTGAGGGTGATCGTGCCCGAGGTGGGCTGCAGGAACTTGGTCAGGAGGTTGAAGCAAGTGGTCTTGCCGGCGCCGTTGGGGCCGATCAGGGCATGGATCGAACCACGGTGGACGTCGAGATCGACGCCGTTCACGGCGACGAAGCCCGCGAAGCGCTTGGTGAGGCCACGGGCGGACAGGATGACGTCGGGCTGACTGTCAGGGGCGGAGCTGGTTGTCATGGCAATACTCATTTCGCTGTCCAACCGCCGTCGATGGAAATTGCCGAGCCGGTGATCGAGCGAGCCAGATCGCCGCAGAGGTAGGCTGCCAGTTCGGCAATTTCCTCGGGCTGCACGAATTGGCGTGTTGGCTGGGGTGCCAGGATGACCTCGCGCACGACCTCGTCTTCACTCATGGCGTGGACCCGAGCCTGGTCGGCGACCTGGGCGGCCACCAGCGGCGTCCACACATAGCCCGGACAGATAGCGTTAACGGTAATGCCCTTTTCGGCGGTTTCCAGTGCCACGGCCTTGGTCAGGCCCACCACGGCATGCTTGGTGGCGACATAGGCCGATTTAAACGGAGACGCGCGCAGCCCATGAGCGGAGGCGATGTTGATGATGCGGCCCCAGCCGCGTTCGACCATGCCGGGCAGCGCGGCGCGGATGGTGTGGAAGGCGGAATCGAGGCTCACCGCGACAATGCGGTCCCAATCGGCTGCGGGCAGTTCTTCGATGGGGGCGACCTTCTGCACACCGGCATTATTGACCAGCACATCGAGCTGGCCAAACGTGGCGACGACGGAGCCGACCAAGTCATAGCCGCCGCCATTGAGCGAGAGATCGGAATGGAAGTAGCGCACGCTGCCGCCGTTGCCGGCAACGGCACGCATGATATCGGCCACGGCAGCTTCGGGCTCGAAGCTGTTGATGGCGACATCATAGCCCATAGCCGCGAACTTGCTGGCAATCGAGAGGCCAATGCCGCTCGTCGAGCCGGTGACCAATGCCACGCGCTTTGTCGTCATGCTCCACCCTGTAGCGGACTTCATAGGTCCGGTCTTTTGCCGGATACCTATCAAGTTCCGTGCCAAGCGCGGAACGCCCGGTTTGTGGGTGGTTTCGGACAGGGTGTCCGGCAGAATGTGTGCGGCGCACGCGACACTGTCCGGAAATCAGGACAGATCAGGCGCTGATATTGTGACGCTTGAGCTTTTCGTAGAACTGCGAGCGGGAGACGCCCAGCCGTAGAGCCGCGGCCGATTTTTGTCCGCCGGTGGACCGCAACGCGTCGAGGATGGCTTGCCGCTCGGTGTCGGCCACGGCATTGGCCAGTCCCTGATGCGTGGCGGCGGACTTGATAGCGCCAGGTGGTAGGGCTTTGCGGATGACCGCGGCGTCGAGCGTTTCGGTGGGTGCCAAGGCGGCGGCGCGCTCGAGCACGTTGCGCAACTCGCGTACATTGCCCGGCCAGGCGTGCGCCTGCAACAGGGCGACGGCGTCTGATGTGATAATCCACCCGCGCTGGTCGCCGGCGCGGCTGGTCTGTTCGAGCAGCGTTTCGCAGAGCAGCGCCATGTCCTCGCGGCGGTCGCGCAGCGGCGGCACATGAACCGTCAGCACGGCGACGCGATAGTAGAGATCGGCGCGGAAGCTCTTGTCGGCGATCTTGGCTTCAAGGTCCTGCGAGGTTGCGGCGATGATGCGCACGTCGATCTTCTTGACGGAGTTGGAGCCCAGTGCCTCGATCTCGCCCTCCTGCAAGACGCGCAGGAACTTGGCCTGGATGGCCAGCGGCATGTCGCCGATTTCGTCGAGGAACAGCGTGCCGCCATGGGCCAGTTCGAACTTGCCCTGTCGCGCCTTCTTGTCGGCGCCGGTATAGGCGCCGGGCGCTACGCCGAAAAACTCGGCTTCGAGCAGCGCCTCGGGTACGGCGGCCATGTTGACGGCGACGAAGGGGCCGTCGGCCCGGTCCGATTGCTGATGGATGGCGTGAGCCAGCAGTTCCTTGCCGGTGCCGGTTTCGCCCAGAATGAGGGCCGCGCCATCACGCAAGGCAAAGCGGCGCACCATCGCCTTGAGGTCCTTGACCGCCTCGCTCTGGCCGACAAAGCTCGATAGGGAATACTTGGTCTGGCGCTCGCGCGTCAGCGCCGCCTGGGCGCGCGTCAATTGCTTTTGCAGCGTTTCGAACTTGTCGAGGATCGGTTCGAGATAATCGACATTGTCGTAGAAGACGAAGCCGATCGCGCCCTCGACTACGCCCGCCGCGTCCTTGAGCGGGATGCGGCAGACGACGAATTGGCGGTCGTCGAAATTCATGATGTCGAGAAGGATTGGCCGCCCAGTCTCGACCACGCGACGCAGCAGCGAGTGCGGCAGCACGGTCTCGACCTCCAGGCCGATCGGGTCGAAATCGGGCGGCAGCTTTAGCAGTTCGCGATAACGTGCGTCCATCCAGGTGATGCGGGTCTGCGCATCGACGATGATGGCGCCCTCGAAGAAATCGCGCAGCAGGCTGAAGGCGCCGACGGCTTCTTCGATGCTGGCGAGGCTATTGGCAGCCGGCCAGCGTTCGGTTGTCGGTGTGTGCGCCATCGCCCGCCTCGCGTCGCCCTCGTCAGTGCTCGGAGTCTAGTCGTCGCTCACGCCACGGGCAACGGCATCACGCTCGCTCGATGCAGAGCGCGACGCCCATGCCGCCGCCGACGCAGAGCGTCGCCAGCCCCTTGCGCCCGCCGCGCCGCGCCAATTCGTGGAGCAGCGTGGTCAGCACGCGTGCGCCCGATGCACCAATGGGGTGACCAATGGCGATAGCGCCGCCATTGACGTTGACCCTGGCGGGGTCCCAGCCCATCGCCTGATTGACAGCGCAGGCCTGGGCGGCGAAGGCCTCGTTGGCTTCGATCAAGTCAAGGTCGGCGGCGTTCCAGCCGGCCTTGGCCAGCGCCTTGGTCGATGCGGGGATGGGGCCCGTGCCCATCACGGACGGATCGACGCCTGCGGTGGCCCAGCCGGCGATGCGGGCGAGCGGGGTCAGGCCGCGGCGCGCCGCTTCGTCGGCATGCATCAAAACCAGGGCGGCGGCGCCGTCGTTGAGGCCGGAGGCATTGCCGGCGGTGACCGTGCCATCCTTGTCAAAGGCCGGGCGCAGCTTGGCCAAGGCCTCGGCACTGGCGTCGGCGCGGATATACTCGTCGGCATCCACCACCACCTCGCCCTTGCGCGTCTTGACGGCGACAGGGGCGATTTCGGCGGTGAAGCGACCAGCCTGCTGTGCGGCTGCGGCCTTTTGCTGGGAGGCGAGGGCGAAGGTGTCCTGCGTGGCGCGGTCGATGCCGAACTGACGAGCGACATTCTCTGCGGTGATGCCCATGTGGTAGCCGCCAAAGGCGTCGATCAGCCCGTCCACCGTCATGGTATCGACCAGTGTTATCGGCCCCATCTTCGCGGGAGCGCGCAAGTGCTGGCAGTGGGGCGCCAGCGACATGGATTCCTGTCCGCCCGCCACGATGATGCGGGCATCGCCGGTGGCGATCTGCTGCATGCCGAGGGCGACGGCCCGCAGGCCTGAGCCGCAGACCTGGTTGACGATCCACGCCGTTGCACCCTGGGAGACGCCGGCGCGCATGGCGGCCTGGCGGGCCGGATTCTGGCCTGCGCCCGCCGTCAGCACCTGACCGAGGATGAGCTCATCGACCTCGTCGCCGGCCACGCCAGCGCGGGCGAGTGCTGCGGTGATGGCGGTGGCGCCGAGCTCGTGCGCTGGCACGGTCGAGAGGGCGCCCATGAAACTGCCGACCGCGGTGCGGGCGGCGCTGACGATGACGATATCGCTCATGGTGCTCTCCTCTACTGCAGGCCGACGCGGAAGTGTGCTTCAGTCTTGGCGGTGATCTCATCGAGGCTGATGCCGTCGGCCAATTCGATCAGCACCATGTCGGGGTCGCCGCGCCGGGCCAGCGTGAAGACGCCCAGGTCGGTGATGACGAGGTCGGCGACGCGCTGGCCAGTCAGGGGCAGGGTGCAAGCCTTGAGCAGTTTTGACTCGCCCTTGGCTTCGTGCTCCATGACGACGACGACGCGCTGGACGCCGGCCACGAGGTCCATGGCGCCGCCCATGCCCTTGACCATCTTGCCGGGGATCATCCAGTTGGCGAGGTCGCCATTCTCGGCCACCTGCATGGCGCCCAGGATCGAGAGGTCGATGTGCCCCCCCCGGATCATGCCGAAGCTATCGGCGCTGGAAAAGAAGCTGGTCAGCGGCAGTTCGGTGATGGTCTGCTTGCCGGCATTGATCAGGTCGGCGTCTTCCTCGCCAGCATAAGGGAACGGGCCCATGCCGAGCATGCCGTTCTCGCTCTGCAGGCGCACGTCGATGCCAGCAGGAATGTAGTTGGCGACGAGGGTCGGGATGCCGATACCGAGGTTGACGTAGAAACCGTCCTGCAATTCGCGGGCGGCGCGTTCGGCCATCTGTTCGCGGGTCCAGGCCATCAGTTTGCCTCCGCCGTGGCGCGCTGCCGGACGGTGCGCTGCTCGATATGCTTGACCGGATTGGGCACATGTACCAGCCGGGACACGAAGATGCCTGGAGTGTGAATCTGATCGGGCTCGATCTCGCCCACCTCGACGAGGTGTTCGACCTCGGCGATCGTCACCTTGCCGGCGGTGGCCATCATTGGATTGAAGTTTCGCGCGGTCTTGCGGTAAACGAGATTGCCCTCGGTATCGCCCTTCCAGGCGTGG
Organism: Devosia lacusdianchii; assembly: GCF_022429625.1. NCBI lineage: Bacteria > Pseudomonadati > Pseudomonadota > Alphaproteobacteria > Hyphomicrobiales > Devosiaceae > Devosia > Devosia lacusdianchii. The sequence continues at coordinate 3,442,934 of NZ_CP092483.1, read as the reverse complement.
ACGATCGACACATCAGCCACCAGGCCCCGCTCCATAACATAATCCTCGCCGTCAAAGCTGCGAACCTCCTTGCCGTCGGCGATGATGGTGCCGACACCCGTCTTGGTGAAGAAAGCGGGTATGCCGGCGCCGCCGGCCCGGATGCGCTCGGCGAGCGTGCCTTGCGGGGTGAATTCAAGCTCGAGTTCGCCCGAGAGAAATTGCTGGGCAAAGAGTTTGTTCTCGCCGACATAGGACGAGATCATTTTCCGGATCTGGCGCGTTTCCAGCAGCGTGCCGAGGCCAATGCCATCGACGCCGGCATTGTTGGAAATGACGGTCAGATCCTTGGCACCCGACGCTTTGACCGCGGCGATCAATGCCTCGGGGATGCCGCAGAGGCCGAAGCCGCCCGACATTATGACCATGCCATCTTTCAGCAATCCGGCCATGGCCGCGCTTGCGTCCGCATAGACCTTTTGCAAAGCCTGTCCTCCCTCGTGTTCGTCGGCGCGGCCGCGCTTCTCGGCTGCCGCTTTCGTTGAGCCAAGGTAGGTCTTGCCCGCATCGAGCGGTTAGTCGTATTTATACGCTATGTCCGCATCTCTTTCCGAGGGCCAGAGAAGCCCGCCACACCGCTTCACACTGGACGAAATTCCGGTGCCGATGGTGTTCGCGACCCATCGCATCATCCGCGAATGCAATGCTGAATTCGCGGCGCTTTTCGGCTTCGTGCCCGATGACCTGACCGACCAGAGCTTTTCGCGGCTCTACCCTGAGATCGCCGATTTCGTGCGTACGGGGCAGATGTGGCGCAGTCATTTGCCCGGTGGGCAGGTCTATTACGACGAGCGCATCATGGTGGGCGCGGGCGGCCAGCGGTTCTGGTGCCGGGTCAATGGCCGTACGCGCGATAATGCGGATCCGTTCGCCGAGGCGATCTACTGTTTCGAGCCGATGAACCGGCCGGTGACCGAGGCGGCGATGACGGGGCGGCAACGGCAAATTCTGACGCTGGTGGCGCAGGGCAAGACTAATGCGGTCATCGCCGAAGAAATCGGCCTGAGTAAACGTACGGTGGAAGCCCACCGGCTGCGCCTCATGCGGCTGGTTCGGGTGCGCAATACGGCCGAGCTGGTCGCCTGGTTCCTCGCCTCGTCACCGGCACCGCTATAGAGGGTGGACGCGCCGGAGCACGTCCACCGTTCGACACATCAGGGCAGGATGTGACCGGCGGCGGTGAACAGGCGATACCATTCTTCGCGAGTCAGCGGAACGGCCGAACCGGCAGCGGATTCGGTGACCCGCTCCGGCTTGGTCGTGCCAAGCACCACCTGGATATTGGCGGGGTGGCGGGTGATCCAGGCCACGGCGATGCCGGTCGGGGTCACGCCATAGGCCTTGGCCAGTTCATCGATGGCGTCGTTGAGTTCGGCGTAGTTTGCGCGGTCGCCGAGGAAAACCCCGTCGAAGAAGCCCTTCTGGAACGGCGACCAGGCCTGCAGCATCATGCCGTTGAGGCGGGAGTAATCGAGCAGCCCGTTGTCGCGGTCGATCGACTGGTCGAGCCCGGCCATGTTGGCGGCGACGCCCGCAGCAATGAGCGGCGCGTGGGTGATGCTCAACTGCACCTGGTTGACGATGAGCGGCTGCTGGACGGCGGTCTTGAGCAGCGCGATCTGGCCGGGTGTGTGATTGGACACGCCGAAATGACGGACCTTGCCGGTGCTCTTGAGCTTGTCGAAGGCCGACGCGACGTCTTCGGGTTCAACCAGCGTGTCGGGCCGGTGCAGCAGCAGCAGATCGAGGTAGTCGGTGCGCAGGGCCGCCAGCGACTCATCGACCGTGCGCAGGATGTGTTCACCCGAAAAGTCGAAGAAACCCTTCCGAATGCCGACCTTGCTCTGGATGACAACCTGGTCGCGTTCCGCGGCAGTCAGCGTTATCGCGTCGCCGAAGCGGGCCTCGCATAGGTGACGCTCGCCACCATAGATATCGGCATGGTCGAAGACATTGACGCCGGCCGCGCGCGCAGCGCCAAATAATTGCTGGATCTCGGCATTGCTCATCGAGGCGATCCGCATCAATCCAAGAATGACGCTGGAAACGGAGCGCCCGGTCTGGGGCAGTTCATAGGTTTTCATGCAAGGCACCATGGGTGGAGGGGGTAACGGTCTGGCCCTGCATCGTTACCCGATATGAGCGGCATGCGCATACCTCCTTGTCGGCTTCAGCTTACGCGAAGGTGCAGGAGACCTTGCCGATCGTTTCGAAATCCACCGAGAGCGTTTGTCCTGGTAGGACCTGCAGAATTGGCGACCACGAGCCGGTGGTTACGATCTCGCCGGCATTGATCTGCTTGCCCTGGAGAGCCAGCTCACGCGCCAGCAGCGCTACCGCCTCGAGCGGATGGCCCAGAACAGCGCTACCCCTAGCTGTCACCACCGTTTCGCCGTTGATGCGGGCCGTCATCTCGACCCGATCGAGGCCATCCCAATCGACACGCATGGCGGGGCCGCAGATGGTGGCGACATGCAGGCCGAAATCGGCAATGGCGATCACGTCATTATGAGGGGCGCCGAACGCGCGGCGGCCCACAAGGCCGATAGTCGGGCGGCAGGCGACGATCGTCTCGGCGATGGCGGGCCGGCTGATTTCATCGCCCTTGAGAGGGAAGCTGTTGCCAATGGTGAAGGTCAGTTCGCACTGCGCACCGATAACACCCTGCGGCAGGTGGATGTGGCTATGTCCATCAAAAATGTCCCGTGCGGCGATGGGGCCGATTACGGGTTCGTGCAGGCCCAGTATCCGCTGGCAGGCCGCATTGGTGCCGGCCAGTGCATAGCCCTTGCGATCGCCATTGTAGGCGTCGAGAGCGGCGAGCTGGACCTCTGCCGCTTCCAGTTTCGACACGATTCCGGCAAATGCCAGGCCGGAGACCGTTCCGGACGCCCGGTTTTTGGCCAAGGCGATCGCTAGATTGTCGAGTGATACCGCATGCATGACAGTGGTCTCCATTTGGGCGGAGACAGACACCGGCAAAACGTGAAGTCAAATAAAAGTACACCTATAGGAATTCTATTTATGTCGATCGCGAGAATTACTATGCGATTTTTATGCATCACCAGATGCAGTGCAATCGAAAACATATGCGGTCTCTTCTACCTTTCATTCGTGCCCGGGATCTGCCGGCATCGATAGGACCAACACGCATGTTGCGCCGCGCCCTCGACCGCCGCCCGCCAGTCAGTCTGACCTCGCCCAAGATGGGGCAGGTGGCTTGGCGGAGCCCGGGCACCACGATGAAAGGACGAACAGCAATGTATCCGCGTTTTGGAATGACCTATGTCGCCATACTGACAGCCCAGGCGCGCGCCCGCGCGGCCCATTTCCACCCGCAGGATGGTGACGGGCCAAGAGCGCATGGGCCCGTGTTTTCGGACGCAGACAGTGACGTGACGGGAGCCCTGTGGCGCATGGGTGCCGTCATTGCCGTGATAACGGCGTTGGCCGGCAGCTTCTTCTGGCTCGGCGCTTGAGCCATATGCAATCAGGATCGATAGAGATGAAAAGACTCATGCTCATGGGCGAAGCTGCTGCTCAGGCCACTCTCCCACCGTTGCGCAACAGCAGGTTCATGATTGGCCGGGACGCGCGCGGGCACTGGGTCGTCTGCGACGTTAGGGGGCTGGTCGGGGGCGTTTTCTTCGACCGCTCGTCGGCGGTCCATTTCGCGGCGGCCGAAAGCGACTATGTGCCGGGAGCGGTATGCTGCGCTCCCGATGATGCGGTGTTGACCATGGACCCTTTGTTTAACCCGGTTCCGCAGAGCCAGTGGCCCGAAGGCGTCCGGGCACTCTAGCCGCACCCAGATTTTGCCGGTGGCTGCATACGCCGGCAAATCGTCGAGACCCCGGCGTGCTGGTCAACAGGCAGGCCGGGGTCTCCCCACTTTGGGGTGTCCGCGCGGCCATTTCATATATGAGATTCCTATAAGTTTAGTCCTGGCCCGATCTCGAATTCCTATGCGGTTCGGGGCCACTCTCCCGGCGAATTTGAAGCATTGACCACCGCAGCCGGGCCGGCAGCGGTGGCCGTGGTCCGTTCAGCGATGCATCGATTTGCATCGGCTAGCAAGCAAATAGCCAAGGAGCCAAGGTCATGGATTTCGTCGTCTTAGGAATATCGGCGACATTTTTCGCGATATTCTTCACCTACATCGCCGTCTGTAACAATCTCTAGCGGGAGTCTGGCGATGCTTGTCGATTACATTCTCGGCGGCGGCGTAACACTGCTGCTGCTCGCGTACCTAATCTACGCCCTTATTCGCCCAGAGCGCTTCTGATCGCAAGCGGGCTCGGAAAGACATAATCATGACGTTGATCGGATGGATTCAGATTGCCGTTTATTGCGGCATCATCATTTTGCTCGTGAAGCCGCTGGGCGGCTATATGACGCGCGTTTACAACGGCGATCGCACGCTGCTTTCGCCGGTGATCGGCCCAATCGAGCGGGTGCTCTATCGCCTCGCCGGAACCGACGAGAAGGAAGAGCAACACTGGACCGCCTATGCGGCCGCCATGCTGTTCTTCAATCTGGCCGGATTTATCGCGCTGTATTTCCTGCAGCGCTTCCAGGGCGCGTTGCCGTTCAATCCCGCTGGCATGGGTGAGGTTGGCCCCGAACTCGCCTTCAACACGGCTGCCAGCTTTGTTTCCAATACCAATTGGCAGAGCTATGGCGGGGAAAGCACCATGTCTTACCTGACCCAGATGGCGGGTCTGACGGTGCAGAACTTCGTCTCCGCGGCCACGGGCATAGCGGTCGCCATGGCGGTCATCCGTGCTTTCTCGCGAAAATCGGTCAAGACGCTCGGCAATTTCTGGACCGATCTCGTGCGGACGATCTTCTACGTCCTGCTGCCGATCTGCATCATCGGAACGCTGGTGCTGGTGTGGCAGGGCGTACCGCAAAACCTCAATCCCTATACCGCGGCGGTGACGCTGGAAGGAGCACAGCAGACGATCGCGCAGGGTCCGGTGGCCAGCCAGATGATGATCAAGCATCTGGGCACCAATGGCGGCGGTTTCTTCAACGTCAACGCGGCCCATCCGTTCGAAAATCCGACGGCGCTCACCAATCTCATCCATATGGTCTCGATCTTCGCCATCGGCGCGGCCCTGACCAATGTGTTCGGGCGCATGGTCGGCAATCAGCGCCAGGGCTGGGCGATCTTCGCCACCATGGGCGTGCTGTTCCTCATTGGCGTCGCAGTCTGCTACTGGGCGGAAGCGGCCGGCAATCCTTTGATCCACGCGCTCGGGATCGAGGGTGGCAACATGGAAGGCAAGGAGACGCGGTTTGGCGTAGTGCTGTCTTCGTTGTTCGCCGTCATCACGACTGCGGCCTCGTGTGGCGCCGTTATCGCCATGCATGACAGCTTCCTGCCGTTGGGCGGCATGATCCCGATGATCAACATGATGCTCGGCGAGATCATCATCGGCGGTGTCGGCGCGGGCTTCTACGGCATCATCCTGTTCGTGGTCATCGCCATCTTTGTGGCGGGACTGATGGTGGGCCGGACGCCCGAATATCTGGGCAAGAAGATCGAGGCCAAGGAGGTCAAAATGGCGATGCTCGCCATCCTCTGCCTACCGCTCGCGATGCTCGGGTTTACGGCGGTTACGGCAGTGCTGCCTGCGGGCGTGTCGTCGCTGTGGAATGCCGGGCCGCACGGGTTCGGCGAAATCCTCTACGCCTATACGTCGGCGGCGGCCAATAACGGGTCTGCCTTCGCGGGCCTCTCGGCGAATACGCCGTGGTACAATATCACCCTGGGCACCGCGATGCTGATGGGGCGGTTCCTGATCATCATCCCTGCGCTGGCCATTGCCGGCTCCCTGGTGAGCAAGAAGACCGTTCCGGCCTCTGGCGGCACGCTTCCGACCGACGGAACGCTGTTCGTCGGCCTGCTGCTGGGCGTCATTCTCATCGTGGGCGGCCTGACGTTCTTCCCGGCGCTTGCGCTCGGTCCGATCGTCGAACACTTCGCCATGCTGGCGGGGCAGACCTTCTAGGCCATGTCCCCTCGCAGTGAGCTGAAGCGGCTCATCAACCCTCGCGCCGAATTTCTGGCGCGGGGGCAGACCGAACCGACGAACGCGGCGCGCATCGTGCTGCGCCTGATGCTGGTAATCGGCCTGCTCGGGCTGTCCGCAGTCCTTCTGACCCAATTGTTCGCGGCCATCTGATCGATCGCGCCGCCGTCATTCACGCTGGAGTCTCTCATGAGCCAGTCCAAATCAGCGAGCATTCTGGACGCTCGCATTCTCATTCCCGCCCTGGGCGGGGCCTTTCGCAAGCTCGATCCGCGCACGCTGATCAAGAGCCCGGTGATGTTCGTCGTCGCCGTCGTGTCCGCCTTCACCACTGTCCTGCTGATCAAGGATCTGGCAACAGGGGGCGAAAATCTCGGCTTCTCGTTCCAGCTCGTCATCTGGCTGTGGTTCACGGTCTTGTTCGCCAATTTCGCCGAGGCGGTCGCGGAAGGCCGTGGCAAGGCGCAAGCCGAATCCCTGCGCCGTACGCGGACTGAAACCGAAGCCAAGCTGCTGCTGAATGGCGGGGACCGGACGAAGTTCAAGCTGGTGCCTGGCACCAGCCTCAAGGTCGGCGACGTTGTGCTGGTCGAGGCCGGTGACATCATCCCCTCCGATGGCGAAGTCATCGAGGGCGTCGCCTCGGTCAACGAAGCGGCGATCACGGGCGAGTCTGCGCCTGTTATTCGTGAATCGGGCGGAGACCGCTCGGCCGTGACCGGCGGTACGCAGGTGCTGTCGGACTGGGTGCGGGTGCGTATCACCGCGGCCCAGGGCTCGACCTTCATCGACCGGATGATCTCGCTGGTCGAGGGCGCCGAGCGGCAGAAGACGCCGAACGAAATCGCGCTCAACATCCTCCTGGCCGGCCTGAGCCTGGTCTTCGTGCTGGCGACAGCGACGATCCCGTTCTTTGCCACCTATGCCGGCGGTTCGGTGCCGGTCATCGTGCTGGTGGCGCTGTTCGTTACCCTCATTCCCACCACCATCGGGGCTCTGCTGTCGGCCATCGGCATTGCCGGCATGGATCGCCTGGTGCGCTTCAACGTGCTGGCCATGTCGGGTCGCGCCGTCGAAGCGGCTGGCGACGTCGATACGCTGCTGCTCGACAAGACGGGCACGATCACGCTGGGCAATCGCCAGGCGACCGAATTCAAGGCGGTCGGCGGCGTGACCGAACGGGAGCTTGCCGATGCGGCGCAGCTGGCTTCGCTGGCTGACGAAACGCCGGAAGGTCGTTCGATCGTCGTGCTCGCCAAGGAGAAATACGGCATCCGCGAACGCGACATGTCGAGCCTGCATGCCGCCTTCGTGCCCTTCACCGCGCAGTCTCGAATGAGTGGCGTGGACATTGACGGATCGTCGATTCGCAAGGGCGCGGTCGATGCCGTCCTTGCCTATGTGAATCTCTCGACTACTGCAGGCGGTCCCAAGGCGCCGAGCCAGACAATCGCCGAGCTGCAGGCGATTGCCGACCAGATCGCCAAGGCGGGCGGTACGCCGCTGGCCGTGGTGCGCGATGGGCGGCTGCTCGGCGTCGTGCATCTCAAGGATATCGTCAAGGGCGGTATCAAGGAGCGTTTTGCCGAGCTGCGGCGTATGGGCATCCGCACGGTGATGATCACCGGCGACAACCCGATGACTGCAGCGGCCATTGCCGCCGAGGCGGGTGTCGACGACTTCCTGGCCCAGGCAACGCCTGAGAACAAGCTGGCACTGATCCGCGAGGAGCAGGGCAAAGGTAAGCTCGTCGCCATGTGCGGCGACGGCACCAATGACGCGCCGGCTCTGGCGCAGGCCGATGTGGGCGTGGCGATGAACACCGGCACGGTGGCCGCGCGTGAAGCGGGCAACATGGTCGATCTCGACAGCGATCCGACCAAGCTCATCGAGATCGTGGGCATCGGCAAGCAATTGCTGATGACGCGCGGTGCGCTGACCACGTTCTCGATCGCCAACGATATCGCCAAGTACTTTGCCATCATCCCGGCAATGTTCCTGGCCTTCTATCCGCAGCTTGGCGTGCTGAACATCATGGGGCTGGAAAGCCCGCAGAGCGCGATCCTGTCGGCGATCATCTTCAATGCGCTGATCATCGTCGCGCTGATCCCGCTGTCGCTGCGCGGCGTCAAATACCGGCCTGTCGGAGCAGGGGCCCTGCTGGGGCGCAACCTGCTGATCTATGGGCTCGGTGGCGTTGTCGTTCCCTTCATCGCGATCAAGGCCATCGACCTGATCATCACCTCCATTGGCCTCATCTAAGGACACTCCGATGCTCAAACAAATCAGACCCGCGATCTTCATGATCGTCGCCCTGACCATCATCACGGGGCTCATCTACCCTCTGGGCATGACCGGCATAGCCCAAGCCATCTTTCCGCATCAGGCCGCAGGAAGCCTGATCGAGCAGGATGGGCAGGTGCTTGGTTCCGAATTGATCGGCCAGGCTTTCACCGAGCCGCGCTACTTCCACGGGCGTCCGTCAGCCGCCGGCGACGGCTACAATGCGGCGGGTTCGAGCGGCTCCAACCTGGGACCGACCAACCCCGTGCTGATCGAGCGTGTGGCCGGTGATGTCGCGACCCTCAAGGCCGAGAACCCGAATGCGGCGGTCCCGATCGACCTGGTGACGACTTCGGGCAGCGGTCTTGATCCGCATATTTCGCCCGACGCTGCCTATTTCCAGGTGCCGAGGGTTGCCAATGCGCGCGGGGTGGATGAAGCAGTGGTGCGCGCGCTGGTCGACCAGCATATCGAAGGTCCGATGCTGGGGTTCATGGGCGAACCGGTCGTCAACGTGCTCAAGCTCAACCTGGCGCTCGATGGCGCATCGGCAGAGTGACACAATGCGGTTCGGACACCCCCGGCGGTGCCCGAACCTGCGCTTGAGAGGAATGCTGGCCGATGGCTGACGTCAATCGCGATTCCGATGCCCGGCCGTCTCCCGATGCGCTGCTGGAGAATGCGCAGCGGGAGGCTCGCGGCCGTCTCAAGATTTTCCTTGGGGCGGCGCCCGGCGTGGGCAAGACGTATGAGATGCTAATGTCGGGCCGGGCCCGGATGGCGGATGGCGTCGATACCGTCATCGGTGTGGTCGAGACCCATGGCCGCAAGGAGACCGAGGCGCTGGTGACCGGCTTTGAGGTCATCCCGCGCATCAGCATCGACTACCGTGGCCAGCAGCTCGCCGAGCTCGATATCGACGCAATCCTCGCTCGCCGCCCCCGCCTCGTGCTGGTCGACGAGTTGGCCCATACCAATGTGCCAGGGAGCCGCCACCCCAAGCGGTATCTCGATGTCGAGGAAATTCTCGCCGCCGGCATCGATGTCTATACGACGCTCAACATCCAGCATGTTGAAAGCCTCAACGACGTGGTCGCTCAGATCACGCGCATACGCGTGCGGGAGACGGTGCCCGATTCCATCGTCGATCGGGCCGACGACATCGAGATTATCGACATCACGCCGCAGGACCTGATCAAGCGCCTGCATGACGGCAAGGTCTATCTGCCGAACACCGCCAAGCGTGCGGTGGAGAACTATTTCTCGGCCGGCAATCTGACTGCATTGCGCGAGCTGGCCTTGCGCCGGACGGCGCAGCGGGTCGACGATCAGTTGCTGACCCATATGCGCTCGCATGCGATTTCCGGACCATGGGGCGCCGGTGAACGGGTGCTGGTGTGCATCGATGAGCATCCGCGCGCGCCCTCGCTTGTGCGCTATGCGCGCCGGCAGGCCGAGCGCCTGCGGGCGCCATGGCTGGCCCTCCATATCGAGACGCCAAGCGTTGCGACTCTGTCCGAGGAGGGCAAGGACCGGCTTGCTGCCACCCTGCGGCTGGCCGAGCAGCTTGGCGGCGAGGCCGTGACGTTGCCGGGGCAGGACGTCACCGCCGAAATCATTCGCTACGCCAATGCCAACAACGTCACCCATATCGTCATCGGCAAGCCGCGCAAACCGCGGTGGCGCGAGTATTTCGAAGGCTCGGTTTCGCACGAGCTGATCCGTAATGCCGGCGACATCAGCGTGCATGTCATTGCCGGCACCGACCAGGATGCCGTGGCCAAGCCGCGCGGCGTGACGCATGTGCAGCCGCGCCGCTTCCGGATCAAACCATACCTCTTGAGCGCCGCCTATGTCGGCATTGCGCTGGGGTTCGGCCTGCTGCTCAATCGCGGGCTCGACGTCACCAACGTAGCGCTGGTGTTCCTGATGGCGGTGCTGGCTTCGGCCATTACCGGCGGCCTGTGGCCGGCGCTCTGGGCTTCGGTGCTGGGGGCGCTGGCCTTCAATTTCTTCTTTCTGCCGCCGCTCTACACGCTCAATATCAGCGACCCGGAAAGTGTCATTGCGCTGGGCTTTTTCTTCGGCGTCGCAGTCGTTGCCAGCAACCTCGCCGCCCGGGTGCAGCGCCAGGCCTCGGCGGCGCGGCAGCGGGCGCGGACCACCGAGGACCTCTATCTCTTCAGCAAAAAGCTGGCCGGTACGGGTACCCTCGATGACGTGCTCTGGGCCACGGCGTTTCAGATCGCGTCAATGCTCAAGCTGCGCGTCGTGCTGTTGCTGCCAGAGAATGGCACGCTGACCGTCAAGGCCGGTTATCCACCTGATGACAGCCTGGTGGACGCCGATATCGCCGCCGCCAACTGGGCCTGGGATAACGATCATCCAGCCGGGCGCGGCGCGGATACGTTGCCTGGCGCCAAGCGCCTCTATCTGCCATTGCGCACCGGGCGCACGCCCATTGGCGTCGTCGGTCTCGACAATGACAAGCAGGGACCGCTGTTGACGCCGGAGCAGCAGCGGCTACTCGATGCGCTGATCGACCAGGCGGCGCTTGCCATCGAACGCATCCAGTTGGTGGCCGATGTCGACCGCGCCCGGCTGGCGGCGGAGGCGGACCGGCTGCGCTCGGCGCTGCTGACCTCGATTTCCCATGATCTCAAGACGCCTTTGTCGGCGATCATGGGCGCAGCGGGTACCCTGCGGGACTACTCCAAGTCGATACCGGAGACGGACCGCACCGAGCTGCTGACCACTGTCATCGACGAGTCCGAGCGGCTCAATCGCTTTATCGTCAACCTGCTCGATATGACGCGGCTTGAATCGGGCGCCATGCAGCCGAATTTTGCGCTGCACTATGTCGGCGACATTGTCGGGACCGCCTTGCGTCGCGCGGCCAAGATCACCGAACAGCACCAGATGGCGGTGGACCTGCAGGCCGACCTGCCGATGTTGCGGCTTGATCCAGTGCTGTTCGAGCAGTCTCTGTTCAACCTGCTCGACAATGCCGCGAAGTATGCGCCTGTGGGATCGACCATCCAGATCAGGGGTTGGACCGACGGAGGATCGGCGGTGTTGCAGATCATCGATGAGGGCCCGGGCATTCCGCACGATGATCTCGAGCGCATCTTCGACAGCTTCTACCGCGTTCGCAAAGCCGACCACGTGCTGGCCGGTACGGGCCTGGGATTGTCGATCTGCCGGGGTTTCATCGAGGCGATGGGCGGCACGATCATCGCCTCGAACCGGGCCGATCGGTCGGGGGCGGTGTTCACCATCAAGATGCCGATCCCGACCGGCGAGCAGAATCTGGAGGAGTTGACATGAACGCGTCGCCGATAAGGATACTGGTCGTCGATGACGAAGCGCCCATTCGCAAGCTGCTACGGGTGGGGCTGGCGACCGAGGGCTATACGATCCTCGAAGCCGGCAGCGCCAGGGAGGCCAACGAATTGCTGCGGCAGACACGGCCGGACCTCATCCTGCTCGATCTCGGCCTGCCCGACATGCAAGGGCATGACCTGCTGGCCAAATGGCGTAACGACCTGTTCGACCTGCCGATCCTGATCCTTTCCAGCCGTACCGACGAGACTGGGATTGTGCGAGCCTTGGAGCTGGGGGCGGATGACTATGTCACCAAGCCCTTCGGCACCAAGGAGCTGGTGGCACGGATCCGCGTGGCGCTGCGCCATCGGTTGCAGCAGCAGGGTGAGAAGGCGCTGTTCCAGACCGGTGAGCTGTCCGTCGACCTGGTCAAGCGCATCGTCAGGGTGGGCGGCAAGGAGGTAAAGCTATCGCCCAAAGAGTACGACATCCTGCGCATCCTCGTGCAGCATGCCGGCAAAGTGCTGACGCATCAGCATCTGCTCAATCAGGTGTGGAATGGTTCGACCGACGTGCAATATCTGCGCGTCTATGTCCGCCAACTGCGCCAGAAGATCGAACGCACACCCGACCAGCCGCAATACATCATGACCGAGACCGGCGTGGGCTATCGGCTGCGCGAGGGCGATGAGCCGGCTGTGCCACCAACGACCAATAGTGAATTGTGACGACTATGCAGATTTCCGAATTCCTCCGGCCCGAAAACGTCATCGTCGGGCTTGCGGGTGCCAACAAGCGGGCGGTGCTGGAGGCGCTATGCGGCCGGATCGCGGCGCTGTCGGGGGGCGACGCGGCCGTGATCTTCGCGGCGCTCGATAACCGCGAGAAGTTGGGGTCGACCGGCATGGGGCAGGGGATCGCCATCCCTCATGCGACGGTCGAGGGCATCGGGAGGCCCGTGGGCATGTTGGCACGGCTCAACAAGCCGGTAGAGTTCGACGCCATCGATGAGGCGCCGGTGGATATCGTCTTCGTGCTGCTGGTGCCCGAGCACGATCGGGCGGCGGGGCTGAAGCTGCTGTCGGCGGCGGCGCGAATATTGCGGTCCGACGAGGTCGTGGCGCGGATGAGGGCGGCTGGTGATGCTGCTGCGCTTTATGCGGCGGTGGCGACGAGCGACGCTTAAGGTCAGTCCTCGACGATAATCCAGGCTGGCGCGTGGTCGCTAGCGCCTTCCTGGCCGCGAATGTCGCGGTCGACACCGCCGGATCGCAGCTTGGCCTCCATGCCGCCGGCCAAGAGGAAATGGTCGAGTCGCAGGCCGGCGTTTCGTGGCCAGCGTTGGCGCATGTAATCCCAGAAGGTGTAGATCGTTTCGTCGGGATGCAGGGTGCGCAGGGCATCGGTCCAGCCCTGGTCGAGCAGGCGCTGAAACAGGGCGCGGCTGGCGGGTTGGACCAGCGCGTTGTCGCGATAGGACGTGGTTTCGTAGATATCGCGCGGTTCGGGGACGATATTGTAGTCGCCGGCCAGCACGACGGGGAAACCGGTTTCGCACAGGTCGGCGGCATGGGCGAGCAGGCGCTCCGTCCAGGCCAGCTTGTAGGTGAATTTTGGGCCGGGCTGGGGGTTGCCGTTGGGGGCGTAAAGCGAGGCAATGAGGACGCCGTTCACCGCCGCCTCGATGTAGCGCGCCTGTTTATCCTCCGGGGCGCCCGGCAGCTCGTTCCGCGTGAGGATGGGTTCGCTGCCGCGGGCAAGGATGGCGACGCCATTCCAGCCGGACTCGCCCAGCCAGACAGAGCCGTAACCGGCATCGGCCAGGGCCGTGGCGGGAAACTGTTTTTGTGTGGCCTTGAGTTCCTGAAGGCAGACGACATCCGGCGCGGCGTCGGCCAGCCAGTCCATGAGATTGGGCAGCCGCCGATTGATGCCGTTGATGTTGTAGGTCGCGATTTTCACGGAGCGATGCGCTGGACCCAGTCGCGCGCCTTGGTCGCAATCGTTGCGAGATGATCGGCCGTCGAGAAGCCTGACAGCGCCTTGCGCGGCTTGAGGTCGTGGTCGCCGTCCTCGAGAAACAGCAGTTCGATGGACGGTGACAACGAATAGGTGGCGATTTCGGCAGGCACGCCAAATTCGTCCCGCGTGCCCTGGCAGATCAGGGCCGGCGTCTTCAACTCCAGCAGGTGCGCCGTGCGCAACTGGTCCGGCTTTTCGGGCGGATGGAAGGGGTAGCCGAGGCAGAGGAGCCCGGCGATGCGACCGTTGGCGAAAAGAGCGTCGGCGGCCATGCTGGCGACGCGGCCGCCCATGGACTTGCCGCCGATGATAAGCGGTCCATTGGTTGGCCCCAGGTCATCGACAGCGGCGACAAATTCGGGGATCACCTTGTCGGCGCGGGGCGGCGGCTTGCGCCCGGCCTCGGTGCGGCGACTGGCCATGTAGCCGAACTCGAAGCGAGCGACGCGAAAGCCGGCCGCTGCCAGCGCCCTGGCCGTCGCATTCATCGATGCCGAGTCCATCGGCGCGCCAGCGCCATGGGCGAGAAGGATAGTGACCCGCGCATCTTCCGGGCCGTCGAAAAGGAATGTCGTGGTCATCAGCCGCCTATTCTGTGCATCAACCGATTGGCGAGCCCGACGCCGGCTCGCGCCCGGCGGGCCCATTCGGAGCTGTCATCGAGTTCGAGATAACGCCGCCACCAGTCACGGGCCCTTATGAGGTCACTCGCGTCATATTCGAGCGCGCCGAGATTGTAGATGGCATCGGCATAGCCGGGGTCGATTTCGACGGCGCGTTCCAGGTGCTGGCGAGCGGCGGCTATCTTGCCCTGGTCGCGCAGCAATCCGCCATAGTTGAACCAGGCCTCGGCGAATAGCGGGTCGCGGCTGAGGGCGGTGACATAGGCGAGGGCGGCGCCGTCGGCATCGTTGATCTTGTTGAGGCAATTGCCGAGGTTGAATGCGGCGGTCGCGTCACTGCCGTCGATGGATGAGCAGTGCTCGTAGAGCGTGGCGGCCTCGGCGAAGAGGCCATCGGCCTCGGCATTCTCGGCAAGGCTGAAGTAATCTTCGACTTCGTCCTCGGTTTCCGGCAGCGGCAGCAGGCGTTGGCCGCCGAGTTCTGCGAGCGAATGGGTATCGCGTGACAGGATCTTGTCGACCCCGGTTTGCAGCGTCAGGGCTGTCAGCGAGCCGACGGGCCCGATCTGGTGCACCGAGCGGGCGATGGCGCTCCAGCCGGCGCCGGTTGCGACGAGGCCCGCGTATTTCTTAGCCAGGATGATGTCGCGGAACGAGTAGGGCTCCGCATGATGCTCGAAGCCGTCGAACAGCGTCAGCAAGTCGAGCACCGCGCCGTCCAACTTCGATTGATCCATCAGCGACTGGCGGCTGATATTGGCTGGGGCGTTGTTGCGCAGCGTACCGAGGGCGCGCAGGAAGCCATTTTCGCTGAGCAGCCGTACATTGCGGTCCCGCGCGGCCTCGACGCGGTGGGCGATTTCGTTCTGGTCGTAGCGGGCAAGCAGCGTGCGTCCGAAGACGACGGTGGTGGTGCCACGCGTCAGTCCGCGGTGAAGCCGTCCGCCATGCGAGGTCACCCGCTTGGCAGCCAGGCGCAGCGGGAAGGCGTCGAGCGCCCCGATGACGCCGTAGCTTTCGCCGCTGAGGTTCATGGAGGTCAGGCTTTCTTTCTGGGCGCCTTCGGTGCGGCGGCCTTGCTGGCGTCGAGTGCGGCCTGGAGCGACACCTTTGTAGCTGATTCCTTGGCTGGCGCGGGGGCTTTGGCCTTGCTCTTGGCGGCGGGCTTGGCCTCGCCCAGGCTGGCCTTCAGCGCATCCATGAGATTGATGACATTGCCACGCTCGGGGGCGGCCGCAATGATCGGATTGTGCCCTTTGAGCTTCTCGCGGATCATCGCCATCAGGGCGACTTCGTAGCGATCCTCGTAGTCCTTGGGATTGAACGGCCGCACCTTCTGCTCGATCAGCTTCTGCGCCAGCTCGAGCATTTCGGCGTCGGGGTCGCCGTAGGGGATGTTGCCGAAATACTCGCCGGTGCCGCGCACTTCATTGGGGTTGCGCAGCGTGGTCACGACCATGCCGTTCTCGCGCGGGCCAATGGTCACAACGCGTTCGCGGCTGGTCATGACCAGGCGGGCGACGGCAAGCTTGCCGCTGCGGATCATGGCTTCGCGGATGACGGCGAAGGTCTCTTCGGCCATGGCGCCATCGGGCGCCAGATAGTAAGGCGCGTCCTGGTAGATCGGATCGACGTCTTCCTGATCGACAAAGGCCTCGATGCTCATCGTGTGGTTGGATTCGATGCGCACCGCCTCGATGTCTTCATCTTCGATGATCACGTATTGCTTGGGCTCGTATTCGTAGCCGCGCACCAGGTCGGAGCGCTCGACCAGGCCCAGTTCGGGATCAACCGGCTTCATGTTGATGCGGTTGTGTGTTTCCTTGTGCAACTGGTTGAAGCTGATGCGCTCCGACGCGCTGGTCGCCGGAAACAGTTTCACCGGGCAACTCACCAGGCTCAGCCTAAGATGCCCCTTCCAACTCGCCCTTGCGGCCATCGCTGCCTCCTACGCGCACACTTACAGCAATTCATGGCGTCAAATCCCGTGCAGACTCGTTAATGTCGGCCCACGGGTCGCCTGTTGTAGTTAACAGACTTGGAAGAGAAGAATAATTCAGGTCCGCCGGAGAGTCGATGGACTCCAGATCGCGCCAGTCAATTGGGGTCGACGCCGGCAGGTGCGGACGGGCGCGCAGCGAATAGGCGGCCACTGCTGTCGCGCTGCGAGCATTGCGATGATAGTCGATGAAAATCCGGCCCTTGCGGTTCTCGGCGCCCATCTTGGTAACGAACGTATCGGGGCCGGTGGCGGCCAGCTTGGCGGAGATGCTGGCGCAGGCAGCGTGCGTCTGCTTCCAGGTCAGTTTGCCGGTGGTCGGGACGACGATATGGATGCCCTTGCCGCCCGAGGTCTTGACGAAGGGGACCAGGCCCATGGCCTCGAGCCCGCCGCGCAGATGCACGGCGGCATTGACCACATCGCGCCAGGCCACGCCATCGCCGGGGTCCAAGTCGAAGATGACGCGATCGGGTTTGTCGAGGTGGGACCGGTGGGTGCCCCAGGCATGGAATTCGATAACGCCGAACTGCGCGAGCGCCAGATATCCCTTCGCGTCCTCGACGGAAATATAGGTTTGGGACTCGCCATCGGAATTTTCGGTGACGAAGCTCTTGAGCGTGCCCGGCATGCCGGTAAAGGGGTGGCGCTGAAAGAAGCAATCCTGCGGCTTGCCGGTGGGGCAGCGGAACAGCGAGACCGGCCGATTGAACAGGTGCGGCAGCATGAAGTCGCCGACGGCCGCGTAGTAGACGGCGATATCGAGCTTGGCCGGGCCGGATTTGCCGAACAGGCGCCGCGTGGGGTTGGTCACCCAAATGCCGGCCAGATCGGCATCGGAGATGATGCGCCGTCGCGGCGCCGTCACCGCCGTCGTCAGCTCCGCCTCGCGCAGCCCCTTGAACACGGCGTGGCGCAGCATGCCGTCGCTGGTCATGTTGCCATACTGCACCCGGGCCTTGAGTATTGGCTTGACTGCAAGGATTTCCTTGGGCGCGCCTTCGAGGCCGTCGTCGATGCGCAGGGCTTCGAGCCGCCGAACCAGCTCGCGCATATTGGCGGCGTCGAAGCCGGTGCCGACCTTGCCGCGATAGACCAGATCGTCGCCGACCCACTCGGCCATGGCCAGGGCGCCGATGCCGCCATTGGCGGCGCTTTCGCTGTAGCCGCCGATGACATAGTCGCCGGTCTTGAGCGCCTTGATCTTGAGCCAGCTCGATGAGCGGCCGTCGATATGCTTGCCCTCGGCGCGCTTGGACACGATGCCTTCAAGGCCCTTATCCGAGGCAAGGTCATAGATGCCCTGGCCATCGCCTTCGACATGGTCGCTATATTGAATGGCCGAACGGCCGGACACATGGCCGGCCAACAACTGCGCCAGCAGACCCTTGCGCTTGACCAGTGCTACGGCGCGCAGGTCCCAGCCGTCGAGATGCAGCAGGTCGAAGGCATAGAATACCAGCTTGTTGCCGGCCCCTTCCGACAATGCGTCCTGCAACATGCCAAACCGGCTGATGCCGGCATTGTCGAGCACCACGATCTCGCCATCCACGATCGCGTTCTTGACGCCCAGGGCAGCGAAGGCGGCGGGCAGGTCGCCGTAGCGCTTGGTCCAATCCAGTCCGCCGCGCGTGATCAGCCGTGTGCTCTTGCCCTCGATAAAGGCAAGGGTGCGGTAGCCGTCGAACTTGATCTCATGCAGCCATTTGCCATCGGCCGGTGGCACCTTGTCTGCCGGCGAGGCCAGTTGCAGCTCCATGGTGGCAGGCAAGTCCGCCTTGACCGCTCCGCTGAGCTTGCCCGGCTGCGGTTTTTTCGTCTTCTTCAGGGGCTGTGGCGGGGGCGCTACCAGCTCCTCGATGCGCTTGCCGGACTTCACGCTTTCCGGGCGCTCGGTCAGGATGTCGATCTCGGTGTTCATGGCCGTGTCGCGCTCCTTGAACAGGATCCAGCCTTCCTTGCCGCGCTCTTCGGGCTTGCCTTTCTGCCGGGCCAGCATCCAGCCGCCGCGTAGCTTTTCGCCCACCAGGCGGAACTTGAAGGCACCTTTCTCGAGGTCTGTCGCGGGGTCGCCCATGGGCGCCCAGGTGCCGGTATCCCAGACGATCATCGGGCCGCCACCATACTCGCCCTCGGGGATCACGCCCTCGAAATCGAGATACTCGATCGGGTGATCTTCGGTGGCGGCGGCGAAGCGCTTGTCGGCGGGGTTGAGTGATGGGCCCTTGGGTACGGCCCAACTCTTGAGCACGCCATCGAGCTCAAGCCGCAAGTCGTAGTGGTCGGCGGTTGCGGAGTGCTTGTGGATGACGAAACGGCTTTCGCCACCACCGAAAGTCCCGGCGGGCTCGGTGGTTTTGCTGAAGTCGCGCCTGTTGCGATAGTTTTCGAGCTTCTTGTCGGCCATGGCGGAAATCTACATGGGATTGGTCCGAAAAATAGGGGGAAATGGTTGGGGGTGTTGACTTGGGGGTAAAGCGTGGTAACGTTCCCATGAGTGGGGAGAGTTGATGAGCGAGCGCCGGGATCGTCGGGCGACCATTATTGACGTGGCAGAGCGCGCTGGGGTGTCCAAGAGCACCGCGGCGCGGGCGCTGGCTGGTTCCTCCAATATTACCGATGACACGCGCGAGAAAGTGCTGAAGGCGGCGGGCGAGGTCGGCTATGAGCGCAACCATCTGGCGGTGGGCATGCGATCCGGTCGCTCCGGTCTGCTGGGCCTAGTGATACCCGATATCACCAACCCGTTCTGGGCCGATGTGGCGCGCGGTGCGCAGGACCGGGCGGCGCAGAATGGCGTGTCGTTGCTGGTGTTCTCGTCAGACTGGGATGTGGCCAAGGAAGCGGCGCATCTGGGCGCCTTGCGCCGGGCGCGGGTGGATGGAGCGATCATCAATCCGGTGGCCGACAGTTTTGACGATCTCGACCGGTTCGGGCTGCCCTTCGTGCTGATCGGTTCGAGTGCCGAGCGCTTTGCCGAGACGTCGAGCGTGGGTTCCGATATCGCCCAGGCGGTGACGCTGGGCATGGATCATCTTGTGGCCCGCGGGCACAAGGCGCCGAGCCTGATCCTGGGACCCAAGAACAGGCTGGCGCGGGCGCGTTTCCTGCGTGGCGTGCATGAGCATTGCATCAAGCGCGACATCGATCCGGCGATCCTGGCGGTCGAGGATGGCGAGTACACGGTCGAAGGCGGCAAGCTGGCAATGAAGCGCCTGCTGGAGCGTGACCATGTCGGCCATGCCTGCGTATTCGCGGCCAACGACATGATGGCGATTGGCGCGATGATCGCCGTGCGCGAAGCTGGGCTGCGGTGCCCGGACGATGTGTCCATTATCGGCTTTGACGGCATTCCCGCGGGCGAATTTGCCTGGCCGGGACTGACGACTATTGCCAAGCCCGGCCGCGAGCTGGGCGAGCGGGCGGTCGAAGGGCTGTTCGACGAAATCGATCACCGGCCGGAACACCGCCGGATCTATTTGCCGTGCCGACTGGTAGAGCGAGGTTCACTCGCCGATCTGTCGGTGCCGAACCCGCAGCGCATGGCTGCGGGGTAGGGGAGGACTGAGTATGGTTGCGAAGCAGATGCGGCGACTGATAGCTGATTTTACGATGGGAACGTTCCCATGAGTGAAGTCCGTAGTCAGCAAGAGGTCGCAAGCATGACGGCCGGCGAGAGCGAGAATTCCGCAAGCTTGGGCAAGCATGCTGGCGGTTTTCTTGCAGCATGCCGCCAATGGTGGCCCTATTATCTGATGATGGCGCCGGGGATCATTTTCTTCGTGCTGTTCCACTATCTGCCGATCTGGGAATCCAAGATCGCGTTCGAACAGGTGCGCATCATCCCGCCCAATATCTGGGTGGGTATCAAGCATTTCCAGGTGCTGTTCGCCTCGCCGGTGTTCTGGCAGGTGCTGCTCAACACGCTGATCATCTCCGGCATGAAGATGCTGTTCGTGTTTCCGGTGCCGATCCTGGTGGCGCTGATGCTGAACGAGGTGCGGAGCGGGTCGCTGCGCAAGTTCATCCAGTCGGCAGTGTATCTGCCGCACTTTTTGAGCTGGGTGGTGATTGCCGGCGTGTTCATCGCGGCGCTGTCGCCGAGCGATGGTGTGGTCAACGACATTACCGGCTTTTTCGGTGCGCAACCCAAGTCGTTCATGACCGACAATGGCTCGATCCGCTGGGTGCTGGTGTTCTCAGAGATGTGGCGTTCGGCCGGTTGGGACAGCCTGCTCTATCTCGCGGCGATCATTGCCATCGACCAGGCGCTGTATGACGCGGCCGAGATGGATGGGGCCAATCGTTGGCAGAAAATCCTCTACGTCACCATTCCCGGCATCGTGCCGACGATTGCGACGCTGTTCATTCTCAATGCCGGCATGTTCCTCTCCGCTGACCTCAACCAGGTCATCAACCTCAGCAATGACGTGGTGCGTGGGCAGATCGATATCATCGACACCTATGTCTACCGCATCGGCTTGCAGACCGGCGAATACTCGCTGGCGACGGCGGCAGGCCTGTTCAAGGCCGTGCTCGGCATGCTGCTGATCCTGCTCGCACACATGTTCTCCAAACGACTGACCGGCAAGGGAGTCTGGTAATGGCCGCCTCCAACAATCGCCGTACGCCGCTCGAGCGCATCGAATATGCGATCATTGTTTCCACCCTGCTGCTGATGGTGGTGGTGACGGTGCAGCCGCTGCTGAACCTGCTCGCCGTGTCCCTGTCTGATCCGGCCAAGCTGCCGGGCATGAGCGGCATGGAAGTGCTGCCACGGGGCCTGTCGTTCGATGTGTGGGCACTGCTGGTCAACCATCCCAATGTGCGGGCGGGGCTGCTCAATTCGATCCTGATCACCGGGTTGGGTACGCTGCTCAATATCATCTTCACCGCGCTGATGGCCTGGGGGCTATCGCGCCCGGGACTGCCGGGGCGGCGCATCCTGTTTCTCATGGTGCTGGTCACCATCGTGTTCGATCCGGGCATCATTCCCGATTACTTCGTCAACAAGCGGCTGGGGCTGCTCGACAGTTATTGGTCGGTGATCCTCTTCAAGCTGGTCAACGCCTGGTACTTGATCATCCTGATCCGCTTCTTCGAGGAGATTCCGCAGGAATTGCTGGAGGCGGCAGAGCTCGATGGCTCCAATCCGTTCCAGACCTTCTGGTACGTGGTGCTGCCGCTGGCCAAGCCGGCGCTGGCGACGATCACGCTGTTCTACATCGTGTTCCACTGGAACGAGTTCTTCCGGGCGATGATCTACATCACTGATCAGGGCAAGTGGCCGCTGCAGGTGGTGCTGCGCCAGTTCGTGATCGGCGGCGACAAGCTGGCGATCGTGGGTGTGGACGCGGCCAACAATTATACCGGCGCCAGCCAGATCGACCTGCGCGCGCTCAAGGCCGGGATGATCATCCTGACCATCGTGCCGATCCTTTTGATCTACCCGCTGATTTTGAAGTTCTTCACCAAGGGGACGATGTCGGGGGCGCTCAAGGGATGAGGGTGCAGATTCCCACGATCCGGTTCCTGGAGGGAACACCCCCTCCTGCCTCCCCCATCGAGGTGGAGGTTTCTCTCCACTCTCGGAGCGAGATTTCGGCCCAATCCACTGGACGGCACCTCCCCCATGATGGGGGAGGCTGGGAGGGGGTGATCGCCGAGCGCGGTCTATGGCGAAGGCCCCCTCACCCGTCGGCTTCGCCGCCGCCCCTCGGGTCGTTGCCCGAGGGCAGGCTCTCTCCCCCAGAGGGAGAGGTGAGAAAGAATTCCGCGCGATGCGCAGAACAGACGAACCAAAAACACTAGGAGGAGACTGTAAATGTTGATGAAGAAGCTTCTACTGGCGACGACGGCGCTGGCCTTTGCCATTGCGCCGGCTTTCGCCGAGCCGGTGGTGATCCGCATGGTCAGCAAGGACCTTGTCACCACCAATCCGCCTGACGTGGCGCATATCGAGCGTATCGAAGCGGCGATGGCGGCCAAGGGCACCGAGATCGATATCCAGATCGTCGATCTGCCGAGCTCGGGCTATGCCGATGCGCTCAGCGTCATGCTGCTGGGTGGCGACATTCCGGACCTGATCTATTTCCAGGGCGGCGACGCCAAGATGGTGGAGCAGGGGATTCTGGAAGACCTGACGCCATGGATCGAGAAGTCGCCGAACCTCAAGGCGGCGCTCTATCCGCACAATGTCGAGCGCCTGGCCAATTATCCCTACCTGCTCTACGTCTATCCGCCGCGCATGCCGCAGCCGGTCATCCGCAAGGACTGGCTGGAGCAGACGGGTCTCGCCGCGCCGACCACGGTCGACGAATATGTCGCCCTGTTCCGGGCGATCAAGGATGGCGATCTCGATGGTGACGGCGTTGCCAATACCTATGGCGTGACCACGGCCGACAACACCAACGAACTCGACTCCATCTTCAACCAGGCGTTCGGCGTGACCGGAACCTGGATGCAGAATGAAGCGGGCGAGTGGGTCCATTCCCGCATCACGACGCAGGAAAAAGCCAAGCTCGAATTCTACGCCATGCTTGGCGCTGAAGGCCTGTTCGACAAGGAGTACATCACCTCCAAGTTCGACGTGAAGGAAGACAAGTTCTACACCGGCCGCGCCGGCGTGATCTTCGGCTCCTCGGCAGAAGTCATCGACATCTATGGCGGCAAGATGCGCCAGGTGCACCCGGATACCGAACTGGTGCTGCTGGCCCCACCGACCGGCCCTGGCGGCCAGGGCAACCAGGCCATCGACGTGTCCAAAGAAGCCCGCGGCTTTGCCATGTCCTCGCTCTCCGAGCACAAGGAAGAGGTGATGGCGCTGCTCGACTTCATGGCGAGCCCGGAAGGCCAGATGCTCGACCGCCTCGGCTTCGAGGGTGAGGAATATACCAAGTCGGGTGACACCATCACCATGACCGACAAGATCGCGACCTGGTATGCGCGCTTCTTCGCTTCGGCCAACTGGACGCCCCCCACCCCATGGATGAGCGAAGCAGCCCAGGGCTCGCTGAAGCAGGTGTCCGACAACTTCAAGCCGGACAATGCCTTTGTGTGGCCGGCTGAATATGCCGCCGATCTGGATGCGACCGAAGCCGTCTACCGGGCCTGGGTCTACAAGTTCATCTCCGGCGAAGCCGGCATGGACCAGTGGGATGCCTATGTCGCGGAATGGGAAGCGGCCGGCGGCACTCGCTTGAACGAGTATGCGCGGACTGTGCTGAAGTAGGTAGGCCGCTGGGTCTAGCCCAATGCGCGAAACTGCACCTCCCCCTTGATGGGGGAGGCCGGGTGGGGGTGGCGAGAGCCACGATATCGGGGTCAGCCCACCCCCACCCTTGATCCCTCCCCACAAGGGGGAGGGTGTCGACTGAGAGACCGGCCGCAAGGTTTCCCACCGACGAACCGAGAACTGAGGACTAAAATGCCTAATTCCCTTCGCGGACGCGTTCGCGCCATGCTGCATGGTATTGCTCTCGGCGATGCGCTTGGCGCGCCGGTGGAGAAGCTTTCGGCGGCCGATATCCGGCAGCGCTATGGACGGGTGACCTCGCTGAATACGGCGTGGCACAAGATGAGCCTTGATGCGACGGCGCGGAACGGGCGCGTGCGCGGCAATGGCATCGTCACCGACGATACGCTGATGACGCTGGCGCTGATGAACATCTATGGCGATGTGAACAGGCATCTGGACGCCTGGGACATGGCTGACGGCATGGTGCGCCAGATCGCCTGGACACCGCAATGGGTGCCGGAATTGCAGCGCGAGGCGATGCTGATCGATCGACTGTTTTATCCGGAAAAGTGGATCTTCCAGCGGCACCAGCTGAGCTCGTGCGACCCGCGCCAGGGCGGTATCGGCAACATGGTGAACTGCGGCGCGGCTATGTATATCGCGCCGATCGGGGTGGTGAATGCGGCCGACCCAAAGGCCGCCTATGACGAGGCCATCGCCTTTGCGTCGGGGCACCAGGAGAGCTTTGGGCTGGAGGCGGCTGGCGTGGTTGCCGCGGCGGTGGCGGCGGCTTTCGTGCCGGGGACGACGATCGATGCTGTTGTCGAGACGGTCGTTGGGCTGGCCAAGGACGGCACAAGGGATGCCATTGTCGATATTGCCGGAATTGCGCGCTCACTGCGCGGCAGCGGCGCCAGCCACGAGGCGGTGTGCGACGCGTTCCATGCGGCGATCGCCAAATATTCGCCGATGGGCGACGACGTGAACCACAGCCCGGCCCGTATCGGCCGGCAGACCGACGCCTATCGGCCGTCGAGGCTCAATGCCATCGAGGAACTGCCGCTGGCGCTGGGCTTCTGCCTCGTCAATGACGGCGATTTCCGCCCGTCGATCGAGGATGGGATCAATTCGGGCCGCGACACGGACTCGATCGGCGTGATGGCCGGGGCGATCCTGGGCGCCATGCATGGCGAAAGCGTCATCGACGCGGCCGACCGGGAGCTGCTCGACAGCGCCAACAAGCTCGATCTGACCGCTTCCGCCGATGCCTTCACGGCGACGGCGAAAGCCATTCTCGCCGCCGACCACCAAGCCGCCGAAGCGCGCCAGCGCGCTCGTCTAACTCTTGTTTGAAAGACTTTCTGATGCTCTCCGAAACAAAAATTCTTGAAAAAATCTATGCCGGCTTTATCGGCAAGGCCATTGGCGTGCGGCTGGGCGCCCCGGTCGAACCGACCATCTGGAGCTATGAGCGCATCCAGAAGACCTATGGCGAGGTGACGCAGTATCTGCGCGATTTCAAGAATTTCGCGGCCGACGACGACACTAATGGTCCGGTCTATTTCATCCGCGCACTGCGTGATTACGGGCTGAACGCGACCGCCGAGGATGTGGGCAAGACCTGGCTCAACTATGCCGCCGAAGAGCATGGCATGTATTGGTGGGGCGGGTTTGGCGTTTCGACCGAGCATACGGCCTATCGCAATCTGCGGGCCGGTATCCCGGCGCCGCAATCGGGCTCGATTGCGCAGAACGGCACCACGGTGGCTGAGCAGATCGGCGGGCAGATTTTCATCGACAGCTGGGGCTGGGTGAATCCGGGTAATCCGCAGAAGGCGGCGGATATGTCGGCAATGGCAGCGAGCGTCGCGCATGACGGCGATGGCCTCAATGGCGCGCGGTTCTGCGCAGCGGCGATCGCGGCAGCGTTTGACGCCACCAGCATCGACGCGATCATCAAGACGGCGATGGCGACGATCGATGCCGGCTCGACCTATGCGCGGGTCTGCCAGGCGGTGATCGATTTTCACAAGGCCAATCCGGATGACTGGCGCGCCTGTCGCGACATGCTGACGGCGCAGTGGGGCTATGACCGCTATCCGGGCGTCTGCCACATCATTCCCAATGCGGGCGTGACCATCATGTCGATCCTCTATGGCAAGGGTGACCTGCCGCGGACGGTCGAGATTGCGACGATGGCGGGCTGGGATACGGACTGCAATGCGGGCAATGCCGGGGCGATCGTCGGCACGTTCCAGGGGCTGCAGCCGGGCTGGGACAAGTATCGCAAGCCGATCAACGATTTCCTGGTGGCCTCGGGCATTGTGGGCTCGATCAACATTGTCGATATCCCGAGCTTTGCGCGGGAATTGACGGTGCTGGCGTTGCAGCTGGCGGGGCGCGAAGTGCCCAAGCTGTGGCTGGAGGACATGACGCGGCGCGGGGTGCGGTTCGACTTCGATTTGCCGGGTTCGACGCATGGTTTCCGCACCGAGGGGTTCAACCAGATCACGCTCAAGGGCGGGACGGAGCGGCATACGGAAGACTCGCGCGGGTCGCTGGAGATCCAGCTTGACCGGCTGGAGCGCGGGCAGGGCGGCCGGGTGTTCTGGAAGCCGTTCTATCGGCGCAGCGATTTCGACGACGAACGCTATCGGCCGATGTTCTCGCCGGTGCTGGATGCGGGGCAGACGGTATCGTTCAAGGTGTGGCTCGATCCGTGGAATGGCGACGGGAACCTGCGGATTGCGCCCTATATCCGCCGCACGATGAGCGGGGCGATCGAGGAGACGGGCGCCTGGCATGTGCCATCGGCCGAGGGCTGGCAGGAGATCAGCTTTGTGGTCCCTGATGGTGACGAGGCGATCGACGAGGTGGGTATTTCCATCGAGTATTTCGGGCGGCTCAAGTTTTTGGGCCGGCTGTTCCTGGCCGATTTCCGCTTTGGCGGGGCGGGCAGGACGGTCATCGATCCGGCCAAGGAAATCCAGGAGCTGGGGGCGATTACCCGGTTTACCTGGAACCGCGGGCACTGGACCAAGTCGGGCGATCGCATCCAGGGGCATACGGCAACGGATGCTGATCTGTGGACCGGGCATTATTATGCGCGGGATCTTGTTGTGACGGCGGATATCCAGCGGCTCTCGGGCGTGTCGCAATTGGTGACGGCGCGCGTGCAGGGGACCGGGCGGTTCTATGCGGCGGGCTTTGAGGGTGACGAAGTGGTCATTCTCAAGGAGGACTTCGGCAGCACCGTCTTGGCTCGGGCGCCGTTCAAGATCGAGACCGGCAAGAGCTATGCTTTCGGGTTTGCGCTTGAGGGCGACAAGCTCAGCTTTGCCGTGGATGGTAAGGTGCTGATCGAGGCGACGGACGCCACTTATGGCTATGGCATGACGGGCATTCGGTTGGCTTCGGCCGGGCGGGTGAGCGTTGGCAAGATTGAGATCGTCGAGACGGCATAAGCCGCAAATAAGGGGAAGGCCCCCTCACCCGATGCTTCGCATCGACCTCTCCCCCAAAGGGAGAGGTAAGGGGAGGAAGAGAGGAGACCGAAAGTGTCTGAAATCGAACTGAAGCGGGTCGGCAAGACGTATGGGCAGGTGCGGGTGCTCAACGACATTTCGCTTGAAATGGGCGATGGCGAGTTCGTGGTGCTGGTCGGTCCTTCCGGGTGTGGGAAATCGACCTTGCTGCGGATGATTGCCGGGCTCGAGGATATTTCCTCGGGCCAGATCACCATTGGCGGCAAGGTGGTCAACAATATGCCGGCCAAGGAACGCGACCTGGCCATGGTGTTCCAGAATTATGCGCTCTACCCGCATATGAAGGTGGCGGACAATATGAGCTTTGCGCTCAAGCTCGCCGGCACCAGCAAGGCCGAAATCAAGAAGCGGGTCGACGAGGCGGCCGAGATTCTAGGGCTGGAAAAGCTGCTGGATCGGTTGCCGCGCGAACTTTCGGGCGGGCAAAGGCAGCGCGTGGCCATGGGTCGTGCCATCGTGCGCAATCCGCGGGCGTTCCTGTTCGACGAGCCGCTGAGCAATCTCGACGCCAAGCTGCGCGTCAAGATGCGCGGCGAGATCAAGCGGCTGCATCAGCGGCTGGGCAAGACGACGATCTATGTGACGCATGACCAGACCGAGGCCATGACCATGGCCGACAAGATCGTGGTGCTGAATGGCGGCAATATCGAGCAGGCGGGAGCGCCGCTGGAGCTCTACAACAATCCGGCCAATTTGTTCGTCGCGAGCTTCATCGGTTCGCCCGAGATCAACCTGTTCGAGGCGACCTATCAGGGTGGGACGGACGTAGCGTTGCAGAATGGCGTGAAGCTGCCGCTCGGTGAGGCGCTGGATGTGCCTGCAGGGACGCAGATCGTTTATGGCGTGCGGCCGCAGCATATCACGCTGGCGGAGACGGGCGTTCCTGCGACTGTTGTGGTGGTCGAGCCGACGGGCGATGCGCAGGAGGTGCTGGCGCGGATCGGCGACCAGGACATTTCCATCGTGGTGCGGGACCATGCGCTGCTGAGCCCGGACGAGAATATCCACCTCAATATCGATCCGCCGCGGCTATTGATTTTCGACAAGACGAGCGGGTTGCGGTTGCGGTGATTATGCGTCGGTGGGCTTGTTACATATGAACTTAGGACCTTCAGTCGACACCCTCCCCCTTGTGGGGAGGGATCAAGGGTGGGGGTGGATTGGCCGCGATACTGGGGCTCCCGTCACCCCTTCCCAACCTCCCCCATCATGGGGGAGATGCAGTCTGGTGGCTGGGTCGAAATGGTGCCACGGGGCTTGCACATGACCTTCACCCGCAAAACCTTCGACCCATCTGCCACCGGCCCCCTTACCGGCATTCGCGTGCTCGATCTCAGCCGGTTGATGGCGGGCAATATGCTCAGCCTGCAGCTCGCCGATTTCGGTGCCGATGTCATCAAGATCGAGGCGCCGGCGGGGGATCCGTTGCGGGACTGGAAGGATGACGGGCATTCGTTGTTCTGGAAGACCTATGGGCGCAACAAGCGCTCGGTGGCGCTGAACCTGCGGCATGCGGCGGCGATGGAAGCGCTGTGGGCGCTGGTCGATGGGGCGGATGTGTTCATCGAGAATTATCGGCCGGGCACGCTGGAGCAGATGGGATTGGCGCCCGAAGCCTTGCTGGCGCGTAATCCGGACCTGATCATCGTGCGGATTTCGGGGTTCGGACAGACCGGGCCTTATGCGCAGTTTCCGGGGTTTGGGACGATCATCGAGGGCATGAGCGGCTTTGCCGATCGGACCGGATTTCCCGATCGCGAGCCGGTGCTGCCGCCGCTAGCGCTCGCCGACATGATTGCGGGCATCTATGGCGCGTCGGCGACGACGATGGCGCTTTATGCGCGGCAGAATGGGCGGGCGCGCGGGCAGGTGATCGACCTGAGCCTGCTGGAGCCGATGTTCTCGGTGCTGGGGCCGGAGGCGGCCATTCACGCGGTGACCGGCAAGATCAAGCAGCGGGTGGGCAGCGCTTCCAATACCGCGTCGCCGCGCAATGTCTATCGCTGTGCTGATGGGAAGTACCTGGCGCTGTCGGGCTCGACGCCTGCAGTGGCGCGGCGGATTTTCGAGATTATCGGGCGGCCGGACATGAACAGCGATCCGCGCTTTGCCACCAATTCGGATCGGGTGAAGCATCGATCGCTGGTGGACGAGGCGGTGGGGGCGTGGTTCGCGGCGCGCGATAGCGTTGAGGCGTTGGCGATTATGCGGGAATCTGGCGCAACGGTCGGGCCGATCTACAACATTGCGGACGCCATGGCCGACCGGCATTTCGGTGAACGCGAGATTATCGTCGACGTCGAAGACGCCGAATTCGGCACGCTGCCGATGCATGATATCGTGCCGCATATGTCGGCGACGCCTGGCGTGTGGCGGCGAGCGGCGCCTGACATAGGTGAGCATACGCGCGAGGTGCTGGCTGAGGCGGGGCTGGATGACGCGGCGATAGATGGAGCCATGGTGCCGTGATGCGATCGCTGCTCTATGTGCCGGCCAATTCGGAACGCTTTGTCGGCAAGGCGCATGCGCGTGGGGCGGATGCGATCATTCTCGATCTCGAGGATGCCGTCGCCGCTGCGGACAAACCGGCAGCGCGGGCGGCGCTGGCGGACGCGGTGCCATCTGTGGGACAGAACGGCGCCAAGGTGTTCGTTCGGATCAATGCCGACGACGATCTGATGCTTGATGACGCAGAGGCGGCCTGCCGGGCGGGTGCCTATGGGCTCTATGTGCCCAAGGCCCAGGATGCCGATACCTTCGGGCGGCTGGCGGGGTTTCTGGGGCCTGTTGAGGCCGAGCTCGGACGCGCTGAAATGGTATTCGTGGCGATCATCGAGGATGCCGGGGCGGTGCTCAATGCGCGGGCCATTGCGCTGGGGCCGCGGCTGATGGCGCTCAGCCTGGGCGGCGAGGACCTTGCGCTCAACCTAGGCGCGGAGCCGGTGCCGGATGTGCTGCGGTTTCCCAAGCTGATGGTGCATTACGCGGCCAAGGCAGAGGGCTTGCTGTCGTTCGGGATGCTGCGGTCGACGGCGGATTATGCGGATGCTGCAGGCATTGCCGAAGCGGCGGCCGAAGCGCGGCGGCATGGGTTCGATGGCGCAACATGCGTGCATCCGGCGGTAGTGCCGCTGCTGAATGCGGCGTTTGCGCCGAGCGCGGATGAATTGGATTGGGCGCTACGGGTGGTCGCGGCAGCCGAGGGGCAGGTCGGGGCATTCGTGGTGGACGGGCGCATGGTGGATGCGCCGGTGATTGCGCGGGCGCGGCGGATTTTGGGAGATCGGAGTACCCACTCCTAGCCTCCCCCCGATAGGGGAGGAATCCGTGCGGTGGGTGGGGCGCTATGTTGCCTCAAGTGCGATGCGGTGGAGGTGATGGGCGAGCTAAAGGCTGTCCGCTCCCACCAGCGCTCCCCTTGGGCTTGAGCCGAGGCTACTCTCGACACGGCACATGCGACGCAAGGCCCTCAGGTCAGGCCCGAGGGAACGTTGGTGGGACGGGGGGCCAGCAACGCCAATTAACATAGTTAGCAGCGGGACACTCGCTGGGGTGGTATTGGGGGCATTTAAGGAGGCCCTCATGACCAGTTATCGTGTCGTGGATTGTCGCACCGGCGTCGCGGATGCCGGCGAGGTCATCGTCGACAGCGCCATCTCGCCCGAGGATGCGGCATTGAAAGCGACCGGCGAGACGCTGGTGCGCAGTGGGCGGCGGGCGGATTTGCGAGTGCGGGTGTATTTCCAGCACGCGGGGCAGCCGATGTCGATGGTGCGGCTCTATTCGAAGGCGGTCGACCGCGAGCAGCCGCCGGAACGAGTCCGGCGGCGCAAAGCGTCACCAGCGGGGCTTGCCGTCGGTCAGCCCGGAGGCTGAGGCGGCGTCAATGGCGGCCAGCTCCTCGGCGGTGAAATCGAGGTTGTTGAGCACGCCCAGATTGTCGTCGAGCTGCTCGACGGTGCGCACCCCGATCAGGGCCGAGGTCATCTCCTTGCGGCGCAGCACCCAGGCCAAGGCAAGCTGAGGCATGGTCTGGCCACGCGCCCTGGCGATGTGGCCGAGGGCTTCGACAGCGGCAAGGGTGCCCGGCTTGATGTTTTCGGCCTTGAGGAACGGATTGTTGCTCGTGCCGCGGGCGCCCTTGGTGTCGCCGGTGTTGTATTTGCCCGAGAGCACGCCCTGCGCCAGTGGCGAGAAGGCGATGATGCCGATGCCCAGTTCCCCGCAGGCGTCGACGGTGTGATCGTCCTCGATCCAGCGGTTGAGCGTCGAATAGCTCGGCTGGTGCAGGATGCAGGGCACCCCGAGCGCCTTGAGGATGCGGTGCGCTTCGCGGGTTTCGGCTTCCGGATAGTTGGAAATGCCGACATAGAGCGCCTTGCCCTGAGCGACGATGGTGGCGAGGGCGCCCATGGTCTCTTCAAGCGGGGTCTTGGGGTCGTAGCGGTGCGAATAGAAGATATCGACATAGTCGAGGCCGAGGCGCTTGAGCGACTGGTCGCATGAGGCGATCAGGTTCTTGCGGCTGCCCCACTCGCCGTACGGACCGTCCCACATGCGATAGCCGGCCTTGGACGAGATGATGAGTTCGTCGCGATAGGGGTGGAAATCGCGGGCCATGACCTGGCCGAACAGCTCTTCGGCGGCACCGGGCGGGGGACCGTAATTGTTGGCGAGATCGAAATGGGTCACGCCGGCGTCGAAGGCGCGGCCGAGGATGGCGAAGGCCGAGGGATAATCGCGGGTGCCGCCGAAATTCTGCCAGAGGCCGAGGCTGATGACGGGGAGCTTGAGCCCCGAACTGCCGGCATTGCGGTATTGCATGGTTTCGTAGCGCCCGGGCGCGGCTTGATAGGTCATGGTCTTCCTCCGATTGCGGATTGGGTAGCACAGCGCCGGGCAAAAGGCGTTATCTGGCAGTCCGAAAAAGAAGCGGAGATTTACGGGTTTCTAAGACCGGCTTGCGGCGGGGCGAGGTGCGCCCTAGCGTCGTCGGCGGAGGAGACTTTCTATGGACCGGCAAAGCCATTTCGTGGTCGTCGGCGGTGGCACCGCCGGCTGGATCGCGGCGTTCATCATTCAGGATGCGGCGCGGCGCAAGGGCATTAATGCCCGTATCAGCGTGATCGAACCGTCGAGCATTCCCACCGTTGGTGTGGGCGAGGCCACGACGGCGGCGTTTCGCGTGCTGCTTAAGCATTTTGGCATCGATGAGTTCGAGTTTTTCCGCAAGACCGAAGCGACATTCAAGCTGGGCATTCGGCACGAGGACTGGCGGCGCAAGGGTTTTACCTATTATGGGCCGATCGATGATCCCCATCAGGTGATCAAGCCGCCGGCTGGGGCGCCGTCGGATTATCTCAATGTCTATGCGATCGCCGCTGGGCGGCCGATTACCGACATGCATCTGTTCGGCCCGCTGCTGGAGCAGAAGAAGGCGCCTTATGCAAAAAAGGCCGATGGCTCGCTGATCCCGCTGGGGCCGTTTCATCATGCCTATCATTTCGATCAGGCCAAGGTGGGGCGGTTTTTCGCCAGCAAGTCCAAGGGCGTCGAGATTGTCGATGCGGTGGTGTCGGGAGTGCATCGGGATGCCGAGAGCGGCGATGTGACGGCGCTGGAGCTCGACAATGGGCAGAGGCTCGAAGCCGACTTCTTCATCGATGCGACAGGGTTCCGCAAACAGCTGATCGTCAAGGAAATGCAGGCGCCGTGGATAAGCTATGCGCATGAATTGCCGGTCAACCGGGCGTTGCCGTTCTGGCTGGATATCAAGCCGGGCGAGGAGATCGCCAACTATACCCGCGCCTGGGCGCAGGAGAGCGGTTGGATGTGGCAGATCCCGACGCAGACGCGCTATGGCTGCGGCTATGTCTATTCCGACGAATTCTGCACGCCCGAACAGGCCAAGGCCGAGGTGGAGCGGGTGCTGGGGCGCGAGATCGAGGTGCGCAGCGATATCCGCTTCCAGATCGGTCGGTTGGAAAATGCCTGGGTGGGGAATGTCTTGGCGGTGGGGCTGAGTTCGAGCTTCCTCGAACCGCTGGAATCGACGTCGATCCACGGCACGATCGTGCAGATGATGCTGTTTGCCGACCGGCATCTGAAGCATGCTGATGATATGACGCCGGATGATCGGGCCGACTACAATGCGCGGGTGGGGCGGCAGGTGGATGACTTCCGCACGTTTGTGAATACGCATTATCTGGTCGAGCGCGACGATACGCCGTTCTGGCGCGAGGTGCGGGCCAACAGGATTCACCCGGAGACCAAGCAGCGGCTGGAATATTGGCAGCAGCACATGCCGCGGCACGAGCATTTCCCGGAGAATTTGTTCGGGCTGCCGCATATCCAGACGCAGTTGCACTATCCGGTGCTGGCGGGGCTGGGGCTGCTCAGCCAGGATCTGGCGCGCAAGGAAATGGACAAGGACCCCAAGCTTCGGCAGTTCGCGCGGGAGGCTTATGAGGGGCTGGTGAAGGAATATCGCGAGGCGGCGAAGCATGCGTTGGGGCATGCGGAGTTCTTGGAGATTGTGCGGGGGATGGGTAAGTAGCGACTAGCCTGAGACGGCTCGTTGAAGCTCATATCTGTGTCGCTTGGTGTGATCCGTCGCATTTGGACTTAGGGGCAAGGAAATGCTCGGATCAATGCGAACAAACCGATCATAGGTAGTGGCGCGGTACCAATTGCGCCCATACCTTGAGCTTGCTCTGTGAGCATTCTCTCAAACTCTGTTGCCGTGATCTTCTCCGCATCCACGTTGGTAAGGCAAAGCGGTTTTCCTGTGCTGTCGCTGCCCCACCCTGAGCCGCCGTACAATAGGCCGTCTCTGAGGCCCTCAAGGTAGTTATTGCGTTCTTGCGCTGTACCCTCAGATTTGTTCAGCAACTGATCGACGGTCCACTCGGCACGCGCCGTTGACGACAAGGCGGCGACGATTCCAAGACCCAGCGCTGCGGTGCGGATATTTTTCATCGACCTCTGCTCCAGATTGATTTCGCAATACGTGAGCTACGCTGCGTCGTTAATCAGCTCTTCCGCTAAGCCATACTCGTGCAGCTTGCGATACAGCGTTGAGCGGCCGATTTTGAGCGCCCGGGCTACGCGCGACATGCGGCCGCCGTGGTGTTCGATGGCAAACACAATCGCGGCGCGTTCGATTTCGGCGAGGGCGGCGACTTCGCCTGAGGGGTCGAGGAAGCGGTCTTGGGCGGCGGGTTGTTCGAAGGCGATGCGCTGGCGGGCGGTGGCCATGTCGATATGGGTCGGGGCGGCGGCGACGGGGGCGGTTTCGATGGCCCGGGCGGCGATGTCGCGGCCATTGGCCTGGGCGACGATCTGCGGGAAATCGACGGTTTCGAGGAAGGCGCCATCGCTGAGGACGATGGCGCGGTAGACGGCGTTTTCGAGCTGGCGGACATTGCCCGGCCAATCATAGGCCATGAGCATGTCGAGGGCCGGCGGAGAAATGCCGAGCACGCGCTTGCCGGCTTCGGCGGCGAAGCGGGCGGTGAACATGGCGACCAGGGCCGGCACGTCTTCGAGGCGTTCGCGCAAAGGCGGCGTGTAGATGGGGAAGACGTTGAGGCGGTAGTAGAGGTCTTCGCGGAATTCGCCTGTCTTGGCCAGGTTGAGCAGCCGCCGATTGGTGGCCGAGATAACGCGGACATTGACGCGTTCGGGGCGGGCCGCGCCGACCGGTTCGATCTCGCCCTCCTGCAAGACGCGCAGCAGCTTGACCTGGGTATCGAGCGGCAGTTCGCCGACTTCGTCTAGGAAAATGGTGCCGTTATGGGCTTCGGCGAACTTGCCTGTTTGGTCGGCGATGGCGCCGGTGAAGGCGCCCTTCTTGTGGCCGAAGAGCACTGACTCGACCAGGTTGGGCGGGATGGCGCCGCAATTGACGGTGACGAATGGCTTGCCGGCGCGTTCGCCGGAACCCTGGATGATGCGGGCGATCAGTTCCTTGCCGACGCCGGTCTCGCCTTCGATCAATACGGGAATCGTCGATTTGGCGGCCTTGGCGCAGAGCGAGATGACGCGGGCCATGGCGGGGGCCTTGGCGATCATGTCTGACACAGTGAAGGTGCCGGTCTTGCGGGCGCGCTCGGCGCGGATGGTGGCTTCGAGCGCATCGAGCTTCATGGCGTTGCGTAGGGAGATGACCAGGCGCTCGGGCGAAACGGGCTTGACGAAATAGTCTGCAGCGCCGTTGCGCATGGCCGAGATGACGGTTTCGAGCGAAGCGTTGGCAGTCTGCACGATGACCGGGGTGGTAAGGCCCTCGCGGCGCATGGCGTCCATCACGGCCATGCCGTCGAGATCGGGCATGACCAGATCGAGGATCATGGCGCCGATATTGCGGTCGTCGCGCAGAATCTGCAGCGCCTGCTCACCGCCAGTAGCGGTCAGCGGCTTGAAGCCGGCGCGGTTGGCAACCTCGGCCGTCAGGCGCAGTTGAACCGGATCATCGTCGACTATCAGTACGCGCGTCATCCAGACTCCAGTCTTCTTGATGCGGCATCGAATCGTGTGCCGTTTTGGGAGGAGGATGGGCGGCGCGAGTTAAGGGGCGATTAATCATCGAGAATTCGGTGATCGGTTGCGGTGACTTGGCCGTGATTTGAGCCGCGATCGGTGGACGTTGGCGGCGGTGCTGCATAGGATCGGACAAAATCGAGGAGTAGCAGCATGATGCGTGCAGGCAAGTTTGGCTTGGGGCTGGTCATGGGCGTGGTCGCCCTGGTGATGACGGGGAGCAGCGCAATGGCTGATGGTGCGGTGATCAGCGGCACGGTCTATTTCCGCGAGAAGATCATGCTGCCCGAGAGCGCCAAGGTCAGCGTCGAATTGGCCGACATATCGCTGGCCGATGCGCCGGCCAAGGTGCTGGGCGCGGTGGAGGCCACCGGGGCATCGTCGCCATACACCTATTCGATCAGTTACGACCCGTCCGCGATCGAGCCGGGGCATCGATATTCGGTTTCCGCGCGCATCACCGACGGGGATGAGCTGCTGTTCATCTCGACCTCGAATAACAGCGTCTTCGGCACCGACCCCGATACGACCGACATCCTGGTCGAACGCGTCGCCGAGGCAATCTCGGCGGCGAGCGAGGGCTGGCCGGACGGTAGCTGGCTGGTCGAGGACATTGATGGGCGCGGGGTGATCGACAATTTGCAGACGGTGCTGGTGGTGGCAGCCGATGGGCAGGTGAGTGGCACCGGCGGCTGCAACAGCATTGGCGGCAAGGCGAGGATCGATGGCGTGGCGATCCATTTCGGCGAGCTGTTTTCGACCGAGATGGCCTGCGCGCCAGCGATCATGGACCAGGAGAGCAAGTTCCTCGACGCCTTGGGGCGGGCGGCGAGTTATCGGATCGACGCGCAACGCGACAAGCTGATCCTGGTGGATGCGGCGGGCAGTGACATCATGGTGCTGGCGGGGAACGATTAGACGCACTTACGCTGGGACGGTGGTGAGAGCCCGATATCGTGGCTAGCCTACCCCCACCCTTATCCAGCCATTCGAGCGCAGCTCTCATGGCCTTCTCACCTCAAATCGCTCCACTGGAGCGATTTGGCCCTGCGGGCCCGGTTCGAAGCCCCACAAGGGGGAGGCGGTCGCCTGAAACATCAATGACCGTCGTTCCATGCAATGTCTCGATTTGAGGCGCGCGCCCTTCACAGCGCAGTCCCCGGTGGCTAAGGTCCGCGCGCGATTTGACCAGTCGGAGACTCTGCCATGACCGAAGCCGCTCAGAAGGGCCACAACCAGTTCGGCGCGCTGCCGGAATGGGATCTCTCGGACCTCTATCCGGGCAAGGACAGCGCCGAGTTCAAGGCTGACCTCGACAAGGCCAAGGCGGACGCGGCCAAGTTCGAAGCGGACTACAAGGGCAAGCTTGTTGATCTGACCAAGGCCGGCAAGCTGGTCGCGGCGATCAAAGATAGCGAGGCGCTGGGTGACCTGACGGGCAAGATCGGTTCGTTCTCGTTCCTGCAATATGCGCAGAAGTCGACCGATCCGGATCGCGCCAAGTTCATGGGCGATACCAATGAGGCGCTGACCAATCTCAGCACCCGCGTGCTGTTTTTCGAGCTCGAGCTGAACCGCATCGAGGATGCGGACCTGGAAGCGGCATTTGCGGCCGATCCGGAGCTGGCGCGCTACCGCACCTGGTTTGCCGAATTGCGCAAGGCCAAGCCGTATCAGCTCGACGACAAGCTCGAAGAGCTGTTCCACGACAAGTCGGTCACCGCCTATTCGGCCTGGAACCGGCTGTTCGACGAGACGCTGGCCAGCCTCGAATTCGAGGTGGATGGCGAAACGCTCAACATGGAATCGACGCTGCATCTGCTCTCCGAAAAGGACGAGAAGAAGCGCGAATCCGCGTTCAAGGCGCTCGGCAAGACGCTCGAGGCTAATAGCCGGCTGTTCACCCACATCACCAATGTGCTGGCCAAGGACAAGGAAATCTCGGATCGCTGGCGTGGCTACGAGGACATTGCCGATAGTAGGCACATGGCCAATTCGGTGGAGCGCGAAGTGGTCGACGCGCTGCAGAAGGCGGTCGAGGATGCCTATCCACGACTCAGCCATCGCTACTACAAGATGAAGGCCAAGTGGTTCGGCAAGGACAAGCTCAATGCCTGGGACCGCAATGCGCCACTGCCGACCAGCGACGAGCGCACCTGGGACTGGGACAGCGCGGTCGCGACGGTGATGGAGGCCTATGGCCGCTTCTCGCCGGAACTGGCGGAGTGGGCCAAGCCGTTCTTCAATTCGGGCTGGATCGACGCCCCGGTGGGCGATGGCAAGCTATCGGGCGCCTTTGCGCACCCGACCGTGCCGAGCGCACATCCCTACCTGATGCTCAACTATATGGGCCGGTCGCGCGATATCATGACCCTGGCGCATGAGCTGGGGCATGGCGTGCACCAGCGGATGGCGGCGGCGCAGGGGCCGATCCTGGCCAATACGCCGCTGACGCTGGCCGAAACCGCGTCGGTGTTCGGCGAGATGCTGACCTTCCGCTCGCTGCTCGACAAGACCACCGACCCCAAGCAGCGCTTTGCCCTGCTGTCGAGCAAGGTCGAGGATATGCTCAATACGGTCGTGCGCCAGATTGCGTTCTACACCTTCGAGCGGCGGGTCCACACGGCGCGGCGGCAGGGTGAGTTGCGCACCGAGGAGATCAACCAGATCTGGCTCGATGTGCAGAAGGAATCGCTCGGCGACGCCATCGAGCAGAATGAAGGCTATGGCACGTTCTGGGCCTACATCCCGCACTTCATCCATTCCCCGTTCTACGTCTATGCCTATGCCTTCGGTGACTGCCTTGTGAACTCGCTCTACGCACAGTATGAGAAGTCGAATGTTGGCTTTGCCGAGCGCTATTTCGAGCTGCTCAAGGCCGGGGGAAGCAAGCACCATTCCGAACTGCTGGCGCCGTTCGGGCTGGACGCCAAGGATCCCCAATTCTGGTCGCTGGGTCTCGGCATGATCGAGCGACTTATCGATGAACTGGAAGCGACATCGCCCTGAGGTCGACTTTCGGCTGATAGACTTTGAGACGACTGGACTTACGAGGACGACATGGCCACTAAGCACCGCCCAGAACACCATACCGAGCTGCAGGTTGAATCACCGATGGACTACGCCCAGCACGAGGCGACCTATAATGGTTTCATCGCCTTCACCAAGTGGACCATCGTGGTTTTGGCCGCCACGGCGATCATCCTGTACTTCGTGATCAACCCCTGATCCCAAGGCATATACAGGCATTCATACGAGCCTGTCCGTCGGGCAGGCGGGCAGGAGAATTTCATGAAAATTGCCATCGTCCGTGAACGTTTCGAGGGCGAGAACCGCGTTGCGGCAACCCCCGAAACGGTCGGCAAGCTGATTGCGCTCGGCGCCAGCGTGTCGGTCGAAAAGGGCGCCGGTGCGGGTTCGCGCATCCTCGACAAGGACTATACGGCCGCAGGCGCCACGATTGCGGCCAGCGCCGATGCGGCGCTGAAGGGCGCCGATGTGGTGCTGACCGTGCGGCGCCCAAGCGCGGCATCGCTTGCTGGCGTCAACAAAGGCGCGCTGGTGATCGGCGCACTCGACCCCTATGGCAATGACAAGGATGTCGCGGCGCTGGCAAAAGCGGGCGTGACGGCGGTGTCGATGGAATTCATGCCGCGCATTACACGCGCGCAGGTGATGGACATTCTCTCGAGCCAGGCGAACCTTGCCGGTTATCAGGGCGTTATCGAAGCGGCGGCCGAGTTCGAGCGCGCGCTGCCGATGATGATGACGGCAGCCGGCACGGTGCGTCCGGCCAAGGCGTTTGTGATGGGCGCCGGTGTTGCCGGGTTGCAGGCCATTGCGACGGCCAAGCGCCTCGGTGCGGTGGTGTCGGCGACCGACGTGCGGCCGGCAGCCAAGGAACAGGTTGAATCGCTTGGCGGCAAGTTCGTCGCTGTCGAGGACGACGAATTCAAGCAGGCGGAAACCGCCGGCGGCTATGCCAAGCAGATGAGCGCCGAGTATCAGGCCAAGCAGGCCGAACTCACCGCCAGCCATATCGCCAAGCAAGACATCGTCATCACCACGGCACTGATCCCGGGGCGTCCGGCGCCACGGCTGATCACCAAGGCCATGGTGGAATCGATGGCGCCGGGTTCTGTTATCGTGGACCTGGCGGCCGAGCGCGGCGGCAATGTCGAACTGACGGTGCCCGGCAAGGTCATCGAGCATAACGGCGTCAAGATCATCGGCTACACCAATGTGCAGGGTCGCATCCCGACCACGGCGTCGCAGCTTTATGCGCGTAATCTCTTGGCCTTCGTCACCACGCTGATCGATGCCAAGGAAAAGAAGCTCGCCATCAACTGGGATGACGAGCTGGTCAAGGCGACGGTGCTGACGCGCGATGGTGCGGTGGTGCATCCGAGCTTTGTGACGGCGGCTCCCAAAACCGGCGACATCATCACACCCCCGGCGGTTGCCAAGACCGGTGCGGTGGTCAAGTCGAAGGCATCGGCCTCCAAGCCGGTGGCCAAGGCCAAAGCCGGCGATGTTGTCACGCCGCCGCCCGGCGCGAAAACCGGTGCCGTGGTTGCGGCTGAACTGACCAAGAAGCCGGCTGCCAAGAAGCCTGTCGTTGCTGCCATGGCCGACACGCCCAAGAAGGCGGCGCCAGGGGTGGAGCAGTCCATCCCCGCCGCGGCGGAACCGGCGCCGACCCCGGCAAAGGCTGCCGCGACCAAGAAGGCGGCAGCGGTGATCGATGCGGCTGCTGCGCCAGCCACGAAGCCAGCACCAGCCAAGAAGCCTGTGGCGGCCAAACCTGCGGTCAAGAAGCCGGCAACGCCGAAACCTGCCGCTGCCCCTGCTGCTGCCGCAAAGACGGCCGCGCCGGCTGCCAAGAAACCTGTGGCCGCCAAGAAGCCGGCTGCCAAGAAGCCAGCTGCACCCAAGGGAGCCAAGTAAATGGAAGCGACGGCAGAACAGACCGCCGATGTGATCGCCGCGGCTGCGCATGCGGCCATTGGCGGGGCGATCGACCCCTTCACCTTCCGCCTGGCGATTTTCGTGCTGGCGATTTTCGTCGGCTATTTCGTGGTGTGGTCGGTGACCCCGGCGCTGCATACGCCGCTGATGAGCGTCACCAACGCCATCTCCTCGGTCATCGTGGTCGGCGCGTTGCTCGCGGTGGGCGTGCACCTGGCCAGCGATAGCAGCTGGGTCAGCAAGGTCTTCGGCTTCATCGCGCTGGTCTTTGCGAGCGTCAACATCTTTGGCGGGTTCCTCGTCACCCAGCGCATGCTGGCAATGTACAAGAAGAAGGGCTAACGCCGATGATCTCTGCAGATATCGCAGCGCTGCTCTATCTCGTTTCGGGTGTGCTGTTCATCCTCGCGCTGCGCGGACTTTCGAGCCCCAAATCCTCGCGCCAGGGCAACACCTTCGGCATGGTGGGCATGGGCATTGCCATCGTCACCACGCTCGCTGTGGCGGCACCGTCCGACTGGGTCAGCTGGGTGCTGATCATTGGCGGCATCGGCATTGGCGGCGGCATCGGCGCCTATATGGCGCGCACGGTCAAGATGACCGACATGCCGCAACTGGTGGCGGCTTTCCACTCGCTGGTCGGCCTTGCCGCCGTGTTTGTGGCGGCCGCGGCGCTTTATGCGCCTGAGGCTTTCGGTATCGGCGCACCCGGCGCGATCCATGCGCAGGCGCTGGTGGAAATGTCGATCGGCGTGGCCATCGGCGCCTTCACCTTTACCGGCTCGGTCATCGCCTTCGCCAAGCTCAACGGCAATATGAGCGGCAAGCCGATCATCCTGCCGGCGCGCCATGCCATCCATATCGTCATGGGCGTGGCCATCGTGCTGCTGGTGTGGGCCTTCACGGTCTCGGCCGATCCGTGGCTGTTCTGGGCCATCACCATCCTGGCGCTGGTGCTGGGCGGGTTGATGATCATCCCGATCGGCGGCGCCGACATGCCGGTGGTCGTCTCCATGCTCAACTCGTATTCGGGTTGGGCGGCCGCCGGCATCGGCTTCACGCTGGGCAATACGGCGCTGATCATCACCGGCGCACTGGTGGGCAGCTCGGGCGCGATCCTGAGCTACATCATGTGCAAGGCGATGAACCGCAGCTTCATCTCGGTGATCCTCGGCGGCTTCGGTGGCGATAGCGGTGCGGCTGCTGGCGCGGAAGAGGACGATCGTCCGGTCAAGCAGGGCGCGGCGGAAGACGCGGCATTCCTGATGAAGAATGCGGGCAAGGTCATCATCGTGCCGGGTTACGGCATGGCTGTCGCCCAGGCGCAGCACGCTCTGCGCGAAATGGCCGACCTGCTCAAGAAGGAAGGCGTCACGGTCAAATACGCTATCCATCCGGTGGCGGGTCGTATGCCGGGGCACATGAACGTGCTGCTGGCGGAAGCCAATGTGCCTTATGACGAAGTGTTCGAGCTGGAGGACATCAATTCCGAATTCGCCCAGTCCGACGTCGCCTTCGTCATCGGCGCCAATGACGTGACCAATCCGGCCGCCAAGACCGACAAGACGTCGCCGATCTATGGCATGCCGGTGCTCAACGTCGAGGACGCCGGCACGGTGCTGTTCATCAAGCGCGGCATGGCGGCAGGCTATGCGGGCGTGCAGAATGAGCTGTTCTTCCGCGACAATACGATGATGCTATTCGGGGATGCCAAGAAGGTCACCGAGGATATCGTCAAGAGCCTCGGACACTAGAGAATTGGAAAGGCCCGCTTCGGCGGGCCTTTTGTTTGAGGGGGGCCTATCCCTCAATAGTGCGGCGGTGGTGGCTCCGTCGCCGGGTCAGCAATGTGCACACCGGAGCGCACCTGCTGTTCCACTTGTTCCAGTTTCCGGGTCAGCAGGTCGATCTGGCGCCACTGCGCGGTGATGGTGGCGTTGAGGTCTTCGATGGTCTGGTCCTGGAAGGCGATGCGCGTTTCCAGGGCCTCGAGGCGGTCGGCGAAGTCGCCTTGGGCGGTCATGGATAGTCTCCCGGGGTCAGGGTGCGCAGCCAGCGGGGGGCCGGTGCATCGCAGATTTCGTTCGCCTGTCCGATCCGTTCAAGACGGCTACCGTCGCGGGCGGCAATCTCCGGCCATAGCTGCAGGAGATATGCATGAGCGTCCAATCATCGTCGACAACTTTTGTAACGCCCGATGTCGCGGCGGCCCGCGCTTTTTACGAGCGGCACTTCGATACCTGGTGTCCGTTCGACTGTGGCTGGTATGTGCTGGTGCGGCTGGGCAAGCAGGCTGATGCGCCCGAAGTGGGGTTCATGGAGCCGCGCGAAGGCGTCGCGCCCTTTTCGGGCGGCGGGATGCTGAACCTGGTGGTCGATGACGTCGACGGCATGCATACGCGCATGGCTGCGGCAGGCGCAAACATCGTGGTTCCGCTGGCCGATAATCCCTGGGGGGATCGGGGCTTTGGCGTGCTCGATCCGGCGGGCGTGCTGGTCTATTGCCACAAGGCGATCCCGCCCAGCGCCGAATATGCCCGGTTTATCCAGCAAAGCCCGAATGCCCCGCGAGGCGCATGAGGCGGGCGTCGGCGCGGAAGCGAGCCGGGGTGGCGCCGAAACGGTAACGGAAGGAGCGCGTCATGTGGGGCTGGTCGGCATAGCCGGCGTCGGCGGCGATTTCCGCCAGACCCGCCTCGGATGCCAGCGCCGCCAGCGCCCGCCGTGCCCGCGCCAGATCGAACCAGAACGAGGGCGGGCGGTCGGTCACGTGGAGGAGGTGACGGTGCAGCGTGCGGACAGATACGCCCAGCCGGCGCGCCGCGGCATCGACACTGGAGGTCGACTGGATGGCGCCCAGCAATTCATCCCCCAGGTCCGTTTCGGCGTGGATAGCGTCGCGGGCGAGATGCCGCATCCGGTCGTCGTCGAGGTGCTGCGTGAACTCGTGCCGCAATTGACGCAGCAGGGCTGTGGGGAAACGTGCCCCCGGGCGCAGCCGGAAGCCGAACAGGCGCGCGCCGGGGGCGAGGCAGACCTGCACAGCGCGGTCATCGAGTTCTGGATACAGCAGCGCGGGTTTGCCATCGGGCGGAATGCGAATGATCAGGTCGCGGCAACCGTCGGGCAGGACCACAATATCGCGTGTGCCGCGCTGGACGTACTGCCATTCGTGGAGGATAGGGCCGTTGACTGACATCGATCTGTTCACCGTGGCGGCGTTCGACGCGTTTGCCGCTGCCCTTGAGGGGAGCAGCCTGCACGATCAATGGGGTGCCCGATTGGCCAAAGTCAACAGGAAGATCTTCGCCACGCACGCGCTAGCGGAAGACGGCTTGGCGGCAATCATCTTCAAGTGCCCGCCTGAAGCATTCGAGGGACTCACGGCCCTGCTCGGCGTCGCGCAGGCGCCCTATTTCCCGAGGGGGCACTGGGTGCGGGTGTCGGCGACTGTCGATCTGGCGCAAATCGATCTGACGGCGTGCGTGGCGCGGTCCCATGGCCTCGTCGCCGGAAAGCGCGCCTCTCCGGGCCGGCAGACACGATGATGCGAAGCCAGTCGTCGCCATCACCACAGATTGGCGGCGATCATCCACAGATGCGTGTCGGGATCGGCGATAATGGCGACATAGCCCCAATCCTTCTGGATGGGCTCTTCGATCGCCTTGGCGCCCGCGTCGATGCAGCTCTTGAACACGCGCCGAACCTCTTCCAAGGTCTCGACCTGCAGTGTCAGCAGGCACTCGCTCTTGCCACCCGGGGCGCGCCTGATGTCGCCAACCATCCAGCCGAAGCCGACATGGGGAATGAGCGTCAGGCGCGTATGCGTATCGAGCGCGAATTGCAGGGGCTCGGACATGCCGTCCTTGTCGATCTCGCCCACCATCTCAAGCCCGAGGGCCTTGCGGTAAAAGTCACAGGCCCGCCGACGGCTCTCTATGGGTAGGCCGATGGAAATTGTCGCTATCATTGGATCCTCCGCGCGTGCGTCTTGATCCGAGGACGGGCGAAAC
The DNA here is from genome assembly GCF_022429625.1 of Devosia lacusdianchii. NCBI lineage: Bacteria > Pseudomonadati > Pseudomonadota > Alphaproteobacteria > Hyphomicrobiales > Devosiaceae > Devosia > Devosia lacusdianchii. Next base: position 3,398,302 of record NZ_CP092483.1, on the reverse strand, counting down.
CCACGCGGGCCGACAGCGGCAAGAAAGTTCTCTTGCCCGGACGCATATCGCGCCAAGAATCCGATTGATTAAGTCGTTATAACGTCATAACACTAATACCTATCGGTTGGCGGAAGGCTGGCCGGAGCGAGAGGGGAGAAGATTCATGCATTACGTTAGGGCTATCCGCCGCCTGGCTGGCGTGGCGACTGTCCTGGTGTCTGGCACCGCGATGACGCAGGCGGCCGACATTTCGTTTCTGACGCACTGGTCGCCCGAGACGGTGACCCTGCTGGAAGCGGCGATCGAAAAGTACAGCGAGAGCCACCCTAATGATGCGATCACCGTCCGCGCCGTGCCGTTTGGCGATCTCCTGACCACGCTGCGCACGTCGGGCGGCGGGGCAGGGGGCGCGACGATTGCCGGCATTTATGATGCGTGGCTGCCCGACCTGGCACGCGACGCGCTGGTCGCTCCGGCTCCGGCCGAGGTGGCAGAAGGCGTGGCGGCGAATTGGCCGGCGGGCGTGGTCAGCGCTGCCAGCGCGGGTGGCTCGCTCTATGGCATTCCCAACGAGATCGACGTCTACGCACTCAACTACAACAAGCGCCTATTCCTCGAAGCCGGTATAGCCGAGCCGCCCAAGACCTGGGACGAATTCCTGGCGGCGGCAGAAAAGCTCACCGATGCATCCAAGGGCCAGCAGGGTTTTGGGCTGATCAATTCGTGGGCCGCCGGCGTGTTGCACCCGTTCGCGTCGCTGCTGGTTTCCAATGGCGGCGATCTGGTGGTCGACGGCAAGCCGGTGCTCGACAGCGCGGCGGCCAAGGAGACGTTCGAGCTCTACGAAAAGCTCATTACCTCGGGCTATGCCGACCCGGCCATGGCGACGGCCGACGCCAATACGACCGGGCCGTTCCTCGACAATTTCGTCTCGGGCAAGACCGGCATGATCATCATGGCCAATTGGTGGGAATCGGCGCTCAAGGCCGGCATGGGCGATGCCTATGCCGATATCGCCACCGCGCCGATCCCGGTGGGCCCATCGGGCGACACGGCGCGGTCGATCTCGTATTCGTGGATGACCGTGGTCAATGCCCAAGCGGACGCGGAAGAGCAGGCGGCCGCCTGGACGTTCCTCGAGTGGCTCAACGGACCGGATTCGGGCGCCAATGGCGCCTCGGCCATGGGCGAAATCCTGATGTCGATGGGCATCCTGCCGTCGCGGACATCTGACGGGGTGGCCTTCGCCGAACGCCTGAGCAGCGATCCGTTCCTTGCTGGCTATACCGGCCCGCTGGCTGACGCCAAGCCATTTCCGACCGTGCTCGGCGGTCAGGAATTCTCGGAATCGCTGCAGCAGACGCTGGAGGCGCTGCAGTTCGGCCAGGTCAGTGCCGCCGATGCGCAGGCCAATGCCCAGGCGGATGCGACCGAGATTCTTGAGCGCAACGCGAAGTAGTTGGCTGGGTAGATGTTGCAGTCGACACCCTCCCCCTTGCGGGGAGGGATCAAGGGTGGGGGTGGGGTAAGCCCCGATACCGGGGCTCTCAACACCCCCTCCTAGCCTCCCCCGTCAAGGGGGAGGAACCGCGCGGTGGATTGTCGCGCGGCCGTGCCCAACTCGGAAATGATTCCTCCCGAGACGACTGAGAATCCCGATACTCCTTCTCCCCGGACCCTCATGCAGCGCATCCATCACAGATCGGCGATTGCCATGCTGGCGCCGGCCACGGGCCTGATCGGGGTCTTCGTGCTGCTGCCGATGGCGCTGACCATCTGGCTGGCGTTTCAGGATTGGTCGACGCAGACCGGCTTCGAAACGGCGCAGTTCGTAGGGCTCGACAATTTCTTCGCGATCTTCGGGTCAAGTTCAGTCGGCCGTGACTTCAAGGCGGCGCTGGTCAATACCGCCGTCTATACCGGCCTGTCGGTGGTCGTGATCGTGCCGCTATCGGTGGCGCTGGGCCTGCTGGTGCACCAGCGGCTGGCCCCCGGCGGCATCATGCTGCGCACGGTGCTGTTTTCCACCTATATGGTGCCGATGATCGCGGTGGCTTTGGTGTGGTCGAAGCTCTATTCACCCACCGAAGGGCCGATCAACCAGATGCTGGGCTGGGTCGGCATCGGGCCGCAGCCGTGGCTATCGTCGCCATCGACGGCGCTGGTATCGCTGGTGGTGCTCAATGTGTGGCAGCAGGTGGGCTATTTCACCGTGCTGGCCGTGGCCGGACTGACCCAGATTCCGCCGACACTTTATGAGGCGGCGCGGATGGACGGCGCTTCGGCGTGGCGGCAATTCCACGCCATTACCCTGCCGCTGCTGAGCAATACGCTGCTGTTTTCGGCCGTGATCGCCGTCATCAATGCCGTGCAGGTGTTCGAGCCGGTGGCTTTGATCACGCAGGGCGGGCCGGTCAACTCGACCAATGTGCTGACCTATCATATCCGCCGTGTCGGCATCGAGCGGGCCCAGGGCGGGCTGGGCTCGGCCATGGCGGTGACCCTGATGCTGGCACTGGTCGTGGCCATCACGCTGCTCTTCGCCCTGGCGCGCAGCCGGGAGGAGCGAGCATGAGCGCCGCCCGGCCACGCATTTTCGCTTCGCCGCAGGAAGGGTTGCTGACGCTGCTGATCATCGTGGTCGCGGTGGTGGCTGCATTTCCCATGGTCTGGATGGTGCTATCCAGTCTCAAGACGCCGCAGGAAAGCATGCAGGTGCCGCCGGTATGGCTGCCGGCAACGCCGAACCTCAGTGCCTATGCCGAGGTTGCCGATGTGGTGAGCCTGGGGCGTTCGCTGGTCAATTCGGCTGTGATCGCCACGGTCACCACGGCGGCGATCATCGTCACCAGCCTGATGGCGGGCTATGCGTTCGCCAAGTACCGGTTCAGGGGGCGCGAGGCCCTGTTTGCCGTGCTGATCGCGGCCATGTTCCTGCCGCCCATCGTCACGCTCATTCCGCTTTATCGGATCACCGGGTATCTCGGGCTCAATGCCAGCCTGATCGGCGTCATCGTGCCAAACCTGGCCAATGCCTTCGGCATTTTCCTGATGCGGCAATATATCAAGGGCGTGCCCGACGAGCTGATCGACGCGGCGCGTGTGGATGGCGCCAGCGAGATGCGCATCCTGTTCAAGGTGGTGGCGCCTTCGGTGATGCCGGCCATTGCGGCGCTGACGCTGTTCGCCTTCGTCTATCACTGGAACAGCTATCTGTGGCCGCTGACGGTGCTGCAGGGGCAGACCGAGCAATATCCCATCGTTATCTCGCTCTCGCGGCTGTTGAGCTACAATCGCGGGGCGATGAATACCGGGCTGGTCATGGCCGGCGCCACGATGGCGGTACTGCCGCCGGTGTTGTTGTTCGTGTTCCTGCAGCGGTTCTTCGTGGACTCCATCGTCTCGAGTGGGGTCAAGGGATGAGCACGGTTCTTGCCATCGATCTGGGTGGAACGCGCTGCCGTGTCGGGGCTGCGCCAATGGGCGATCCGGCGGCGGTGCGCCCTGTCGCCAATGTGGCGGCGCCGGCGACGCGGGATGAGTTTGTGGCACTGGTGCGCGCGCATCTGGCTGAGCATGGCGCGACGGCGCTTGGGCTGGGTATTCCGGGGCTTGCGGAGGGCGCGACCTGTCGCTGGGTGCCCAATCTGTCCTATCTCGACGGGTTCGACCTCAGCGCGGCGTTTCCGGGGGTTTCGATCGGGCTGGGCAATGATGCCCAGCTCAGCCTGCTCGCCGAAGTGCGCGCCGGCGCTGCCAGCGGCCTTGCCGATGCGATCCTGCTGGCGATCGGAACGGGGATCGGCTCGGCGGTGCTGGCTGGTGGTACCATCGTCAGCGGGACGATGGGGGCGGCGTGCTCGTTTGGTTGGGCGTCTGTTGATGCCGAAGATCCGGGCGAGGATGTCAGCGGCTGGCTGGAGCGGCAATGTTCGGGGCGGGCGCTGGACCGGTTGGCCAAATCGCTCGGCCTTGCCAGTGGCGCTGCGCTGATCGTGGCGGCGCGCGACGGCAATCCGGCCGCGTCGGCGCTGCAGCGTCCGATGCGGATACTGGGTACGGCGCTGGCCGGCGCGGTGGCGCTGCTGGCGCCGCGGGCGGTCATTCTGGCGGGCGGGGTGGCGGAGGCGTTCGATGTATTGGCGCCGCTGATCGAAGCGGGGATGGTCCGGCACCTGCCGCCGCACCTGCGGCAGGTGGAGTTGCTGGCAGCGCGGCATGGGCCGGGCGCTGGACTGATCGGGGCGGCATTTGCCGGGGCAATGGGGCCGGCTTGGAGGACGGGACATGGATGAACCACAGGGCCTGCAACGGCCGGACCGCAACCGCCCCGAGCCACTCTGGCACCAGGCCGAAATGGCG